>JAETNT010000038.1 GCA_021772025.1 Enterocloster bolteae | reverse complement strand
CAATGTCAGTAAGTTAAGGACATTGCAAGAGACTCCCGTATGAAATTTCAAATGGCTGAGAGCAAGAAGTTCTGCTTTCAGCCATTTTTTCGCATAGCAAATAAAGCAGTCCCACTTAACCGCATGATTCTATGTCTTTTTAGGATTTTTTATGGTATCCTATACAAGAAGCTTACTGCAGAGTTGGGACGGACTTTTCGCGGAGCCTTTCGCCCTTCTCTCACAGGAAGAACATTCTTTTGAATGAATGCTTCTAAAGCTGGTGGAGGTATCCGGCTGCGGAAAAATTCCCGGCATATCAGAACAGCCGCTGTGAAATTAATCTGGTAAGTATATTTCCTATTCTTTTGTTGGATTCCTATGCCAGTGACAATCCGTTCACAGAAGTTGTAAATGATCAATCGGGCAAAAATTTCCTGCTGAATATACTCCACCTTTTTAGAATGAAAATTTGTCAACCCTATCGTATATTTTAGTTCTCGGAAAGAACGTTCAATTCCCCATCTCCAGCCATAAAGTTTTTTGATTTCTTCCATGGGAAACGCATCCTCCTCTAAATTTGTAATAATACATTCCATCGTGCTTTCTGAGATTGGAAATCGAAGGACACGAAAATGGAGTGTATAGAATGGATTTTTCACTGGATCAAGAAAGTCACAGGAAGTTTTATTAGTCAGGCACCGATAGACCTGTGGCTGATTTTTTATCTCTTTTGTCTGTTTTCGTGTAAGTATCAGTGATAAAGTGCAATCGAAAGTTCCATGATCTGGTATAGGTAAGTGCGTAAGAATCCCATGGCTGCCAAGATCTTTTGCGCGGATCAAAAACTTCCATCCCTTTTCCTGTGCATGGGCAAGGACGTTATAACTTTCATATCCGCGATCTGCGATTAGTAATACCGGTTTCTGGATTTTGGAACGTTGCATCATGTCTATAAGAGCCCCCGTTTCATTGGGATAGCGGCCAGGCTGAAGGATGACATCTGTATAAATGCGGTTTTTCAGATCATACAAAGCATTTAAATGAAGCTGGTTATATCCCTTTTGATTGAGTTCCAAAGAGTTATGGCGTCTATGAGTATCTTTATCTTCTGGATTATGAGCAATGGCTAAATCAGAGCCATCACAGGCAAGCAGACGGTATCCACGGTACGTGTCCATGGATGTGAAAGAATCATTGAACATGTGGAATAAAAAATCCATAGAATCAGGTAATAATTTTCGACGTTGTTGAAAAAAGGCAGGAATAGAAGCCATATCCGGCTGAAAATCCCAGAATTCCATCCATTCCCGCCGCATTGTATTTCCATTCATGCTTAAAAGGAATCGGACTGTATCGGAGAAAGAAAGTTTACGTTTCCTGGAAAAATCTTTCCCCGGCTGTTTTACAAACAAATGAGGTGCAGACTGCATATCTGAAATGATGTCGCCGCAAATTTGAGATGATTTGTCAAGCATTATTTTGATTTTATTACAAAAAAAGAATGAGTACATAAATTTGCTGTACTCACTCTTTGGAGCTATCTTAACTTACTGACATTGTTAAAGCGACAGCCCCTTTTTCCACTCTCTGCGGACCGTTACAAACGGCGTTTTCGATAAATCATTATTTGAACTTATGATGTAATTTAGTATGGTACTAAACTATTTTTAATATATATGAATTTACAAGATAAGTCAAGTATGGATAAAAGCTTTTATCTGAAAAGCCATTACAAAGCAGAAGATTATCATCGCCTTTTCCAGAAACGAGCAAAAAAGAGGCCTGCCACGATAATATGATAATCCGGATCGTCCTCACAAAATATTTCAGCAAAGTCAGGGCCCGCTCACAAAGCTGCACCTCATCAAATACAATCAGCCCTTCTTTCCCAACTCCCAAAATGCAATGGCCCCCGCCACGGACGCATTAAGGGAATCCACTTTTCCCGCCATAGGAATCCGCACAGTATAATCGCAGTCTGCTATGGTTCTGTCCGCCAGGCCGTCTCCCTCTGTTCCTATAACAATTGCCAGCTTCTCCTCTGCCTTCAGCGCCGGATCGGTAAGGCTTATGGAATCGTCCCTAAGTGCCATTGCCACGGTTTTAAACCCTAATTCCCTTAAAATACCCATACCCTTTTGAGGCCAGCTCTCATCTTCTCCATGCATCCGACAAAAGGCATTACCGGCGGGTTCTGTCGGGTATTCCGCAAAAAAGGTCCAGGGAACCTGAAATACCGTTCCCATGCTGACCCTGGAGGCCCGGCGGTATAAAGGATCGCTGCATCCCGGCGTCAGCAATACTCCATCCATTCCCAATGCAGCGGCTGACCGGAAAATTGCTCCCACATTGGTAGGGTTCATTACATTTTCCAGAACGGCTATCCGATTTGCTCCGGCGCAGAGGCCTCGCACACCCGGAAGACAGCGGCGGCGCATAGCGCACAGGACGCCCCGGGTAAGCTGAAAACCGGTAAGTTTGGTCAGCACATCAAATTCCGCCGTATAAACCGGAACGTCCCTGCATCGGGTAAGGAGCTCACCTGCCTCTCCCTCTATATGCTTTGCCTCCATCAAGAAAGAAATAGGTTCATATCCGGCATCCAAAGCCCTTCCGATAACCTTGGGGCTTTCTGCAATAAAGATTCCTCTGTCCGGCTCATAGTAGTGGAGCAGCTGGCTCTCAGAAAGACGGGCGTAGATATCCAATTCCGGCGCCGAAAAATCTGTGATAACATTAATATTATGCATTCATAATCAAGTCCTTTCGTTTCTGTCCGGCTGCTTCCAAATCCGCCTGGATTTTTCTGTCCATGGAATGCAGATGGTTCAAAACTCTTTCGATCTGCGCCTTGGTATCCTGTACCTGTGACTTGGAGCTGCTGATTTTATTCATTACTGCCCAATCTGCAAACAGCCCGTCAAAGAAAACGTCTGCAAAACGCATAAATCCGCTGATGCCCACCTGCAAATCTGCCTGGATCTCAATATCCGCAAGCTCTGTCTTAAACCTTCTTAATTTTTCCTGGAGAACGGTCACCTGGTTTTGCGCCTCGTCCAGTTTGCTGTGCTTGATCATATCCGTCATCAGGCCTCCGCCTATTAAATCCCAGGTTCCCCAGTTTTCCGCGCTGCCGAGGCTTAACAGGATAGCGTCTGAAGTGTCGAGGGCTTCTCTTCCGGCCCGGATGGCTTCTTGTATTTCCCTTTTCTGACTCTCCAAATAAGCCTCCCGCTCTTCTAATTTTAAAATTTCTTTTCCAAACAGAGTGCCGGAGTTTTTCATTTCCCGGCTCTTTTCCTTTAGCATTTCCTCGTAGTGCTGTTCACAGCTCCTTAAGCTCCTAAGCTGTACCTGGCACCGCTCCAGTTCTTCTGAAACAGTCTCCAGCTCATAGGCGGCCGTATCATATTTTACTTTGGCGGCGTAGGCCTCTTCTCTCTCTTGATTCAGCTTTTCATCCATTTTTCCAATAACCCCATAGAAAAATGCCGCCAGACTGTGTCCTTCCAGCTTGTCTACATCCGACTGTTCTTTCGATTTTATCCATTCAAGCTGCCGCACTCTGGCCGTCAGCTCCTGTCTCTGTCTGTCTAATTCTCTGATTCTGGACTCCAGGCCCGCCTTTTTTGCCGCTTCCTCCTGAAATTTTCTTAATTGATCGTTATATAGTGCCATAAAGAACCTCCATGTATCCGAAAGCAGACCTTTCCCTTCGAAATTATATATGCAGTCAAATATCAGGAACCTGTTACGTCAGGCATTTCAGCAAATCCTCTCTGGTCAGCCTGTGCTGGGAAATTCCGCTGCCGTCCATAACCGCGTCCGCCATCTCCGCCTTTTTTTGCTGCAGAGCGATAATTTTTTCTTCCACTGTATCCCTGACTACCAGATTCATCACCGTAACCGCATTTTCCTGGCCAATCCGATGAGCCCTGTCGCTGGCCTGATCCATAGCCGCCTTATTCCACCAAGGGTCGTAGTGGATTACCATGTCTGCCGCCGTAAGGTTAAGCCCGGTTCCTCCTGCTTTTAGAGAGATTAAAAATACCGGGATCTTTCCTTCTGAAAATTGCTCCACCATACTTTTGCGCTCTTCCTTGGTGTTTTGCCCGGACAGATACAAGTAAGCCAGTTTTCGCTTTTTAAGCTCCTCTGAAAGAATATCCAGCATTTTGGTAAACTGAGAAAAAACCAGCAGGCGATGGCCGCCTGACACTGCATTTTCAATTAATTCCATACACATCTCGGTCTTGGCGGAACCCCCTTCATAGCTCTCAAAGCACAGGGCCGGACAACAGCAAATCATCCGCAGCCTGGTAAGTTCTGCCAGATATTTCAACTTATTCTGGTTATACTCTTCCTCGCTCTGGCCCGCCAGCTCCAGCCGCAGCCGTTTTACATGAGCATCGTAAACCTTTCTCTGAGCTTCCTCCATGCGGGTATATACCACTTCCTCCAGTTTATCCGGCAGATCCTTCAACACATCCTTTTTCTTTCTTCGGAGAATAAAAGGAGTCACCAGCATTTTCAGACGCCTGAGAGCGTCCTCATCTTTTCTTGCCGCAGCAGGAAGCTCCAGTTCTTCCCGAAACCGGCTGTAACCGTATAAATACCCGGGCATAATAAAATCAAAAATGCTCCATAAATCGCTTAGCTGATTTTCGATAGGCGTTCCTGTCAGCGCAAAACGCCTTTGGGCCTTAACCTGTTTTACCGTCTTTGCCGTCTGGGTTCCTGCGTTTTTCAGATACTGGGCTTCGTCCGCAACCATGCAGTAAAATTTTTTATCCTTATAAAAAGAAATGTCCTTTTTCAGAAGATCGTAAGAGGTAATAAAGACCCATCCAGCCCTTTCTTCCGGCATATTTTCTATTTGTGCCTTTCTGTCCTTTGCGGAACCGGCAATGATACAGGGTTTCAGCTTTGGGGCAAACCGCTTTACCTCGCTTTCCCAGTTGTACACCAAGGAGGCAGGGCACACAATCAATGCGTTTTCCTTCTTCATCTGTAAAAACGCAATCACTTGAAGAGTCTTTCCCAACCCCATGTCGTCTGCCAAAATACCGCCAAACCCCCAGGCGTCCAGGATGGCCAGCCACCGGAAGCCGTCCTTCTGATAACCCCTTAGATCAGCTTTTATTTCTTGGGGAACCTCGAAATCACTGTCAGAGTAGCTTTTCATGTCCCGGATCAGACGCTTAAAGTCCGCGCTGCGCTTGATATTGACTCCTTCCCCCGCCTCCTTTACCGCCTCGGAAACATAAGCCGCCCGGTAATCCGGCGCTCTAAAATGCCCCGTTTCCAATTCTCCTGCCGGAATCTGAAGTCCTGAAGACAAGTCGGAAATCAGGGAGAGCCCGTTGTTTTCCAAGCTGATAAAGTCTCCGCTTTTCATCCGGTAAAACTTCTTTTTTCTGCGAAGGGAAGCCAGAACGCTTTCCATCTCCTCTAAGCTCATGTCCTCTGATTCCAAAGAAAAATCCAGCATTCCTTCCTGAAGGCTTACGCCTATGGTTACCTTTGGTGATTTCACCAGACGGATTCCCCTTATCTTTTCGTCTATCATAAGAGAGGTTATTTTATAAAGCCGTTCCAAGCCGTTTTTCAGCAAATCATAAAGCTCCTCCTCACCGGGGCAGTATCCCAGATATCCGCTTTTTGTCTTCTGAAACGTAAAGTACTGACTTAACTCCTCTGTCAGGAGCCGTTCCTTTTCCACATCCCGGTACTCCTTCTCCAGATCCATGTCCTCAAATATATCGTAAACCGCATCCCCGTATACAGCCTCCGCTCTTGCCTGAACGGAATAAGGGACCCCTTCTTCATATTCCAGATAAACACAAAGCTCCGCTTCTCTTGGCCGGTACTGCTCCGGGTCAAAATGCTCGGTGACAATCTCCAGATACGGCTCTAAAACCGGCGCCACATTTCCGAAAAATCCCCGGAAATCCTCCTTATCCAGATAGAGAGACCCTTCCCGTCCATAATAATAGGAATAGCCTTCCGGGTTCACTGCATTAAGGGCCACAAGAGCCGGCCATACTTTCACGGAAAATTCCGGACTGCATTGATAAATGATGCCATCCAATACCAGGTATCGTCTGGAGCTTCCATAAATGGCCTGAACGGGAGCCATCTTCAGGCGGACGCCGTCTTCCCCTTCCGCCGTCACCGTCAGCTTAAGCCTGGGATTCTCGTCTTTTATCCTATATTCCCTATCGCCGGCTTGAAAGGTCTTTCCCATATACATCTGAAAACACTTTTCCAATCCCAGGGCCTGGAGAGGAATTTTCCGGAAATTGCTGGAATAGTTTTGACTTGCAAAGGAAAAATTGTGATACCTGGCCCGAAGAAGGGAGGACATTAAGTCAATCCACTGAAGGGCTTCCTCTGTAAATGCGTCCCGGGTATGTACAAAGCCCAGGCTCTTTCCGTAGGAATCGTAGGTTCCTTTTTCTACATGATCCAGAAGCTTGCAGACATTTTTCAGCACATATTTCCTTTGAGTTCCGATTTTAAATTCTACCGACATGTTCTGCCCCAGGCAGTCAAACTCCGGTATCAGTTGGATCTCTCCCCTATACCCCTCCATAAATCTGCTTTTTCCCATAGATGCATAGCTTGAAATCATGGTTTTTAGCTGGCTCGAGGTAACCGGCCGGGCCTTTTTCTGACCTTCCTTTGAAACGGATGTTTTAGAAAGGCCTGGTTTTCCTGTGGGCCCCTCCTGCTCCCTGTCCTTCTTCTCTTTCGCAAGCTGGTATCCCCGGTAAGACAGAGCCAGCGCTACGCAATGCTTACACATGCCGAAATAACTGGAGTAGGCCGGACAAGTGCAGGAGTATTCTGTAATATCGTCGTCATCGCTTATGGTAACACTGGTTTTATACTTCTGCCTTCCGCTGCCAATCACATCCGCCCTGATCTTGCTGCTCCTGTTTTCTTTTTCAATAGACTGGTTTTCTATTTTATCTGACAAATAAATATTGGCTCCTTTTTGATAAGTAGCAGAAAAACATTCTTTCCGGATTGTATTTACAAGTAGCATCTGTGTTCTCCTTTTCCTATCCCTGTCATTTTTTACAGGTGTTTTTCAAGTTCTGGCATTTCTTTTACTTTACCACATACCATCAGGCTCGTAAAGAATTTAACATGGTCAAGGCATTACATTTTTTTCATATTTATGCCATTTCTCTTTATTTCCCGGTAAAACTTGCCGATATACTAAATAGAAGGTATATGAGAAAAGTATATCCATTACGAATCTTTAGAATGTATATTATCTTAAAAGGAGGAGTGTATGATGTCTATGTTAAATGACGTAACTTACAGCAAAAACGCAACGGCAGTGCAGAGTGCCTACACCGGCGCACCCGCTGCTTCTACCGCCTCAGCGGCGCCTAAGAAGGAGACAGAGGCCGCTGCTTCTGAGGCCAAAAAACCTGATACTGATCGGGCAGAGATTAGCAGTACTCCCGATATTTCCAAAATGAGCAAGTCTGAACGCGCCGCTCTGGTACAGAGCTTAAAAGATGATGTAAACAATCAGATGGCGCGTTTTACCAATATGATGCTTCAGACCTTCCATAAGCAGGGTATTAACGGCGCTATGGCAAGCGGCGACAACTTCTGGAAATTTGTAGCAAGCGGAAATTACACCGTTGATGCAAAAACCAAGGAAGAAGCTACTCAGGCAATTTCTGAGAATGGTTTCTGGGGTGTATCTCAGACCTCCCAGAGGATTTTTGATTTTGCTCAGGCCCTTGCAGGGGATGATGTAGACAAAATGAGAGAAATGCAGGCTGCCGTAGAAAAAGGCTTTAAGCAGGCAGGCGCCGCATGGGGCGGGGCTCTTCCCTCTATTTGCGGAGAGACCCATACTGCAGTAAATAATCTGTTTGACGAGTATTATAAGAGCCATGGGGCAGTCAATTAAATGGCGGCAGCCCCTAGCAGAAAAATCAGGCCGGAACAAAAGTTCCGGCCTGATTTTTCATATTGCCTTTTCCAGTGTAAGCAGTGCCGCTTTTTTCTCAATCCCTCCGGCATATCCGGTTAAGCTTCCGCTGGCACCCACAACTCTGTGACATGGAATCAAAATGGAAATCGGATTTCTTCCCACTGCATTTCCTACAGCCTGAGCCGACATGCTGGGAAGTCCTCTCTTCTTAGCTATTTTTGCCCCGATCTGCCCGTATGTCATGGTCTTTCCATAAGGGATGGTTTTTAGAATCTCCCATACCTCTCTCTGGAAATTTGTGCCTCCCGTCTCAAGAGGCGGCATAAAATCCGGGAGGACACCGGTAAAATAAATATCCAGCCAACGCTTTGCTGTTTCAAAAACCGGTATTTTTTTCTCCTCCCACGCTTCTGTAAGAGTTGCTCCGAAATATTTCTGTCCGTCAAACCACAGGCCGGTCAGCGCTTCTTTTCTGGCAGCCATGGTCACTGCCCCCAAAGGGGACTGGTATCTGCAAATCCATATCATAGGCAATCTCCCGCCTTTCTCAAATCAATTGCAGCAGTCTGTCCTGCTTCTTCTTGTCCGTCCAAGCTGCTCTAATTGATTGTAACCGTGAGAGGAACGGCCTGTCAAGTCCTATTACAGGAGTCCCATGAGAGACGGAACCCCCAGAGATAATGCAGGGATATAAGTAACTGCCAATAAAATCAGGAACAATACCGCAAAATACGGAAGCAGAGTTCTGGTTACTTCCTCAATGCTGATCTTACTGATTCCGCAGCCTACAAACAGTACGGATCCTACCGGAGGAGTAATATTGCCTAAACACATATTAAAAATCAGCATAACTCCAAACTGGATATTGGACATTCCCAAGCTTTCTGCAATAGGCAGGAAAATGGGAGTAAAGATCAGGATTGCCGGGGTAATGTCCATAAACATGCCGACTACCATCAAAATAATATTCATCAGCAAAAAGATCACATACTTGTTGGTAGATACGGACATGATGGCGGAGCTGATGGCCGCCGGGATTCCCGAATATGCCATGACAAAAGACATGGCGGAGGATGCGGAAATCAAAAACAGGATGATGCCGCTGGTGCAGGCGCTGTTTACCAGAATCTTCATAAAGGATTTCATGGTAAGACTCTTGTAGCACAGAGACAGAATCAGGCAGTACAGCACGCAGATGCCTGCTCCTTCTGTTGCAGTAAAAATCCCGCCTACAATACCGCCGATAACAATAAGGATTAACAGCAGACTGGGGAATGCTTCCAGCGTAACCTTAAGAGCCTCGGACATGGCAACTTTTCCGGATACCGGATATTTGTGTTTCTTTGCGTAAATAAATGCTACAACCATAGAACCTGCTCCCATTAAGATCCCGGGAACATAACCGGCCATAAACAAGGTAGAGATAGACACGCCGCCTGCAACAGTAGAATACACGATAAACGCACTGGTTGGCGGAATCAAAAGTCCGGTTGGTGCGGAAGCAATATTTACTGCGGTGGCAAAGGCCGGATCATAGCCTTCATCCTTTTGGATGGGGTAGATACAGCCGCCCATTGCAGATGCCGCGGCAACGGAAGATCCCGACAAAGCGCCGAACAGCATGTTTCCCACAATATTTGCCTGAGCTAAGGATCCGGGGATCCAGCCTACAAAAAGCTTTGCAAAGTTTACCAGGCGTCTGGCGATACCGCCGTTATTCATAATGTTTCCTGCTAAAATAAAGAGCGGGATTGCAAGCAGAGAGAAACTTTCCACGCCGCTGTTCATCTTCTGCATGGTGATAAAAGTGATCTGATCCCAGGACAGGGAGGAAACAGCCGCAACAATGGAAGAGATTACAATGCTGACGGAAATGGGGCAGCTTGCAAACAGCAGCAGGGCAAAAACCGCAAACAGGACGATGGTAGTAGCTCCTATACTCATTCTTCATTCCCTCCTTCAATGGCGATTCCGGTAATATCTTCATACAGGTTAATTACCTGCGCTGCAATAATAAAGATTCCGGAAACGGGGGCTACGGCGTAAACCAGGCTTCTGGGGATTCCAAGAAGCGCAGAAAATACCTTCTCAGCGCTCATTGCCAGCTTAAAGCCGCCGATGGTAATAACGAACAGGGCAAATACTAAAATCAGCAAATCCACTGCCGCCATGAGAACTTTTTTAGCGGCAGGTTTTAAGCTGTCCCGAACTACAATCAGGCACATGTGCTGTCTGGTAAAAAACGCGTAGGCAGCACCGATAAAGCTGGTCCAGATTAAGAAATAGCGCACCAGCTCCTCGGTAAAGGCTGCCGGGCTATTTAAGATATAGCGGGTAAATACCTGGTATAAAACCAGCAGAGTCATGACAGACAGCAGGATGGTTGCGATTCCGGCCAAAAGTTTTGTCATGATTTTTTTTACAACAGATAATCCTTCTTTCATAAAAGCACTCCCCCTTTACTCTACGGAATGGATGATGTCAAGCAGATTTTGTACTCCTGGATACTCCTGGCAGTATTCATCCACCATATTGCTGGTAGCCTCACGGAACGCGTCCTTATCTACGTCGTTTACAAACTCTACGTTCATCTGATTAGAAGCTTCCTCTACTGCATCGCTGATGGCTGCATCCCAGGCCGCTTTATGGCTTTCTGTAGATTCATAGGCCGCCTCTAAGATAATCTGCTGATCCTCCGGGCTGATGTTCTTCCAGATCTTGGCGCTCATCACCAGTACGTCGGGAATCATAGCATGCTCGTCTGTGGAAAAGACTTTGCAGACCTCGCCGTGCTTGCCGGTGGTCAAGGCAGTTTCATTGCTCTCCGCCCCGTCGATAATGCCGGTTTGTAAAGAAGTGTAAACGTCACCGTAGGACATGGTAACCGGGATTCCTCCCAATGCCTTCATCATGTCAGTCTGAGACTTCATATCCTGAACCCGGATCTTCAAGCCTTTTAAATCCGCCGGAGTCCGTACCGGTTTGTCGGTAGTATAAAAAGAACGGGCGCCGGAGGTATAATAGGTTACGGTAATAAATCCGTCATCTTCAGAGGAGAGAAAGAAATCCCTCATCTTCTCAGAATCCATTATATGGTAAAAATCCTCTGTATCATCAAAAATATAAGGAAGTCCAAAGGTATGGTAGGCCTCGTTGTAGGTAGCAAGCCCAGGCGCGGAAACCTTGGTCATAGAGATAACTCCTGCCATTAGCTGCTCCATGTTTTCGTTCTCCGATCCCAGCTGACCGTTGGGAAGGATCCGGACCTGGATCCTTCCGTCGGTTCTCTCATTGACCTTATCCGCAAATTCCGTCATGGCGATATGTACCGTATGGGTCTCGCTTAACCCGTGAGCCAGGGTTAAAACCATAGGATTCTCTGCGGTGGCCGCCTCACTGGTGGATGCCCCGGTGTTGGCACATCCGGTAAGGGCCAGGGCCCAAAGGCTCAGAGCAAGTGTTACTGCTGCAAATTTTTTCATAGAGATTTGCCCCCTTTACATTCCGATTAAATCAAATTGTTCAAAAGATACCAACACCCGGTGGTTCTTCTTAGGATTCTTATATTTTATCTGTACGGATTTGAGCCTCTGGCTGTAGTACCATCCCTGATCCGCTTCCTCAAATTTCTTTCTGTGGAGGAAATGGGGAAGCTGCACGCCGTCCGCTGTTACCCAATAAGGAGATTTTTCCCGATGGATCATGTCGATAGACAAATCCTCCACCGCAGTTTCATAGCTTCCTTCCTGGTCAAAGTCCAGATAAGTCCGCTCTCCGGTTCTCATGGTAATATGCGTTCTTAAATACTTGCCTTTCTCATAATCCATGGTAACGCCGTCGTCCTCATACAAATCAAACTGCCCGTCCCTGTCAGCCGCACAGAGGATCCGGATTCCGGTCGCCTGCTGTGTCGCCAGATTGTCCATTTTATTTATTGCCATAGGAATAATTGCGCCGCTCTTTACATACAGCGGGATGCTGCTGATAGTAACGGGAATTTCAATCGTTTGTCCTCCCACGCAGGCTTCTCTGGTATAAAAGTCGTAAAAGACAGAACCTTCCGGCAGATAAATGGTCCGGGTCTTTGCGCCTTTTTCCACCACGTTGGCTACCATCAGAGAGTCACCAAACATAAAATCTACCCCTTCTTCATAGCACTTGGGATCATTCTGAAAAGCGCTGCACATAGGTTCCATAATGGGAAGTCCCAATCTATGGGCTCTGTCGGTTAAGGAATACAGATAAGGGCTCAGCTCATAGCGAAATTGAATCGCTTTGCGGATGTCTTCTTTTAAATCGCTGTACATCCAGGGCTCTGTTACCGTGTTATCCGTGTTGGTAGAGTGAATGGAAAAACGAGGCTGGAAAATGCCGTTCTGAATCCATCGAATAAAAAGCTCACCCTCAGGAGCCGGACCGTAAAAGCCGCCGATATCACAGCCCTGGTTTGCTACACCGGAAAGTCCCATGCCTAAAATAGTGGCAATGTTGTACTTTAAAGAATCCCAGCAGGTCAGATTATCTCCCGCCCAGGTCTGTGCATATCGCTGAATGCCGCAGTGACCGGAACGGCACACAATATAAGGACGGGTGTTTTCAAATGTCTCATGAACCGCCTCATCGGTAATATGGCACATAATGTTGGACATAACCGACTTCAGCTGGCCAATGGTTCCGCCCTTTCCCTCAAAATAGCAGCGGCTGTCCTTGTCTACCAGGCTGTCATATTCGCAGTTATCGTTCCAGACTGAGCTGGTTCCATATTCTAAGACGTTCTCCTTTAGCATGGCCTTCCAGTCTTTTCGGGCGGATTCTCTGGTAAAGTCCACAAACATGCCCGGACCGCCCCACCAGGTTCCCACGGCAGGCTTCTCGCTGTCGCTGGCCTTTACAAACATTCCTTTTTCTTTCATTTCCTCCAGTTTGGGATGAATTAACAAAATACCCGGTTTTACATTGGGAGTTACGGTGATTCCCCTGTCCTTCATTTCCTTAAAGAAATTTTTAGGATCTTTAAAGCGCTTTTTATTCCAGGTAAATACGCAGCGCTTGATTCCCTTTTCGGTTTCCACGGTACAGTAGCCTGAGGAAAGTTGAAATCCGTCTACGGGAATCTGCTCTTCTTTGGTAGTATCAATAAATCCGGTGATAGCATCGTCGCAGTCTGCCTCCAGTTCCGGATAGTACATGGAGGATCCCAGGTATCCCAGAGCAGTGCGGGGAAGCAGGGCGGATTTTCCGGTAAGGTCGGTGTAGCGCTCTACTACCTGGCGGACAGATGGACCGGAAATAAGGAACAAGTCAATGTCTCCTCCGTCTGTCCGGTAACGGCTGTGCATTTTCCAGTAATTACTTTTTTCCCTGCCCATATCAAAATCACACTCATAGGTATTGTGATAGAAGTAACCTACTGCTTTTTTTGTGTTCTTGCTCAGCTTGATATAGAATGGAATATGCTTATACAGGGAATCCGTCTCCTTCGGGTTGTATCCCATGGCATCTTTCGGACTCATTCCCATAAATTTCTGAGCCTTATTAAACTCCCCGCTCTTTTCGCCAAAGCCGTAGAAGCAGTCATCAGGGGTGATTTCGCTGGTGTGGATGCGGCGATGGTTGGCATCTTCCTGATAGGCCAAATCCACAATGTCCGCATGAAGCAGAGCGCCCTCTTTGTCATACACACAGATGCGGAAAGGAGACTTTTCTACGATCACGGTCAGCTCTTTCCCCCGAATTATCGCCTTTTCTTCTCCGTCCTCCAGAGCGGCTTCTGCTGCGGTGATTCTCTTCCGATAGTTCTTTAAAAACCCGTCCATTCGGTCTTTCCAGGCCGTCATTACCAGACTATAGGATTCCTCCCCAAAATCTCCGTCAAAACCTGCCCGAATTCTTAAGATAGAATCCGTCAGAAACAAGACACGGATCTCCACGCAGTTGGTGGCAATAGAAAAATAATTGTCTTGCTTGGTTACGGCATACGCAGTGGTACAGACTTTCATATTAACCTCCTTATTTGTTTTGATGGCTTTATTATAAAAATTCGGGGAAGGCAAAACCAGACAATTTTTGCACTGATTTAACAAAAACTTTACACATCTTGCTTTTCTGGTAAAGATTTGTTATAGTAGATACGGATATTTTAGAAAATGAACAGGGAGGACTTGCTATGTTAGATCAGGCTGGTATCCAAATGGCCCAGGGGGCGGCGCTGGCCTGCGAGAGAATTGCCGGGGTCAATGATAATATGCATCAGCCCCATTACCATAATTATTATGAGCTTTACTATCTGGAAGACGGCGGCCGGTATCACCGGATTGAAAATGAGCTTTATCTGCTAAAGCCCGGGGAACTGATACTCTTCTCTCCCTACAGCATGCACTACTCCTATGGAGATCTGGACATGCCTTTTAAACGGATTGTACTGTATTTCCGGCCGGACGAAGCAGATTCTCCGGAACTTATCCGCCTTTTGAACCAGGAAAACGGTATATACCGTCCGGATGGCAGGGAAAGTCTGAAAATTCGCCGGATTTTAACGGATCTTCTGCTGGAGCAGGAAAAAAACAGCCCGTTTGCTTGTGAATATTGCCATTGCCTTTTAAACCTTCTTTTATACCGCCTGGCCCGGCAAAAGAAGGCGGCAGACTCAGTAAAAGCCGAACAGAAAAGGCGGGTAGTGCAGGTCATGCATTACATCCATCACCATTATGAGGAAAATATTACTCTGGAAAATCTGGCGGAACGTTTTTTTGTCAGCCCTTTTTACCTGTGCCGGGAATTTAAAGCCTATGCCAGCAGCACGGTGATCCAGTATGTAAATGTAACCCGGATCATGAATGCCCAGCGGATGTTTATGGAAACAGACAAAAATATTACCCAGATCAGCCGGGAAACAGGATTTTCCAATCTGACCCATTTTAACCGGGTCTTTAAGCAGGTCACCGGAATGACCCCCTCAGGTTTCCGCAAATCTCATAAAAATATTGAGATCTATGTAGGGGGATCGTGAAAAAGATTTTTTGCCGCTGAATAAACGTTATGTGTTCAAACAGCGAAAAATAGACTGTTTATTAAAGTACGCTAAACCCCGGCCGGGATATCCGCAAATGATATCTGAGCCGGGGTTTCTGAGCGAAAAACAAAGGAGCATTGATTCTGACCCGAAATTATTCTGATTTTAGGTCATTATGCAACACTCCCTTCCTAGTTCTATTCTTCTTATTCCAGAGCTTGTTCAAATACCTTAAGCAGCTGTTCCTTATGAAAGGGCTTATCCACAAAACCTTTCACACCAATAGTTTCGGCTTTTTTATAAGTATCATCATATGCCAGAGAAGAAATCATCACAATCCTTGCGTCCGGATGCTTTTTCAAAATGATTTCCGAGGCATCTAGTCCGTCCATCCCCTGCATAATAATGTCCATCGTTACCAGATCAGGCTTTACTTCATCATACTGGGCTATCGCATCCTCTCCGCTTCGGCAGTATGCGGCAATCTCATAATCCGTCCCTTCTAAAACATCCCCCAGCTGAACCCGTACCAATCGGGAATCATCTACTACCATAATTCGTTTGCTCATAACATATACTCCCTTCTCTTAGTCTTCATCTGAAATGTTCCTATCTTCACCAGAATACGGTACATGGTGGATGAGCTGCACGCCTCTGCAGTGCTCATCTGAATATGTAAGCATGAATTGTATCTCCTGATCCTCAGGCTCATAGCGTCCGCGATAAAATGCAGGCGGACCAAAATGAGCCGGAACCTGGGTAGCCCGAAACATAGCCCCGGCTATTCTGCCGCAAAGTACATTGAAATACTCTTTGCTGAACTCCTCCATATCCTCGGGACTGACTGATTCCTCATGAAAGGAATTACTTGCCATATGGTACAACAGCCCTGTATCGGCACAGAGAGTAAGACTGGTATGGAACCCTCTGTCAAAAGTGATCTGAACCGTACAAAGGTCTTCTCCAGGTGACTGATTTTCCTGATGGAGGCGCACTCCTGCCGTACGTTCCGTCACATCCTGAACTGCCTGATCCAATATCTTCTCAAGCTCTTGTTTTGACATAGCAGTATTCATTTCATAATCTCCCTCTCTCTATCATAGCTCCTTATTTTCACTTTCCTTTTTCTCCTGTTCGAAAACCCGGCGTACCCGTTTCAGCAGTTCTACGGAAGAGAAAGGTTTCAGAAGATAATCGCAGACTCCCAGCTTAGCGCTTTCCACAACAGTATCTCTGCTTTCCACACCGGTAAGCATAATCACCGGTATGTCTTTACATTCTTCCTTCCCGCGTATTTCCCGCAGTGTCTCTATGCCGTCCTGCTGTCCCATCCGAATATCCAGTAGAATCAAATCCGGCTTTTCCAATTCCAGATATCTCAAAGCCCGCATTCCTGAATTGATCGTGATCAGATCATAGTCATTCCGCAGGATACTGGAAATCCTCGTTAAAACAATTACATCGTCATCTACCGCTAAAATACGCTTTTTAAAACATTCCCCCATTTGGCTCATTTACCTTTCTTCCTCCCTTTCAAGTATGTTCAGCAACTGCCCCAGCAGCTCCTCCGTCTTGTCATCTTCATATAATCTCAGCTGCTCTTGTATCTCTAACAAGCGTTCTGTTGCATATTCAGGCAATTGGTGAGTCAGTATTGCTTCCACTCTTTCCGCACACTTCTGGGAGCGGAAATGTTTCAATTCTTCCAAAGCTGCCGCCGTCTCTCTCTTCAGCTCTTCTGCCGTCAGGCCAGGAAGCTTTTCTTTTTTCCCGTTCTCCTGTCTGCGCCATTCCAGAAACCGGCCGATATTCACCAGCAGATTCTCATATTCCGCCATCAGAAGAGGAAATTGACTGTCAATAAATTCCCTATCCCCCTGTACAGCGGCATTTTCCTGTGCCCGGGCCATAACGGACACCTTCATGGCTCCGATATTGGCAGAGGCGCTTTTAAGCCCGTGCACCTCAATCTGATAGCGCAAGATATCTGATTTCACAACCTGGCGCAGCAAGTCTGTCTTACGCTTCCCATCTATGCAGTAAAGATCCAGCAGTTCGACAAACCCTTCTTCGTCTCCGGAATAATATTTCATTGCAGCATCCATATCCACCCCGTCGATCTGAAATGCCGCCGGATCCAATGGCCTGGATTCCTCTTTCACTTCTTCTGTCTGCCGGTATTTCTCCGGCACCCAGCGCAACAGAAGCTGGTTCAGCTCTACCCTGTCAAGGGGTTTTGCAATAAAATCCTGGAAGCCGTGTTCCAAAAAGCGTTCCCGCATGCCTTCCATGGCATTAGCGGTCAATGCTACCATAACGGGAGAAGTCCCATTCTCGCCGCAGTCTCTGCGGATAATCTCTGCCGCCTCGACACCGTCCATATCAGGCATCATATGATCCATAAAGATAATATCATATCGGTCAGCTTTCACCTTTTCGATAGCCTCCGGCCCGCTTTCCGCCTCAGTCAGATCAAAAGCATAGTTTTTCAAAAAACCTCTGGCCACCTTACGGTTGATCACATTATCATCAACAATAAGCACTTTCACTCCGGGTGCGGTAAACATATCCGTGATCTTCTGATCGGTTTGCGGAAGCTCCTGCATCTCTGAAACCGGCTGTCTATCTACAATTTTCTGGGGAATCGTGATGGTAACGGTCGTTCCCTTCCCGTAAATGCTTTCCACTTGAACGGAGCCCTTCATCAGCTCCACCAGATGCTTCACAATGGCAAGTCCCAGTCCCGTGCCTTCTACGCTCCGGTTTCGCTTAGAATCTACCTGCCGGAAATCCTCGAAGATTTTGTTAAGGTCTTCCTCCCGAATGCCGCACCCCGTATCCTCTACACAGAAAATAAGCAGTTCCTCATCCTCGTTCTCTCCGGGTTTCCCGGTAATATATGTGCGTACATATCCTTTTTTGGTAAATTTTATAGCATTGCTGAGTATATTAAGCAATATTTGCTTGATTCTGCCGTCATCGCCGCTGTAGCGGCAGGGTATCGTCTGATCACACTCATATTTCAAAATCAGCCCCTTCTGGGAAGCTGCCATATCCATAATTCCTATGATCTCGTCCGCCATAACCTTTATGTAGTAATTTTCAATCACCAATTCCATTTTGCCTGCTTCCACTTTAGACAGATCCAAAATGTCATTGATAATTGTCAGCAGATTTTTTGCCACGGACTGGACATCTTTGGCATAAGCATAGATTTCAGTATCTCCGCATTCCTCCATGATGATATCGTTCAGCCCGATAATGGCGTTCATCGGGGTTCGTATCTCGTGGGACATATTTGCAAGGAATTCGCTTTTTGCAATGCTGGCCTTTTCCGCCTGGCGCCTCACCCGCTTGATCTCATTGATATAGGACTTTATATCCGTCATATCCAGAATCAGAATAACGCAGCCCTGTATCCTTCCGTTTTCATCTACAATATGCTTACTATGGCTTTCGTAGTGCTGTCCGTTAAGCGAAAAGCTCTGAGGAATATCCTTATTCAGCATTTCCTCGCGAAATCCCTCTACCGCCCGGATATTTTCTCCCCGCTTATGTTCAGACAGACAAGTGAAAATATTCGCCGCTGCTCTGTTATAGCTGACCAACTGGTCATGAGCATCCAGTGCAATCACCCCGTCGCCCATACTTTCCAGAACCTTTTCCGCCGCCAGATAACGGAAATCATAGTTGCGGCGGCTCCAGATTACGATAACTACCATGGACATGGAAATCGTCAGCGTCACCGGCGTGAAATCGAATATATTCATGATTTTAAAAATATATGTGATCAATACAATAACAGGAAGGCTGGAAATTGCAAGAATCGTCCAATACTGACGGCTAAGCTGCTGGTTGGAAGTTTCACAGATAGCCTTGGTCAATGTGTATATGCAAAGAGCATACGGAATAATCGTGTGGCCAATCAAAAAAAACACATACAATGGGCCATAACTCAGGTTAACGTAATGGAATCCGGCTGTGCTTGCTACCCATTGGACTTCCTGATAAAAAAGACCATTCCAGTTGAACATTACCGTAGGCAGGGATAGAAAACTGACTGCACTAAGAATTCTTAAAAGTGTTTTCGGCGGAGCGATTGAACAATAGATATATATAAACCAGCAATAACACAGCGGAATAAAAGCAGAACCTGCTTTCTCTACAGTTACCGCCGTCATGGCGGCTTCCACTGTAGGCGCAGTCAGTTCCAGCAAATACCCCACATTCTGTACCAGGGAACCGCACATAATCATAATCAGCAGCTTCTGTTCTCTGGCTCCATCCCCGTTAAGGAGAAGGAATAACGCTATAACTGTCAGACATATCCCAAAGAGCTCTAATACAATGACAAAATTTACCATACAACTTTTCCTTCCGCTTACGGCTCTTAACCCGCTGCCCTAATGATTTTCTCCTTATTTTATCCGCTGAGGGTAACTATATAAATTAATCGTTTATTGATTAACATCAATACAATATTACAAATTCCAGATTATGTCAAGGCGATATACTTGTATTTGCAAATAGCTATATCACTGGTTCCAACGCCAAACTGCTTTCCGGTGAACTTGCTGCCTATCTGTCCGGGCGCTATGTAAAATTTGTAATCTACCCATTTTCCTTTCGTGAGTTCATCGAATTATACCGATATGAGCTGTGACGGAATCAAGCACCGCAATATCCGCGATTTCTTGTTAGAAGAACGGAATTAAAACACGCTGCAAAAAGGTACTGCTCAATCACCCAACCGGCAATCAGGCAGCACCTTAGATAAAGGAAAAAAATCTCATTTTAAGAAGGAATTAGGCTCAGCAATTGTCAATTGCCTTCCCAATATCATGCCGCATATACTTATTTTCAAACTCCACCCACTCTGCGGCGGCGTAAGCATTGCTTCTGGCTTCTTTTAAATCTTTTCCGGCAGCAGTGATGCCGAGGACCCTGCCCCCGTTTGTCACCAGATGCCCATCGGCGTCAAATTTGGTGCCGGCGTGGAATACGTAGTAGCCTTCTTTTCCTTTAAAATTTTCCAAGCCTTTTATGGCAAAACCTTTGTCATATTTTACCGGATAGCCATCAGAGGCCAGCACCACGCAGACTGCTGCATTGTCCTCAAATTCCAGCTCAATCTGATCCAGACGCCCGTCCACGCAGGCTTCAAATACGTCCACAATATCATTCTTCATTCTGGGCAGTACCACCTGGGTCTCCGGATCTCCGAAGCGGGCGTTGTATTCTAATACTCTGGGGCCTTTTTCTGTCAGCATCAAGCCAAAGAAAATAATTCCCTGAAAAGTTCTTCCCTCTGCCTTCATGGCATCTACCGTTTTCTGGTAGATATGTTCCCTGCAGAAAGCATCCACCTCAGGGGTATAGAAAGGGCTGGGAGAAAAGGTTCCCATACCGCCGGTGTTAAGGCCTGTGTCACCGTCCCCGGCCCTCTTGTGATCCTGGGCGGAAGTCATAATCTTGATGGTATTGCCATCCACAAAAGACAATACCGATACTTCCCGGCCGGTCATAAATTCCTCTGCCACAATGCAGTCTCCGGCGGATCCGAATTGCTTGTCTAACATCAGGGTCTTAACACCTTCCTTGGCTTCTTCCCTGGTATTGCAGATTAACACACCTTTACCCAAGGCCAGTCCGTCGGCCTTTAACACAATCGGCATGTCCGCAGTCTCTAAATATTGAAGCGCTGCTTCAGGGCTGTGAAAGGTCTCATAGCCGGCAGTAGGAATTTTATATTTCTTCATCAAATCCTTGGAAAATGCCTTGGAGCCTTCCAGGATCGCCGCATTTTTCCGAGGACCGAATACCCGAAGACCCTGAGCCTCAAACACATCCACAATACCTCCTACTAACGGGTCATCCATACCGATAACCGTTAAGTCAATGTGTTTTTCTTTGGCAAAGGCAGCCAGTTTGTCAAATTCCATGGCGCCGATATTTACACATTCTGCATATTCTGCGATTCCGGCATTTCCCGGAGCGCAGTAAATCTTATCTGCTCTGGGGCTCTGCGCCACCTTCCAGGCAATGGCGTGTTCTCTGCCGCCGCTTCCTACGATTAATACCTTCATAATGATTTCTCCTTATTGATTGGCAATCATGTTAATAGCCTGGGGCAGGATAATCCATTCTGCCTCTTCCATTACCCGGCGCTGCAAAATCTCCGGGGTATCTCCCTCTTTGACTTCCACCGCCTTTTGGAGGATAATGGGACCGGAATCCACTCCTTCATCCACATAATGAACCGTGGCCCCGGTAATTTTTACGCCTCGCTTTAAAGCGCCCTCATGAACCTTTAATCCGTAATATCCCACGCCGCAGAAGGAGGGGATCAGAGACGGGTGGATGTTGATAATCCGGTTCCTGTATCTCTGAATCATGGCCTCCGGAATGGTAACCAGAAATCCGGCCAGGACAATCAGATCCAGACGGTACTCATCTACTTTCGCCAAAAATGCTTCATTAAAGGCGGCCCGGTCAGAAAAGTCTTTTGGGGATAAGCACACTGCCTCAATACCCGCATTTCTTGCACGTTCCAGGGCATAAGCATTTTTGTTGTTGCTGATAACCACTTTGATCTCCGTGTTGGTAATGGCGCCGCTTTTAATCGAATCAATAATGGCCTGGAGATTCGTGCCGCCGCCGGACACCATTACGCCGATTTTCAGCATAAAGTCACTCCCTTTTCTCCCTCTTCAACAAAACCGATAACATAGGGGGTATCGCCGGACTTTTTCATGGCCTCCATGGCAGTCTCTTCATCCGCCGGATCCACAGCTACTACCATGCCGATTCCCATGTTGTAGGTATTATACATGATCTTTTCTTCAATACCGCCCTTTTCCGCCAGTATCTTGAAAATAGGCGGAACAGGATAACTGTCCTTCTTAATAACGGCTCTTATACCGTCCTTTAACATACGGGGAACATTCTCATAGAAGCCTCCCCCTGTAATGTGGCTGCAGGCCTTTACCGCAACACCGGCCTCTTTTACATTTTTTAGTGCCTGTACATAGATCCGGGTGGGCGCAATCAACGCTTCTCCCAGAGTCTTTCCCAGCCGGTCATAATAGGTATTTAATCCCTGAGCAGTCATTTCCTTCTCAAACACCTTGCGGACTAAAGAGAAACCGTTGCTGTGAACGCCTGTGGAAGCCATACCGATAAGCACGTCTCCCGCCGCCAGATTCTGGCCGGTGATTAAATTCTTTTTATCTGCAATCCCTACTGCAAATCCTGCCAAATCATACTCATCTTCCGGGTAGAAACCGGGCATCTCCGCAGTTTCTCCGCCGATTAAAGCCGCCCCGGACTGCCTGCATCCGTCTGCCACACCGCTTACGATAGCGGCAATTTTCTCCGGAAAGTTTTTGCCGCAGGCAATGTAATCTAAAAAGAATAGAGGCTCTCCGCCTGCACAAGCCACGTCGTTGACGCACATTGCCACACAGTCAATTCCTACCGTGTCATGCTTGTCCATTAAAAATGCCAGCTTCAGCTTGGTCCCTACTCCGTCGGTACCGGACAGTAAAACAGGTTCTTCCATATCTTTAAAAGCCTTCATGGAAAACGCGCCGGAAAATCCGCCCAGTCCGCCTAACACCTCGGGGCGCATAGTCCCCTCCACAAACTTTTTCATTAACTCTACTGACTTATATCCTGCTTCAATATCCACTCCGGATTTTTTATAGTCCATACTTTTTCCTCCCTCGTATAATAATGAATCGGCAGACGGCATAAAGGTTATTTTTTCATCTGTGCCAAATACTCTTTGTAACCGATTTCATCAAGCTTCTGCGCTTTCTTTATCACATCGCCCTTCAGCTTTTCAGAATACTCTTTTAAGCGGCCTAATAACGCCTTATCAGAGGTTGCCAGAATTTTGGCAGCCAAGATGCCTGCATTAGCGCCGCCGTTGATGGCGACAGTTGCCACTGGAATTCCAGAAGGCATCTGAACAATGGAATATAAAGAATCTACGCCGCCCAGATCGGAAGTCTTCATGGGAATTCCGATAACCGGCATGGGAAAAATAGCCGCACACATTCCCGGAAGATGGGCCGCCTTTCCGGCTCCTGCAATAATCACCTGAAAGCCCTTCTCCTCTGCGGACTTTGCATATTCGAAAAATACATCCGGCTCCCTGTGGGCGGAGATTACGGTCATTTCAAACTCTACCCCCAGCTCTTCCAAAATCTCCGCCGCTTTTGCCATTACCGGCATATCAGAGTCACTGCCCATTACGATTCCGACTTTTGCCATGATTTGTTCTCCTTTTCTGGTGTTTGTTTTTTATAAGTTATGGTTATTAATACAACTGTACTTATTAAACATAATACTAGTTTTTGGAAATAGAGTCAATAGGGGATTTTCCCTATTTTGCTAGCAATTCAGAGGTTCATTCAGTTCTTCCACTCCGGCCAGAACAAAACGGCCATTTTCAATAATTACAGTACGGCTGCCGTCGGCAGCTTCCGCCGCAATTTCTCCCAGCTCGTCATAAGGAATGGTAATATCGCAATGGCAGCTAAAATAAGCCTTTGACACATCGGTTTTTCTCAAAATCGAGATTTCATTGTCCCTGGCAATCATCTCCTTGCCGTCCGGATTGTACATAGGTGAATCTTCCGACCAGCTGTAGCAGGTATCCCCAACTGCAAAATGAGGCCCCATTTTTTCCACAATTAAGATCGGAAGCTTATGGATAATTCCGAACCGTTCTGCCATGGCATAGGCAGTAGTATTCGTACCGATGGCGAACTCCCCAAGAGGCAGATTATCGTGATTCTTCATGATCACCTGCTTTATCAGCGCTTTGTTCTCCTCTTCTCTGTCAAAATTTTCACACCCGTAATCCTTTACCCGGCCGTTTTCAAAGGTCATCCAAAGGTTTTTAAACCGAATATCTCCGATGTAAACTCTTCCCACAAACAGCTTTCCTTCCGTACCGGAAAGCATGGGGGAGGTAAACACCTCGCCTACCGGGATATTTACATCTGCTACACAGTTTTCAAAATTAGTCTGGGAAGCCGGATCTGCCAAAGGATGAAGGTGTACCCGAATATCAGTGGAGTTTTTTCCTCTTCCCTTTACGGTAACATACTCCGCCTTATCCAGAGTATCAATGATTACCTGCTGCATGTCCCGGTACAGCTCATAATCCAGAGTATTAATGCGGATAGTTTCCTCAAAAATCTCCCTGAAATTTTCGCCGATCTCCGGCCTGGGGAAGGCGATAATGGTAAAGCTGGTCTCGTCCCCCGGCTCATACTGGTCTAAAATCTCCATATACTCGTTGGAATAGGCGATGGTTACTTCCTCCTGATGACGGTTTAATGCAAAGGCCTCCTTTTTGTTCACCGGAGTAAATTCTTCCTCTCCAAAGGTTTCCACCACCGCCGGGCCTGCGTACAGGCGCGCCAGCTCTTTATATTCCTCCAAAGTGCTCCGAATAACGGAAAGCTTTCTCTCTTTTAACGCTGTACCCATGTAGAGAGCGCTGTCATAGCGGTGATCGTAGTCGTACTGTCTGTTGGGGGAAGTTCCGTGAAAGCCCAGCTTCCGATTGGGATTGCGGTTAATCGCCTCCACAGCTGCCCGAAACAGAATCACCTCCTTATCCATAGCCTTGAAATTCAAGACGGCCTTTTTTATCATCCGCTCATACCCCAGCTCATAGCGGACGGCAATGTTTTTCTTAATAGACAAATCTCTCCCCATCACCTGAAAGCCTTTTTCAAAGCCTTCGGTATAAGTATCCGCCATCTTGTCTATGGTTTTCTGAGGAAGACTGTTTAAAAACCCGGCAATTTTCAGCTCTGCATCTGAAATGTATTCGCCAAAGCAATAAAGATACCGCAGATCGGAAAGGTCCTCTTCCATAATAATATCCCTCCCAAAGGACAGGGACGGGTCAAGGCCCTCTCTTACCCGATAAGCCACGGTTTTGTCCGCATAGTCGCTGACAAACCAGTAAAGCACATCCTGGATGGCCTGAGCCCCTGGAATCTCTTCTTCAAACAAATTATAAACCTCAATAAAAGTCTCATTTAACACGGTAATATTCCACAAACGGCTCTCAAAAGCAAATACAATCTGGCCCCGGATTTCCGTATATAAAAATGCCAGAAGCCTGCCATACTCCTCTCCCAGCTTTTTCACTGCATATGCAGGATTTGCATAACTTTTCTCATAATGCTCCGGCAGAATATCTGCATACAGCCTTCGGTTCTCCTCTGCCAGCTCCTGCAGGCTGCGGGAATAGACATACTCCCTGACTCCGACAGTACGGATCTCTTCTGTCAGCTTCCCGATCCGGCTGATAAATTCGGCAGTCGATACAAAATACTCCTGAAATGCCTTTTCTGTCAGCCTTTCTTCCGGAATCTGACGAATCCGCTCCATTGAAAGCCGGTAGCGTTCCAGCACAGCCTGATTTTCCTCTTTCCATAATTCACGGTAGTCCATTATTTCAACTCCTCAATCCTATGATAATCATCACCAGCCAGATAATTATTAAAATTCCGCTTACGGGAAGGCTGATTCTGGCCAGTATGTAATTTTTTTCCTTTTCTAAAAAAGCGCAGACGCTGTACCACAGACCTAAAACGGAAAACAGCAAACTGGAAAATCCAAGAGCGCCTGCATACATGCCGCTTTGCCCCTGTTCCCGGACCGTTATATAAAGTGTCCCGGCAAATAAAAGCAGCCCTGCGGCGCAAAGCCCCAGGGACCATTTACTGTGTTTTGCCAAAGGCTTCCTGATATAGGAAACCTTTTTAGGTGTTTCTTGTGCGACTTCTCTTTTTCCTAACACGATGTCTACTCCTTACCATCTGTACGATCCGATACAAAACGTAACCGGATACTGCTCCCATTACATTCAGCATAATATCGTCCACGTCAAAGCTTCCCACCTTAAATACAAGCTGAACTGTCTCCACAGACAGGCTGAACAGAAAACAGATTAAAAAAGTATTATACCACTTTTTACTTCTCCGGCTGACAATAGGAAGAAAAAATCCCGCCGGCACAAATCCTACAATATTGCCGATGACATTTAAGAAAAAGCTTTTGAGCCCCACCACATCCCGATGTACCCAGAACCGGCGGATCTCTTTAAAAGGTTCCAGATTATAGGCATAGGTATCCTGAGGGCGGGTGGTTCGCCCAAACTCTTCTGCAAAGAACAGGAAATATACCAGCAGGATCAGGTACAGGAGAAACAGCACCCAACCCAGCTTCTGATTCTTTGTTGTATTTTTAATCATAAATGCCCCGCTTAAAATTCAATTTCTGATTTGCGCTTCAGCAGCAATGCCCCGTTGACAATGGCAATGATCCCCACGGTCAAGCCGGTAACCGCCATAATAATTCCGATGGCAATACTTCCTGCGCCTACGTTCCGCATAGTCTTATAAACTCGCTCCATATACAATCACTCCTGTTTTTATTTTGCCCCGTACTGCTCATAATAAGCATCAATTGCTGCTTTTAAAACATCATTAATGACAATCCTGCCGCCGCACTCTTTATTGTACAGGTACTCCGTAACTTCCCCCATATTTACAATAGCCGCAGCGGGGAAGCCGTATAAATCCTGAATCTCCTCCAGGGCACTCTTGTTTCCCTTTCCTCTCTCCATACGGTTTAAGGAAACAATCAGACCTTTGATTTCCACATTCGCCTGAGCCTTTAAAATAGGGAAGGTTTCTTCAATAGATTTGCCGGAAGTGGTAACGTCCTCAATTATCACCACTCTGTCCCCGTCTTTTAGGGGACTTCCCAGAAGGATACCGGCATCGCCGTGATCTTTTTCCTCTTTGCGGTTGGAACAGTACTTTACATCCTTTCCATATAGTTCACTGATAGCCATAGCAGTTGCCACAGCTAAGGGAATTCCCTTGTAAGCCGGGCCAAAGAGAACGTCAAAATCCAGACCATAGTTGTCATGAATCGCCTTTGCATAGTACTCTCCCAGCCTGCAAAGCTGAGTACCGGTTACATATGCCCCGGCATTCATAAAGAAAGGGGACTTCCGCCCGCTCTTTAATGTAAAGTCTCCGAATTTTAAGACATTGCTGGCCACCATAAATTCAATAAATTCCTGTTTATAACTTTCCATTTTATCTGCCTCCTGAATTGTTGCCTCATTATCTCACCGCGCCAATCAGATGGTTAATGTCCTCCACCTGATGCCGCTTCATATATTCCTTAATTCCTTCCTCAATCTCCTGTGTGGCGTAGGGATTACGGAAATTAGCGGTTCCTACGGATACGGCCGCAGCGCCTGCCAGGATAAATTCCATGGCGTCCTCCGCATTCATAATACCTCCCATACCGATAATAGGAAGCTTTACCGCCTGAGCCGCCTGATATACCATCCGCACTGCCACCGGCTTTATGGCCGGGCCTGACAGGCCGCCGGTCCGGTTGGCAACCGCAAAGGTTTTCCGGTGAATGTCAATCTTCATGCCGGTTAAAGTATTAATCAGGGAAAGAACATCCGCGCCTCCGGCTTCTGCCGCCTTTGCCATCACTGTAATATCGGTAACGTTAGGGCTCAGCTTCATAATCACCGGCTGCCTTGCGTACTTCTTTACCTCTCTGGTAATGGCCTCTACTGCCTTCGGATCCTGACCGAAGGCGATGCCTCCTTCCTTAACATTAGGACAGGAAATGTTGATTTCCAGCATATCCACCGGCTCGTCCGCCAAACGCTCCACCACTTCAATATAATCTTTTGTGGTCTTTCCGCAGACATTGACAATAATTTTCGTATCATACTGCTTTAAAAAGGGAATATCTCTCTTTACAAACACGTCGATTCCCGGATTCTGCAGGCCAATGGCGTTAATCATGCCCCCATAAGTTTCCGCGATACGGGGGGTGGGATTGCCGGGCCAGGGAATGTTGGAAACGCCTTTTGTCACAACAGCTCCCAATTTATTTAAATCCACCATCTGGCCATACTCTGCGCCGGAGCCAAAGGTACCGGATGCGGTCATTACCGGATTTTTCAGTTCCACACCGGCTAAGATTACCTTGGTATTCATTACAGCTCCACCTCCTCTGCCCGAAAAACAGGACCGTCCTTGCATATCCGTTTGTTATGGACATTGGAATGGGGATCCACCTCTTTAGACTGGCAGACACATGCCAGACATGCGCCGATACCGCAGGCCATCTTCTCTTCTAAAGACAAATAGCAGAGAATGTTGTGCTCCAAGGCATAAGCCTTGATAGCCCGAAGCATGGGAGTAGGGCCGCAGGCGAAAATCACGTCCGCCTCAAGACCGTTTCCCCGGATCGCGTCTATTACATTTCCCTTTGTCCCTGCACTGCCATCCTCGGTGGCAACGTACACGGATGCATAGGATTCAAATTCCTCTTTCAAAAACAGCTCTCCGTTCCGATAGCCTAAAACTGCCTGCTTTTGGCAATCCAGCTCTTTCGCCAGCTGAAGCATTGGCGGAATTCCAATGCCTCCTCCTATTAAAAATGCCTTTTTGCCGGTCATCCCTTCTAAAGGAAATCCATTTCCCAAAGGACCTAAAATATCCACAGGATCCCCTGCCTGATACCGGGAGAATTCTTTTGTTCCGGCTCCCGCCACCCGATAAACCAGGCGGATACGTCCCTTTTCCTTATCCGCCTCACAGAGACTGACAGGGCGTGGAAGAAGCCTGGCACCGTCTCTGGAATATACGGAGACAAACTGCCCGGCTTTCACCTGTGCAGCCACCGGCTCTGCATCAATCCACATGCTGTAAATGCCTTCCGCCAGTTTTTCCTGAACGGCAACCTCTGCAGTTAATTTTACCTGTGCCATAAAATTCCTCCCGGTGCTTATAATACGCGGTTAATATCTGCTGTCATGTCTAAAACGGCTTGCCTGGAAGCATCTGCAAAATGTTCCGGCCCGAATTTATCATAAGGAGCCTTCTTGTACGCGGCGATAATGCCTCTGGAAGAGTTGACGATAGCGCCTAAACCGTCCTCATTAAAGCAATGCTTTAAATCCTCCGCAGTGCCGCCCTGGGCGCCGTAGCCCGGTACCAGGAAATACGTGCGGGGCATTAATTTTCTTAAAATCCGGCTCATCTCCGGATAAGTTGCGCCTACTACCGCTCCCACATTACTGTAAGTTCCGTCCATACACTCACTGCCCCATTCTACTACCTTTTCGGCAACCAGCTCATATACAGGGCGGCCGTCTGCCAGCTTATCCTGAAACTCGCCGCTGGAAGGGTTAGAGGTTTTTACTAAGATAAAGAGTCCCTTGTCATTTTCCCTGCACACATCCACAAAGGGCTTTACTCCATCGGTGCCGAAATAGGGATTCACCGTTAAGAAATCCGTACCGAATCCGGAAAATACGTTGGATCCTACCTTTACATTCCCAATATGGGCAGCAGCGTAGGCGGCGGAGGTGGAACCGATATCCCCTCTTTTGGCATCGCCGATGACAATCAGTCCCTTTTCCTGACAATAGTCTACGGTCTTTTTATATACCTTCAGCCCCTCAATGCCAAACTGCTCGTACATGGCAATCTGAGGCTTTACGGAAGGGATCAGATCGTATGTAGCGTCCACAATGGCTTTGTTAAACTCCCAGATGGCATCTGCCGCCCCTTCCAGAGTCTCGCCGTACCGGGCAAAAGACTTCTGCAGCAAATACTCGGGCAGAAAGGACAGCATAGGATCTAAGCCCACGCAAATAGGGGCTTTGGTTTTTTGAATTTTTTCTATTAATTTCTGAATCATGGGGGACTCCTCCTTGTTTTAAGCAGCCTTTCGGGCACAAAACAGCATTATTTAAACTGTTCTTTATTTAGTTATTTTTCCCATTCTACCATAGAAAGATGGGCTTTTCAAGCTACTTATACTTTTGAGTTTCTATTGAGAAAAATAGGGCTGTATGTTAGAATAGGTTGAAATATCAAAGCACCAAATCGGAATGTATCAATGACCAGTGAACGAACATCTATAAAAATCGTTCACTCGAAAAAACATATTGGGAGGTAACTTTATGAAAAAAATATTGCTAGCGCTGTTGTTGGGTGCTTTTCTGCTATCCGGCTGCGGTACAAAAGACAGTGGTAATTCACTGCCTGTCGAAACAAACCAGCCAAGCGAAAATACGTCAACTACGGAACGGATGGAAGAACCAGAACAGGTGGAGGATTCATCCCAACAGGACCTTTCCGAGAAACTTGCTATGGAGATTTCCTATGCCGAGGAGCGTGAGAAAGAAATAGAGAAAAAGCAGGAGGAAGCCGTCACGCAGCTGGAGATGAATGAAACCGCCGAAGAGATGTACCGGATGTGGGACGATACCCTAAACGCAGTGTGGGGACTGCTGAAAACGAATCTGAATGAAGCGGACATGGAAGTTTTGCGGAAGGAGGAAAGAGAGTGGATTGCATCCAAAGAAGCAGATGTGCAGGCCGCCGGACAGGAGAATGAGGGCGGAAGCCTGCAGCCGTTGCTGGAAGCAATGAAAGCGTCAGAATTGACAAAAGCAAGGGTATATGAACTGGCAGAGTACGTAAAGTGAAGGTGAACCGCGCATGCCCAATCATTCAATACCTTATCCGGTTGGCTTTTGCAGGAAAAAAACGGATAAACCCGTGACATTTTGGAAATCTTATAGTATAATATCAGACTTGTAATAAGAAATTTTTGCAGAAAGGTGGAATCCCCATGTTTTGTACCAGAAAAATAACGGAAACCATCCACTGGGTAGGAGGAAACGACCGCCGGCTGGCCTTATTTGAAAACTTATTTCCCATCCCCAATGGCGTTTCCTATAATTCTTATGTAATTTTAGACGAAAAGACTGCCCTGATGGACACTGCCGATCCCTCTATCCGTGCACAGTTTTTAGAAAATGTAGCTCATGTATTGGACGGACGTCCTCTGGATTATCTGGTGGTAAACCATATGGAGCCGGATCACTGTTCCGGTATCGCGGAGATCATGACCCTGTATCCCCGGGTAAAGGTAGTGGGCAATGCCAAAACCTTCCAGATTTTAAACCAATTTTATACCATTCCCGATCTGACAGAGCGGTCTGTTGTAGTCAAAGAGGGAGAGACCTTAAATTTAGGCAGCCACACCCTGACCTTTGCCATGGCTCCTATGGTACATTGGCCGGAGGTTATGGCGGCCTATGAGTCCTCGGAGAAAGTACTGTTTTCCGCCGATGCCTTCGGCACCTTCGGCGCCTTAAACGGAACGATTTTTAATGATGAAATTAATTTTGATCGGGATTGGCTGGATGATGCCAGACGGTACTACGCCAATATCGTAGGCAAGTTCGGTCCCCAGGTTCAGGCTGTTATCAAAAAGCTCAGCGCCCTGGATGTTCACATCATCTGCCCTCTCCACGGCCCCATTTGGAGAAGTCAGATCCCTTACTTACTGGATAAATATCAGCATTGGAGCACCTATACCCCGGAAGATTCGGCGGTAGTAATCCTTTACGGCTCCATGTACGGCAATACAGAAAATGCCGTCAATGTGCTGGCCGCCATGCTGGCGGAAAAAGGCGTAAAGAATATTGCTGTCTATGATGTATCCTCTACCCATGTATCTAAGTCTATTGCCGAAGCCTTCCGCGCCAGCCATATTGTTTTGGCGGCTCCGACTTACAACGGCGGCCTTTATCCGGCTATGGAATATGTTCTGTCAGATATGAAAGCCTTAAATCTCCAGAACCGCACCATTGCCCTTTTAGACAACGGCTCCTGGGCCAGTACGGCGGCAAAGCACATGAGAGGTATCCTGGATACGATGAAGAATATGACCATTCTGGAAACTTCTGTCAGCTTAAAATCCGCTTTAAGGGAGGAACAGGAAGATGCTCTCTGGACATTGGCCGGAGAGATTGCAGACGGAATTTTAAATATCCAAAAGTAAATGGTATTGTAATGCAAAAGGGTGGCCCGTCAATTTCTCAGCGGGGCCGCCCTTTTTATTTCTATAAGAAGCCTTTCAGCTTTTCCAGGCTTTTCTCTTCAAATTTTTGAAGTTCTTCCATTAAATCCAGAATCCGGGTTTCTGCTCCCTGATACTGGTTGATTTTCTTAATGGCATCCGTAACTCCCATAGTGCTCCCGTTTATCAGCATTTCCGCCATATGGGACGTGCTCTTGTCCATCATTGTCTGGATGTTAATCATCAGATAAGTCCGCAGCTTTTCTAAAGAGCCCAGCCCCTTTTCATCATAGCCGCTTTCACACAGCAGTTCTTTCGCCTTCTTGTGAAATGCAAGGTATCCTTCCTGCTGCTTTTCCAGAAAATTTCGGAACCTACTGTCTTTTGTCATGCTCCCAAGCTGCTCCATAGTCTCTACACCCATTTGGGAATTTTGATAAATAAAGTTTAAAAGTTCTGCATTTCCATTCATATTCGGATTCTCCTCTCTTAGGAATAGGATGTGCAGTTTTTTCCCAAATATTCTCTAAATCGTCCCTTTTAAAACATCTTCAGATACCAGGCAGGCGGCAGAATCTTTTGAATACTTCCGACAAAGTCGAACCATTTCCCTGCGTCAATAAAAACCGGACATACCAGCAAAAGGCCCAGAGCCAAAGCCGGAATCATCATAGCCAGCACCTCTGCCTTTGGAACCGCTATACTCACCGCCGCTCCATACATAACAGAGAAAAAACCACAGGCGGCCAAAGCACCTATTTCCAGTCCGATTCCCTGAAAGTCTCCTGCAGCAAACAGGCTGATAAGCCCGGCACATACCGAAAGAAACACCGGAGCTGCCAGAGCTGCTCCCTTGCAGAGCAGCCGTTCATAAAATGGCAGCGGGAAAAACAGCCCTTTCTTTTCATCTTCTTTAAGGCTGCATGCAGAGAAAAAGGCTGACAAGAATACAAATATTCCGATTAGTCCCCGGACCGGAAAGATCTGCTTTTTTGTCAGCGTACCGGTTTCTTCCGCTTCCTCTATATCTCGGACAGGATCCGAAAGCTCTTCTCCTTCCAGCACCTGATATTCAAATCGGAAGGTACTTCCGTTTTCCAGATAAGTATGGTACCAGAAAAGAGTTTCCTCTCTGCCGGGGGCTGTCTCTTTTTTGCCGGAGTCCGTCTCCTCTGCCTGGGCTTCTATATAATCCTGAAGGATGATTCCATTATATCTGGCCGCCAGGGCAGCAAATACTACTTCCCCGGCTAAAGGCTCCAAAACCGTTGACGGCGCAGTATATACGGTAATGCTTCTTCTGCTGTTTCCTTCCCTTAGCTTCTGCTCCAGATCCTCCGGAAACAAATAGGCGCACTCCGCTTTTCTGGCGGAAACCGCCTCCTTTAGCTTTTCTTCCTCCGGATACAGAACAAATTCAAACATTCCCTCCGAATCTGCCTGGCTTAGGCTTTCGGCAATTTCCGCTCCCAGGCCCTGATCTTCAGATGCCACCCCAATCTGTATTTTTTCAGTCTCTTTCGGTTCCATCCTTTGAATTCCCCAAAGTACCGCCGGCATTGCAAGCAGCACCGCGGCAAAGCCTTTATGATGCAGCCACCGTTTCACAGAGAGAAAAAACCATATCCGCATACGCCTCATTGTCTTCCTCCCTTCAAAAGCCCGGATGCCGCCAAAGCCGCCGCCCCTGTTCCTAAAAGGGCCGCTAAAAGTTTCCAGTCACTGCCGTTTTGAAAGAACTGCTTAACCCCGTCCATCAACAGGGTAGAGGGCAGACAGACCGCTGCTCTCCGGAAGCTTTCCGGCAGAAAAACCTGGGGCAGAAATCCTCCGGAGAATACCATCATTACGCAGGAACCAAGAAACAAAAGCATCATTCCTCCCAGAAGAGTACCGGATAAGCTGTAGCACAAAACAATCAGGGCGGATGCCGTAAAAAGAATCGCCGCAAAAAGCAGTGTCCGATACGGCATGTTTCCCCTGCCTGTTTCTGCCAGCCCCTTTATAATCTCCCCTTCTGAAAAAAAGCCGGCCCAGACAGTCGCTGCAATCACGGCTGCCGTCGCCAGCGCCGCCAGCAGAAGCGCCATCACGGCAGCTGTTTTTGCCGCCGCCCAGCCGCCTCTTTTAATCCCCAAAAGATACAGCTTTTCTCTCTTTGCCTGGCTCTCCCCTGTAAAAAGACCGGCTGCGGGGATGCCGGAAAACAGCAGCAGAAACACGATTCCCGCTGCAGTATAATGGTAAGGAAGGGGAACCTCTCCGGCCGCTCCAACCTGACGGCTTCGGAAATGAATGCCCCTGTCCATGCTGTAGCCTAAGTACCTGGCATTCAAATAGTTTTCCGCCTCCTGAATATCTGCCGGGATTTTGTAGAGGCCGTGCAGATGATTTGCCGCATAAATCCCGGCCTGAGCACTGGAAAGGGTCTTGGCCCCTGCTTCCGTCAGCTCCTTGAAAATCTGCTCTTCCACCCCCAGGGGGCCGTCAAATAAAATCGTTACCGGCTTATTGCTGCCGTCTATAATGCTGCCTACAAAATTATCCGGCACTGCCATAAGGCAGGCCAGCTCCCCGTTTTTCATACGGGTTTGTCCTTCCTCCCGGTTCACAAAAACAAATTGACAGATACTTTCTACACTTTCCAATGACCCCAGCATGGAAACGGCTTTTTCCGCCAGAGCATCTTCTTCCGGAAGGATCACTCCCACCTTTAGTTTATTTAGCTCCTGCCCGCCTTCCAGAGTTCGGACTGCTAAAAAGGCAATGGCGCCCAGCAATCCTGCCAGCACCATTGCCCCTGCAGCAGTCCACGGGAGGATACGCAGCGCTCTTTTTAATTCCAATTTTAAATAGACCAGAAATGTCCGCATATTCCCTCCTGCTTTTCTGTTCCATATTTTGTCTTAGAACAATCCGCCTCCCAAAATCAGAGCATACAGGTTTGTCATGATTTCATCTCCCAGATCCTTCCACTCTTCCTCTGTGGTCTTCAGCACGTCCATCTGTTTTCCCTCAGGGGCTATGATCTCATTTTGGAGATTTCTTAAATAGAATTCTCCCTTAAGTTTCAGAGACATTGCCCAGGTTTCTTCCGCTATCTCCAGAGAGTCAAATGTGTAGTGGAAATTTTTCCCTTTTTCCAGTTCGTCTACAATACCGGTTATCGTAAGGGAAACCATATCCTTTTTTCCTTCTCCGCCGGATATCCGAATCTGAGAATCTCCGGTCTCTCTGTCATAGGTATTGTCATAAGTTATCTGAAGCTTCTCATCATCAAATTCCAGATTCAAATCCCAGCTGCTGTTTAATACCTTATCTGAGTATTCTCCCTCCTTATTAACAGAGACTGTCATAGTATCGGTCCCGTCCTCTAAGACCAAATTAAACCTGCCGTTTTCGGTGGGATAACTGCCTCCTTCTAAAGCAGCAGTCAATTTTACATCCAGAGTGTCCTCTTCCTGAGCAAGCCTGCATGTGCCGTCTAAGGATACAAGGCGGCCTGACTTGGTCACGTAAACCTTCATGGTCACATCCCCTTCCAGGGATTTCTCCAGCTGAGCAATGGCTTTTTCCGCTCCCTGATCCATATCTCCCCACATCTGTGCAATCATCTCCTCCGGAGTGGAAAGATCTTCGTCCAAAATCACATCATAAAGCCCGATTCCTCTTAGATCCGTCATCACTTTCAGATACTCTAAAAGATCCTTTTTAAAGCTCTCGTCTTCCAGGAAAAATTTTGAAGAGGTTCTGGCAAACTCAACCACTGCTTCTTTGGGGATTACCACGTCATAGCCCGTGCATTTCTGTTCCTTTCCGTCATAGGAGAATGTTTGGCTGTCCGCCTTGGTCACCGTTATGGCTTCCTTAAAATTGCCCATAGCCTGGCTGCCTTCTTTATAGCGCTGCCACAGAGCCTTTAAATCAAAGGGAGTCTTTTTTTCGGAAGATATATCCGTCAAATAAGCGATATAATTCTCAAAAGCTTCCATCTCTTCTTCCGTAAACATGTATTCCATCTCTGCCGCCAGAGGGGAATTTGCAATCTGCCCTGCAAGATCGTCGGCATAGTTTACCGTAAGCACCTTGGAAGTAAACTCCGGAAGAGCCGCCATCAGATAGGTGTCATCTGCATAAATGATCAGGTTTGCCAAATCCATGCCGCTGTACTGGATTCCAATGGTCTCGGTAAACTTCTTATTAGTCACATCCGATGCCGCATGAATGTTTACTCCGGCTCCCATCAGCATATTTAAGTCCGGATTGCTGGAACCTGCAAATGCCAGGCTTCCTCCCATCTCACCGCCGGTTTTACTGAATTCCCCATAAATCTGGCCCAGGCCGAAAACCTCTTCCCCAGGATTTATATTTTCTGCAGAGTATACGCCCTTTAGCGCATCTACCACCACTGTCTTGGGATCTTTGGTATTGGATGCCATAAAAATACCGATTCCGGCGGCTGCCGCCACAACAACGCCTCCGCCGATGATAAGACCCTTTTTCAGGTTCTTTGACTCTTTGGGCGGCTCAAGGGACGGCGCCGGTTGAACCGCTGTCCCGCAATGGGGACACCGATCCTGGTTTTCGGGAATCTCTGCATTACATATGGAACAATTCATACTACTCTTCTCCTTCCTCCTGACAGCTTATGCTGTCCAATCTACCTGCCGTCTCTAAAACCTGGCGGTTAGCTGGGCCGATGTCAACCCGCAGGGAATCTCTTGGGCCTTCCCATCTTTCAGCACATACATTTTGGTGCAGACTGCCAGCTCTGACAGCTCATGGGATGCCAAAAGCACCAGGCCGCCATGCCTGATATACTGTTTCATATAATTCCGGATCACTTCCTTACACACCAAATCCAGGGCCGCCCCCGGCTCATCCATAATCAGGATCTCTTCATGGCCTGCCAAAGCAGATGCAATGGATAATCGCTTTTTCATTCCTCCGGACAGCTTTCCCACCGGAGTATTTAAAAATTCAGGGATTCCCAGCATAGCCGCCGCTCCCGATTCTAAATCCTTTTTCATGGCTCTTTCATTGCCCCTGTACCAAAGGCTTAAGTTATCTTTTGCAGACAGTTCCTCCATAAAGGGATTTTCCTGAGGAACGTAGGCAATTTTTTCCGCCTGCAAAAAAGGATGTCCCAAAAGCTCCTGTCCATCTACCCTAAGGCTTCCCCCGTCTGCTTTTCTCGCCCCTGCCAGAATAGACAACAGAGTGGTCTTTCCGCATCCGTTGGCGCCTGCAATCCCCACGCACTGGCCTGGTTCGGCAGTCAGGGAAACTCCGGTAAGCACTGTTTTCTTTCGGTATTTTTTATGGATCCCTACAATTTCTAACATTTTCTCCTCTTCAAAATCTGCCCTTGTCCATTGAGGGCATTAATACATCAGGGCAAAATCTGCTGCCAACGCCCATCCGGCCCGATTTTCGGCCCAAACGCTGTCAAACTCGGATATGGGCATGGGACATTCCGCCTTACCGGTTTCCACTGTAATGCTGGGAACCGCTCCGTCTTTTAGCTGTACCCAGTCTTTGAATCCGCCGCCTCCGCCGCTGTAAAGCATTTGATAGCCTCCGGTTGCCGCAGACATAAGCTGGGCAAGATGCTGGGATTTGCCCTTTTCTTTGTTGCCCTCGATATCCCAGTAGATTACCTTTCCCATCGAATGGTAGTTTAAAACCGCCGCCCAGGGAAGGCCGTTATTCATTAAACCTGTCAGGGCCTGAGATTCCGGCTCAGATACCGGAGTCATTCCTTTATATCCGGAAAATGACGGCAGCATCCACACGCTGGAGGCATTAAACCAAAGGGCATCAAAATTGTGATTTAAATCCACGCCTCTTGCATTCGCCTTCCAGCGCTCCAGGTAACGTGCAAATTCCAAAGTAGTACGCCCTGCCGCCAGATCGGAAGCATAGGCATTTTGAATGGTTTCTTTTAATTGGGAAGAACGAATGGCATCCAGGCCAAACTGACTTAAGGCCACTCCATCAGGATTTGCCATAGGGACAAAATGAACCGCTACCTGATTTAACAAGTCCGACAGTTTTCTTCCGTTATAATATCCGGTATCGTAAAACGCCAGTCCGTCTTCAATCTGCTTCATCATAAGCAACGGGTTCATATACTCTCTGGCGTGTATGGCTCCCTGAATTAAAATGTGCTTTCCCGCATTGGGGTTGCCGATAATAATATCATAAATCTTGCGGCCGTCCGCCGAATTTCCGATAATATTAACCTTCATGTGAGCAGAGCCGTAACGATTTTCAAGAGACTGGATATCCGCTTCCATCTGCTCATAAGAATACTTTTCCACTACTTTTACAATGGGATTTTCCACTGCATGTAAAGTAAAATCCGGCTGTCCGGGTTCCTGAGGCCCCTGAGAAATACTGCCTCCCATTCCGGGGCCTATCTGAGAATAATCCTCTCCCAGATTTTGCCCTCGGGAAATGGTGCCTCCCTGAGACACTTCCATTCCAGCACCCGGTCCCGCCTCCTTTGCTGCGGCAGCAGAAGTCTCCTGCGGCGCCGTCTCTTCCAGTGATGCCCCTGCTTCTTCCGGCAGCTGCTCCGTCTCCTCCTGCGATACCTCCTCCGACGGCGGAGCCTCCAAAACCGGCGGAGCCGTTTGGTCTCCTGTTTCCGCCAGAGCCGTACTCCATGGAACTGCTGCGGTAAGTATCAGCGACATACCAATTGCAAAAATTTTCTTTTTTCTCATTCTGTCTTCCTTTTCTGTAAAAAAGTGCCTTCGGCACTTCAACTCCCCTGCCCCTCAATCTTGAGGGGATTAGGGGTTTCTTTTTGTGCCATTATGCTTCATAATAGTCTCATGAGCATACTACAAGATATTT
>JAETNT010000037.1 GCA_021772025.1 Enterocloster bolteae | reverse complement strand
GCAGGAGGTCATCGCGTTTGTGCTATGAGGCGCTCGGCGCAGCACTCAAAAACTTGAATACTGATATAAGCGGTTTCTTCCGCTATTTGTCAAAGTACAATATGAAAGGACATAAATCCCTTTCACTATATAGGACAGAGCAAAGGGAAAAGTTGCTATCAGGCAGCTAATTTCTTTTGAATTTTTTTCAATGCCGCTTTGGTGGAACGCATGACTGTGGACTTGTTGCTGCCTTCCATTTTCGCTATCTCCAGATAGGTATAACCGTAAACAAAATGCAGCAAAAACCTCTGGCGCTGTTTTGGTGTAAATTTCTCCAGATTTTTCTGAATTTCCCGTATCAGTAAGATACGTTCTAATGTCTGTTCCAAAGGTTCTGTTGACACTTCAAACATCAAACATGTATCCCAGGAGCGGCAGTCACGGTGTCTGGAATCCGCCTTGTGCTGACGTTCCATTTCACGCTCATAATCAATAAAGACCTGCAAAACTTCCCTTGTCACCTCCACCACAATAGGAATCCCCTTTTCATCAAAAATTGTAACTGTACACATCATTATGCCACCTCGTCCAGATAAATAAGGAATCCTTTGGTAAATACTGTACCTTTCCCAACTCCTTCCTCCATCATACAAACGCCACCACAGGGATCTGGCTTATCCTCTACCACAATAAGTACCGACTCCCCAGGCTGTAATCTGATTACCCGAACTAATTTCTTCATTACTGATACCTCCAAACGTTTACTTGAGGGCTTGTCCCTCTACCTATCGGAGATTTCAGAAGCTAAAAGATGACATGTTTGTAAAAAAATTTGGAATTTTACCTATCCGTCATATGTTTCCTTAATTTTTTGAGTGCTCTGGCCATCAAACGGGATACCGCTGACGGGTCACAACTAAAAATTTCTGCTATCTCTTTGTATTGATACCCTTCCCAAAAATGAAGTTCAATTGCCTTCCGTTGGCGGTCAGTAAGACAATGTAATCCAAGTACTAATTTTTCATTTTGAATCGAATCCATAAAGTTCTGTATTCCATGCAGCATTGTAAAAGATTCTTCTGCGACTACGTACCTTTCTTGAAAGGCCAGTTCTTCGCTCATACTCTCCAGGGATTTACAATGATAGCGATATTTCCGGTCAGAATTGTCTAGCAAGCGATCTTCATCTTTTAAAATCATAATCCAATATTCTTCGGTCAATGTCTTGTTCTCCTTTCATCAGTTCTTAGGATAAAAAGCTGATGAAGGGCGGGCCACGGCATCTGTCAAACAAATGTTCTGAGAATCCATAAAGACAAAAAATACCAAGATGCTTGCAAAGTATCTTGGCGTTATATTTAGCAATTATATTTTGAGAGCATTTTTCTTTTATGTATAAATTTTGTCTTACTGAGTCCAAAAGTCTAGGATGATAATATATTTGAGATTTTTATGAATATTCCGGTCACCATGTCCATACAGTTCAGTCAATAGGAAACCATGATAGAGTACGATTGGGTACTCAATCTTATAGGAAATTTCATCATTGTAAAGCCTGCTAACGCACCGCAAAGCGGCTCTGGGCTTGACAATTCTTCAATTTCCTATCTGGGGCAATCGAGCCAATCTAAGAGTTTCCATGCTCCGGAACGCCGGTTTCCATTCTTCCAGAATCGGGGTTTCCTGAGACAATAATATTCATTTTACAAATCTGAAAAAGTTATAGATGATACGTACATCATCATTGTTATGATTAAGTGGTAATGATTTGAAACAAAAATTTTCTTTCCCAATATAAAACAAGAGAGATTGTAAATATTTCTTACAACCTCTCCATTACAGCAATATTTATTTTTCCAAAAAATTCTCTTTGCTTTATAAAACTTTTTCAGATCTGTCAACCGCTCAAAATATCATAAAGAAACTCTTATCTTAAGCCTTTTTAAGTAAAATTCCTTTCAATTCTGTCTATGAAATTTCCATTATACCAATTTTGAGTAACAATAGCTGACTGATCTGTGCATCGGGTGTCACCATTCTCAGAAGGCATACTTAAATAAAAATAGAACTCTGGCACCTTATAATATTGATATGTCTTATATAACGTAAAAAATATAGACAAAGAACAATGAAATACACTACTAAAACTATTTTTCTTTTTATTAAAATCACGTCTTATATTAATAATAGAATTGTGCAATTAATTACACAAGGTTTCTTGCGGCTTATATATTATGTTGTGCAGGGTTATACTATGCTTAGGTGATAGTGTGAAAGAAACTATGGTAGTATTGAGATCTGATTGGGTGAGTTTTTAGAGGCGGTTAAACAAAAACAAATTGACTCAACGTGCAGAAATGCAGCGGACACAGTTAAATTTGTCCAACCTCTTGTTGAATTATTTAAATATATAGGATTGAATCCAGAAAAAGAAACCGTTTCAAATTCGCGTAAAGGCTAAAAACTGATATAAAATAGGATATGCTATTTGTTTCTAAGAGGCAAAGCAATTTTCGAGCTTTGCCCTTTTTGTCTGTATTATGATACTTTTTTCGGTATAACGAAGCAACGAACTGTTGATTTTGGTGGTGACAGAGATTGTCACCACTACTTCTGACAATCGGTCAATACTATATCCGTTTGTTGAGCAAATATCACCTATTGCCCACTGACAATTCGTTAGCGGGTCAAAAAATGGAACCATGTTAAGCGGACTGCTAAATTTATACATCGCTGAAAGGGTTCGGCAAATTTGAAACATAAACAAACAGCTTAACATTGGCAATTTTAGAAGCCTTATTAATGTTTTCAGAACTACTTCCAACTTATCTATATCAAAGCTAGCACCATCAGAATTCATAACCGATTTCGCTTGCGCCATCGGCATCTTCCCGTTTGAAAATGTAATTTTAACATCTTTGTTTTCGCCCTCAACTTTGACTTTAGAAGTATTTTCAATATTTTTTAGCATTAACATAATTGCCGCATTACTCTGAAATTCCCATCCGAAAGCGGATGCGGTGGCATTTGAGGCTTTTGGCATCAGTGTATACACCTCTTTGCAATAAAAATCACATTGAATAGCTCAATATCCAGCCGGTCGTCTCATTGAGCACACTATAGTAAAAATGATAATAGTTCGGCGCTTTCAAAAAGCAGACAAATGGCAACACAGACAATAGCTTCCAATTTCAGATTGCGAATATCAGATGAATTTATTCATATCAACTGGAAGGCCTACGGCTTTCATATTCTTTGCTAAATCCAGTTTCCAAGCACCTGCTTTGTCCATGGGTACATATACAACACCGCTAAGATCCCCAGGTGTTTCAACCTCTCCTTTTACTAATGCACAAACATGGTCACGGCCTAATCTTCCGATAAAAAAACCATGTTCAAATACGACATTTTGCCTTGCGCGATACTGCTCAAAATTTACCGGTTTTTCTTTATCGCGCCCCACGTCGCATTCCGTGTACAGAATCACCGCAAAACTCACATCTACATAGTTCTCGAACTTTTCAATGATAGTGCGTCCTGCGTTTGGTTGCTCATGAAGAATGATGGCTTCAAAACCTGCTTTCTCAAGAGTTCGTGCCATCTCTAGTTTTGCAGTATCGTCATGACCGTGAACGATAAAGACTTTATTGCTCATAACATTCCTTTCTGTGCTATCTTGTAACTGGCTTGGATTTGCCGCAAAAAAATCTGCGTCTGAGGATAACACCCGTAAATGTCCCATCATCTCATTATGCGATAACGAATTTTTCCTGTAATTAGAGTATGTAGTTGCTATACTGTCATGTAAAGGATGATCTTTCAAATATCGCTCATTGAAAATATTGATTTCGCCCATCCAAACATCGTACAAAGGGCCAGAGACATACGAAAAAGAATATCCTCCATTAGCCGGATGAAATTCTATCCTTCCGATATCTATGCCACGCTGAATAAATTCATCCACTTTTACTTTTAACGGATGATCTATCGTTTCGTTCCTTTCTCGCTCTTGCGCCAGCAAATATGTTCTTAACTTTGAGGCAATCAACTGAAGCTCTGGTCGATAATCGGAGCCGCAGGCAAATGTAGGTATTTTCCTGACGGTAGGAAGATTCCGCATGAAGTTTTCTATTAAAGTTCTGTAGCGGTTAACAAGCTCAACATAAAGCCCTTCACTGCCATTTACTGCTTTCTGCCTTTCACACCTTTCGATGTCTTGCTCTACTTGGATTTTAAATAACGGCGATATTGGCATATTACTCACCCCATCTCTCTTGTACCATTGATAATCTCTGTCTGTATCCTAATCCCTCATTCCATCGGCTTGATTGTTGTCTCAATAAAAGTAATTTCCTCATCAGTTAAATCATATTTTTCATAAAGTTCCGCATCTGTCCAAGGCTTGGAAAAATCCTGAAGCGGAACAAAGCGATAAGTCTTACTCGGTGCGTGTTGCGAAATCTTAACCGATAAAACCAGGGCACGGAAGAACTTGCATTTCAAGTATGAAATAAAGTTGATTGCTGAAACATTGTCCTCAAATGCAGCATATAAATAAGACTGTGAACAAATAGCATTTTTTCCGCCGTATTCTGGTACGCCTAAAATTTGATGTGGAAAGGTTTCCCCAGCTCCATAGGCTTCTGGTATAAAAACTTTTTCGGTGTCAATATCAGCAACATTCTTGATAATGGTGTTTTTATCTATATATCCGACTTTTCTCTCGCTCCCTTCAATATAAAATACTTTTGTAGTCGCTGTTTGGGATGGAGTGTCAAAAATAGTGTAGTTATTCTTTTTACTTGATTTTGGGTTTGTGGGGATTCCAAAAGGGGTATCTCCTGAAATTAGGGTTTCGACAGTAATAGGGCTATTTTCCATAACTCTTTTTACAATCCCAGCAAGAACTGGCTCACGAATCAACACGTCAAAATCTCCAAGATCACGTTCAGCTGTTTGCCGTTTCCTCTCCTTGACAAGGGAATAAGCGCAATTACCCGAATACTGGGAATCTCTCAGATAGTAGCATAGTCCACCCTTGATTTCTACTGTTGGAAACACTTCGCGAGAATCCGTATAAGCCACCATCTGGCGAATACTCCTATCGGTCAACATGGCATTTCTAAAATCAGACAGGAGATTATCGCGCCCACCAGAGAACCACCTGGAGGGAATAATCAGCGATAAATAGGTAGGATCCAATTCCAACGCCAACGCTGCAAAATGCTGATAGATTGGCGCATCATTCGACCCACCAGAGCCACCGGTTAGTTGATATGGGGGATTTCCAACAATTGCATTAAATTTCAAACGCTCACCTTCCTTCACCCAAGTCTTGGGGTTGGTCAATTTCCGTGCCAGTCTAGGCTTATCTTCCATACGTTCAAGAATTCGAGGGATATAAACCGCATGAACAGCCCAATCGTCCTGATAACCTACCAGAGTACGGCGAGTAATGTTTACCGCCATAGCAGTCTTACAAAGAACGAAAATATTTGTGTCCAGAACCTCCTGCCACAGCCACTGTGTCTCATCCAATTCCATTTGTGATTCCGGTTTCGGAAGTTTCATGGCATAAAGGCTGTATGTCAAATACAACGGATAGAGCCCAGACTTGGAGTTCATCTCCAATATTCTCGCATTTGGGTCGAGAAACAAGGCAGCGGTCACATCGCCATTGTCGATAAAGCGAGGCTCGTCTAAAACACCGTCCTGCGGGTAGTCCTCCTCATAGAAGTTGTAACCGCCCAAAGTATCTCCCATATGCATATTGACTACACGCCACGGAGTAAGAACTGTTTCTTTGTCTGGGTTGCGGAACAGGGAAAAAATCTCCGCAATACGCTGTACCCGGCGTGTAGGCGGCAGTTCATCCGCCGCTCTTGCCATGCGGCGGATACGCAGCCCCGCGCCAACAACCACATCTTCATCATAATATTTCAGAAGTTGTTTGAAAAGAGCCTTGGTGACACCATCAGGCATGAACTCGCTCCAGGATTCATTATCCACCAGCTCGATGAAGTCGCCAATATGAATATCCTCATTTAAATCAACCCTAGCGCCATATATGAGCATGGGCAGACGAATAGAGACCACCCTGAGCAGACGAATGACCTTCTCCTGCTCTTTTTTCATTTCCTGCTGTTTTTTAATGGCTTCTAAATCTTCCTTAGAGCGCTCCCGTTTAGGCTTGTTCTTGGCTTTTTCCGCTGCCTGGTATTCTTCGCCGGTCAATCCTTGCCTGTTGATTGTCACCTTGGTCGGCAATTTGGCTTTTGACTGTCCGTGGATAATGGAGGCTAGCTTGTTGAAAAGGTTTACATCGGCATCGTCCATAATAATACCGACACCCTCGGTATAAATGGACTCGTCATCAAAGCCGCTTTTAATTGCCTTATCAACTGTGATTTTCTTGATCTGCCGCATCATCTTCGGCACATCGTACTCCAGCATTTGAGTACCACCTATAGCAATCACAGGGCAGAAATTTAGAAATTCGCCTAGAGCTACCTTAGAGTCGCTGTCTCCTGTTTTGCCCTTCCTGGATAGTAAATGAACCTCTGAAAGAACTTTCAGCGCCCTATCAGGGGCGAAGTCAAAAACATAGGCTAGTTCTTTTTGCTTTCCGTTTACGCTGCCGACAGACTGAACACGAAAAATCGTTTGCATATAACCGGATGCCGCTGTTGATGCGGAGCCGGAGAGCATCATCACTGCCGACCACTCCGGTACTGTGACGCCCGTGGTTAGGCGTCCGCAGGATATGGTGATTGTATAAGGATGATTTTTGATTGCGTTCTGAACCTTTGCCAGAGCGTTGTCATAGTCCTCCTCTTTGTCCCCTTCCCCTGCAACATTCGCAACACAAAAATGCCGAAATACAGGATGCTCTTCCAGCAGCTTACTCAATGCCCTCGCCTCTTTGACACCAGGAACCATCCAGAAGGTGTGAGGGAACATATCTCGATATCCCTCATTGGAAAATGGATAATGGCTGTCCTCGCTTTCCTGCGTAATCAAATCAAGAAAACTCCACACATCAGCTTCATGCACAAAATCTCCCTTGTGTGCTCCTGCAGGAATGGGGCGAAAATCTTGTTCTGGGTCGCCTGTCCATGTACGGAAGAATTCGCGGAAATTAAACGCCATATCCTCCGTTTCATAGCGGTATGCTGTTGGCATCGCTTGTGACAGATCAAATGTGTATATCCGCATCTCTGGTAAATTAGCATATGGATTATGCAGGTCAGGATATTGTTCAGCAAATTCCCTCTTTCGATGTTGCTCCATTACATAATCCCATGTATAGACATTTTCTTCATATTGACCGATAAGATTATAAGGTGTCCCCGACAAAGAAAGTATCTTAGGTGCTTTTCCGCTTTTCGGAGTTTCTAATAGTGCCTGCACTGTCTGGCCCAAATCTGTTTGCGTTCCTTCATGGGCTTCGTCATAAATGATCAGATCCCAATCAATTTCAAACACAGCATTATTTTTGTCAAATTTGCCGCCAACTCGTTTAGAACCGCGCAAGTCTTGCATAGAAGCGAAATAGGCAAAGTGTGTACCCATTCGGGCATAGTTCCGCAAAGTGCAATCGTTCTCGGAGTCGATAGAAACATCGTATTCATAGCTGCGGCCATAGATTTTTTTTGTGACAAAAATATGCTTACTATCTGCTCCAAATATCAGATCATGATCTTTTTTCCAGCCCTCCTCAACTACAGGACGATGGGTAACTATGATTGTTTTTTGGAACTCTGCTTTGCGAATCAACTCATATGCAGATACCGTTTTTCCAAACCGCATTTTGCAATTCCAAAGCATTCGGTCATTAGTATGAAAGACTTGCATTGTGCGCTCTACAGCCGCCTTTTGCTCCTGCCGAAGCTCAATAGTTTTCTTAATACTATGTCCAGGCTCTGTAGACACACATACTTTTTCAGAAGGGGAGAGGACAGTTCGCCCTTCTTTGTATGCCTTGATTGCATTAACCGCTGTTTCCAGATTGACAGCATACCACTCTGAGTTGCGATTAGTATCCGGGAACCGTTTACAAGAGTACCCAGAGCGGGCCAAGACATCATGAATGTCCTCATCTCTGAAAGGATTTGGCATACTGCTTCCATCAGCCATTTTGGTAAAACGCAAAGCCAATTCCGTATAAAGTAATTCATAATTGACCAATGCCGTCTTTGTGTATTGTTTGATACGCTCATGAGCTACCATGTTGAGCTGCTCACAATTAGGAGGAAGCTGTGACGGCCCCAATGCGCTGGCAAGGGTGGCGTCTCCAATCTTCAGATAGCCCTTATGGTCATTATCATAGATAGCCATGATATAAATCAGCTTATATTTAAATGCTGCTTCATAGCTTGTCATTGTCACGGCCTCCCTTCACCAGAGAAATAAATGTCTGGCTTCGCTTGGAACGCCAGTCCATAATCCGGCAATAATTTCCTGTATGCCGATAGATATTTCCTGTAGCACAGCCCGGGCAGGTGTTGGTGGTGTCGGCCAAAACAGTATCGCCACCTAAATCTATAAATTCAGAAAGCGTTATCTGATAATTTTCTTCAGGCTTACAACTTCCAGGAACAACATACTTCAAGCCGTCCATCTGCCAGATATTCCACGAAATAATGCGGGCAATTTTACGAAGCAATAAGATTTCAGGCATCTGGTAAAATTTTGCTTGATAATATTCCATGTAAGAATACAAGAGATTTTCTCTTGCCAGTAGGAGGTTATCCCCTTGATATTCAAAGCCATATACACTTTCAAAAGCTCTTTGCGCCCAGGTCAGCCAGTCCTCCGGCGTTTCAGCATTCTCCTGCACAATTCGCATTTTCCGATCCAGTAATCCAACACGCTGATGGAGAGGGATTTTCTCTCCAGTTACAGTGTCATACCGGCTGACCAAATATGGAGCCTCTCCACAGGACACTTCCAGCCGTTGAGCATCTACATATTTTTTCCAGTCTTTCTTTGCGCCATGGAAGGAAATTGGTTCACTGGAAGCCGTCCAAGATGTTTCGTCCTCTACATTAAACACACCAGTTCTTCCAAACCATTGTGTGTCAATTAGGTTGTTCTGCTTATTGCAAATCCATGATGGAGTAAATACCTCTGCCTTGTCGCGTGTACGATCAGTCTGGGCGCTTTTCGATTTTGCGGTTCTCGGTTGAATAAGTGTTGCGTAACGTCCTGTAACAAGGTCAGAAGTAATTTCCGAAAACATTTCAAAGCCAATGCCGAGGGAAACATAATCATCAGTTGCCCATAGAATGTTTTTGTGAGTAGTTTGGTCAAAAAGCATGATGTTCAGAAGTTCTGCATCAAGAGTTCGGAGCGATTCCTCCAGTATATCTATGTCATATACCATATCAGCACATTCTATATTTTTTGACAGCAGCAACATGAATCGCCTCCCTCCTCAGCGCTTTCTCCGAATATAGAAAAGCTCATGTTCAAAAAAACACACTTATTCATTTTTATAATACCACAAAACTCGTCAAAATTCCAGTTTCAATGTAGCAAGGGCTGTTGCAAAAGTAGATGAATAATCTGTGCAAGCAATGGAAAGCGATATTCTTTTAGCCCCAACACATCTGTGTTGTATGGTCTAAAAGCCTATCGCTTTCCCCGCTTGTTGGAGAGTTCCCCAAACCCCCGGCAGAGCACTGACGCACCTCTGCCCGGACACCACAAAATTGTGGTGGCTACAGTTAAAAAGCAAAAAACAGTACTCTACACTAAAAGATGCATGAAATAATCAACTGGCTTTAGTTTTTAGTTAAAGCCTTTAATAAAGCAAACAAATCTTTCATGCCTTGTATGTATGTTAGCGTCTCTTTTCGTGCTGCTGTTGAACTTGTAGCTTCGAAATAGCGTTCCAAGTCTTTCGCTTGTTCGTTTAGTAATTCACCTGATAATTTCTGATATATCAAGTCTTCTTCCTTTAGCCGTTTTTGATATTCTTCATCTTTTACATAAACCTCTGCTAATCTATCTACCACAAAGAGATTTAACAGTTCTTCCATAAAATCCAGCTCTTCCATGTTTCTATTCTCCTTTCGCACCTAAATATACAAATACATTTTCATTATAGATACATTTGTAAGTATATACAAGTAAAATTTTGCATTTCATAATGTATTTAACAAGAAGAGGTGAACACATGGTTAGCTATAAGCCACTCTGGAAAACAATGGAAAATCAAGGGATCTCAACATATACACTGATAGAAAAATATGGGATAAATCCGCGAACAATAAATAATCTGAAACACAATAAAGGAATTACTGTTTACACGTTAGAACGTTTGTGCAATATCTTGAATTGCAAACCAAACGATATTCTGGAATTTATATCAGATGAACAATAAAAAGGGGCTGTTTTCCAGTGTCCTTTTTTATACATTTCCCATAGCTTTACACTATAATCAGTTACACACATTTCCACACACCTACGGCTACGGAATCCAGCCTTTCCCTTCCTTTTATCTAAAAACCAAAGAGGGAGAGAAGATTCCTTTTTAGCGGTTCGCTTCTCGGTTCTTTTCTTTTTCCTGATATTCCACATTCTGAATGTTGAGTAGGCTATCCACGTTGGACTTGATCGCTTGCAATTCCCGATTCTCCTGGCGCAGCCGTTTGTAATCCTCATAGGCCGCTTTCTTTTTCTCCAGCAGGGCAGAATACTCCACTTGCAATGCTTTCACTGTGGGCAACTTCCTCACACCCTGGGCGTCAAAGGCACGTTTTGCCGCTTCATGGAGAAGCAAGTCTGTTTCATGGGCGGCTCGGAAAATTGGTTTGTCAGTAGCTTTTTTCTTCTGGTAAGCAACGTAAGTGTTCCGTGTTTTAGCATAGTTGATGATATGGGTCTTTAAGGCGGTAATCTGCTCCATACGGTGCTCTGCCTGCTTTATTGAAGTGGAGATTGATTCAAAGTCTGCTGCCGCCTTTTCCGCTTTTTCTGCCAGCAAATCATATTCTGTTATGCCATGTTCTGTAATGTAGTTTAGGGTCTTGGCGGCCTCTTTCAGATTGTGGATCTTCATCCAGCGCTCCATGCCGGGGCCACGTCCCTGCAGGCGGGCCTGAATGTCCATAAGGAGATTGATATGGGTATCTTTTTCCAGACAGATTTTTTTCTTAGGCCGGGGCTGTTTTGCTTTACCTACACGGTCACGGAGAGCCTCCGGGCTGTAATCGGCTCCCAGTGTTTTAGAGCGGGTGAAACGCTCCTGGCCCTGGGCACGAAATTTTAAGAGTTTGCTGCTCTGGACAACTTCATAGCCTTCCCGCCGCATGGCTTCTAAAAATTCATCAAAGGTACTGACTGTTGGCAATACCCGGTCAATGGTCTGCCGCAGCAGTGACTTCCAACTCTGGCCGTTCTTTTCCGCCGCCCACTCGCCATAGTGTTTCCCTTTTTCCTCTGGATTCTCAATGATTGAAAGGCCAAATTCCTGACATATCCGGTCATTAGCTTTCCGCAGGGGAATAAAGCTGTTTTTGATGTTATTGAACTTGTGGGAACAGTCCAGGGCGGTGCTGTTAAATTCGATGTGATTATGGATATGTTTTTTATCAATGTGGGTGGCCACAATAAATTGGTGTTCGCCGCCGGTAAATGCTAAAGCTAACTTGTAGCCCAGCTTATTGGCGTCCTCCGGCGTTATGGTTCCAGGCTCGAAAGATTGGATAATCAGGTAGGAGATTACGTCTTTATCCGGGACACGTCTGCGCCCGGTGGTGACGGTGTAGATCTGTTTGGAAACAGTAAATTCCTGCCAGGCTGTTTCCGGAGAACACTGGTAGCCAGTGACCAGCAGACCACCATCTGTTTTCTCCGGATTCTTGCTGTAATCAATACGCTCCGCCAGCACAGCGGCAACGTTTCTCCCCTCGCTGGCATGGCGGGGTTTTAGTTTTGAGATTGCCATGTGTGGTGGCTCCTTTCAAAAAAGGCAAGCTATACTTTGCTATATTATAAATCATAGCTTCTTCTGTTTAATGTTTGAAAGTCATTTCTGTCTCTTAAAATGGTTAGAAACTGTAGCTATTTGATTTTTGCTGAATACTTTGTATTTATAAATCGCCCAACTCCATCTAATCCTGGGTACACAAATTTTTGATTAATGCCACATAAATTAAGCTGGTTTAATATCTTTTCTTTACAATCCACAGGTATTTTTATATAACAAAGGATACCATCTTCTTTATTTATTACATTATTATCGGCAGTCATATAATGTTTATTTTTTACAAAACTTGTTAATTCTCCACGCTTAGCACCCCAAATCATAAAGATACTTGATTGTAGGTTCATTCTCTCTTCTCTATAATCTGGTTTGTATATCCAAGGATATGGAATACGGTTTTGGCGATAATCAGGCGTATTGAAGGCATTTACAATCTCATCTGAAATAATCTTTGAAATTATAAATTTTGAATCTGTAGATAAAGAAAAGCCTTTCATTTGAAAAAATGTTTTATTGTATTCAGGCTCATTTATAATCCAAATAGAACCGTCAGCGTCTTTGGTATCTACACATGCAAAATATAATGCAACTAATGGGTTTTGTGTAAAATCCATTAATCGTGTTGGTACTCCGAAATGCTGGGCAATTTCTAACCAAGAAGATATATCAGCTATAGGAACATCTTTTATATACCTGCAAGCCTCAGATATAAAATCGCTTAAAATATTATACTCTAATTGGGAATATACGGTTGCTGTTCCATTTTTAGTTTTCTTCTCTCGCAAAACTCCAGGTAACATTTTATACTCATCATGGTTACTGTGTCCTCTATATATAAAATGCGGAGTATTTTTCATGCTTCCAAATATCGGATTTGGGGCTATCGATTGTAAATAAGTATAATTAGATTCTAATATTTCAATAGTATCAATAAGTTCTTGCACGGAATGTATTTCCATAATCAGCCTCCCAATAAATAATTTATCACCAAAACATTTGTTTGCTTTATTATACTTCAAAACTTTTTGTTTGTATAGTTAAAATCAGACACTGAAATGATTAGTTTCGAGTGTCTGATTTAACTATGTATTGATATTAGCTGTTTAATTACAAATCCTCCCACTTAACAAGCAACGTCCCAAACGCCCCCCAAAGTTCCCCATACCTCACCTTCAAATCCCTAACATCCTCTTCATACAGATTCCCAGTTCCATTTACCCTCCTTGCGATCTGGTTCAGGTTATTGGCACAGTTACGCAGCAGCACCACCAATTCCTTCACATCCGTCATATCCACCCGGACAACATAGCCATCCACCGCCATTTTCCGCAGGTACGCCCGCTGGTTGTGGGTTCCCAGCTGTTCCATTTTCTTGTCGATTACCGCCTTTTCCTCCGGCGACACCTTGAAATATAAAGGAATGGTGCGCCCGCTTTTTGGTTTCATCAGATTATCACCTCCATGTCTTTTTCTTTCCTGGGTGCAGCGGCGCTGGCAGCGGATTCCACTCCCATGCGGCGCAGAAGCCGCTTGATAGAAGTCTTACCGTCACGGGCCTGCCGTTCCCCCTTATCCCTGGGTTTATCCTTGCCGCCCATATTCAGTGCCACATTGAGGACGTTCAAACGCTCCGATTTCTCCTCAAGTTCCTCCTCCTGGGGGAAGGGGCGCTTGACTTCTTCTTTTGCCTCCTTTGTCTGCTGAAGCAAATTTTCCAGTTCTTCTCTGTGCTTCCCCAAGTTCTGCCAGATGCCATCCAGCAAGTTGTCCAGGCGGGTAATGTTGCCAAAGGGATCGCTGCCCGGCTCAATGGTATGGGAGTGCTCATGCTTCAAAGTAATCTGTAATTTCTGGCTAAAGCCCGTGTCCGACACCCAGAGGGTCATGAGAAATCCCCGGTATTCGCCCAGTTCCACGCTGTCGTTTAAATCCTTGAGACTGTCAAAGGCGGCGATCAGCGCCTGGCCTGCCTCCCTTTTCTCTGTATAAACAGTTCCCAGTACAGTCATGGAAAAATTCTCTTTATCTGTTGGGCTGTGGGCCTCCAAATGAGTCACATCCTTTTCCAGGTCAGCAATCATTTCCCGCTCCCGTTTAATCGCCAGGGGGAAGAATTTAATTAACTTATCCTCCAGGGCGTACCGTTGGCTCTCATGGTTCGCCTTCAGCAGCTTCAGCTTTGTCACCTGACTGTCCAAATCTGTCTTTTCCATAATCCGGGGATCGCCGGAGGCCAGAGCCTTCACCTCCGCATAGGAGAGGGCGGCCTCGTCCACGTCCTCGCAGGAGCGGGAAGGATTCTTGCCGCTCATTAACTGACCGATGAATTTCTGCTTGTTCTCGATCAGTCCCCAATTGTAGGCGTCAAAGGTTCCTTCCGTCACATACTTAAAAATCTTTACGCTTTTAAATAGGTTCCCTTGGCGCAAAATTCGCCCTTCCCGTTGCTCAATGTCAGCAGGCCGCCAGGGGCAGTCCAAATGGTGGAGGGCCGCAAGTCTTGTTTGGACGTTGGTGCCCGCCCCCATTTTGGAGGTGGAGCCTAAGAGGATACGCACCTGGCCTTTCCTGACTTTCGAGAATAACTCCGCTTTCTGGGCTTCCGTTTTTGCGTCATGGATAAAAGCCACCTGCTCCGGCGGCACACCCTGGGCCATCAGCTTTTGTTTGATGTCATCATACACATTAAAAGAGCCGTCCCCATGGGGCGTGGAGAGATCGCAGAAAACCAGCTGCGCCCCTTTCTGGGGCTTTGTATCATGCCAGACTTGTAGCACGTTTTTCACGCAGGCGTTGACCTTGCTCTCCGGGTCGTCCGGCAGTTCCGGGTAGGACAACCGCTGGTCTAAGGCCAGCTTCCTTCCGTCTGACGTGTCGGGTAGGATACCGGCGAGGTAGCAATAGCCCCTTTTCCGTTATCCCCCCTTGAAACCGGACGTGATACTTTCGCATCATCCGGCTTCCCAGTAATTCCATTTCAAGAACGTTTGGTTATTGAACCATTATGGATAGCTACATGGCATTCCCGACATACCACGAGCGTTTTTCTTTTCCGGGCAGACATTATCTGTACCCATTTAGGAACTTCCGACTGCCCTTTTCTCTTTAAATCCGCAAGTTTTCTGATATGGTGTACTTCAATGTCCTCTGTACTTCCACACAACTCACATTTATCTGCTAATAACCTCTTAACTAACTCTGTCCGCCCACCATATACTTTGTAGGGTTTATCCTCAATAACCGCTTTACGTTTATGCACAAGTGAGATTCCACCCCATGTTGCGACTAATGGCTTTTTATCAGGTCGTTCTATAACCACCTGCAAACAGGGTACTGTTTTCCCATTTGTGCTTGTCGTAGTAGTTTTATATTTCGCTTTTTGCTTATTGATAGATGACCTGTGTTTACATGCAAGTGTTTTCAGCAAAGATGTTTCCATATACCAGTAGAGTTTCGAGAACCATGATAAATTCTGTGCAAGCATATAATACTGCACCAGTCCTCTGTACTCCTGCTGATATGTTTGTACAATGGAAAAATCATCATCATGCAGGAGATTATTCCTGTGTGTTGCTTTTCCCCGCTTCATATACATCCCGCATCTTTCCTCAATCACATTAGCAGGAACCAATAGGGCGATTGCTCCATTAGCGCCTCTGCGTCCTTTTGGGTCTATATAATCATTTACTCTTTGAGCTTTGATTTCATATCCCAGAAATTTAGCCGCCTGGCTTCCTGCATTAGTAATCAATGTCTTTTCTTCAGACATAATGAGATTTAGCTTATCTTTTAAATAGTTTCCTATCATGCTTTTTATTTCCTCGGCATCTGCCTTAGAACCTGTAAAGCCAAGCAGAAAATCATCAGCATATCTCACATACCGCAATCTACGGTAATTCTTGTCCTGTGTATCAACAGAGGGTATTTTCCTGCGTTCAACTACAAGCTGGTGGGCTGCCTTAGCATCTCCTTCCTTTCTGCATTTGCTGATTTCAGCGGTCAGCCTGTTGTACTCTGGGTTTGATTTTTGTCTTTTCCCTTTTGTATATTGGGGGATTAGCGTTTCCTCAATCCACCAGTCAAATTCATTGAGGTATATATTTGCCAACAATGGACTGATGACGCCCCCTTGTGGAGTTCCGCTGATTGTCTGATTAAATTTCCAATCCTCTATATACCCGGCTTTCAGCATATTGCTCATTAAACGAATAAACCTTCCGTCATGGATATTTTTACCAAGGATTTTAAGCAGGATATTGTGGTCTATTGTATCGAAATATTTTGATATATCACCTTCAATAAACCACCTTGTTCCTTTCCATACCTGTATTTCCTGCAATGCGGTATGGCATCCCCTGTTTGGGCGAAAACCGTGGGAATGTTCACTGAACTGTGGTTCATAATACGCTTCTAAAATCATACGCATTACTTCCTGCAACAGCTTGTCACCCCATGTTGGTATTCCAAGCGGTCTGCGCTTCCCATTCTTTTTCGGGATATATTCCCTTCTTGCAGGCTTCCATTGATATTTCTCCTGCCGCAGCAATTCAATCATCCTGTCAATCCTCTGAATTGACATTCCGTCAACCGTCTCATCTGTACTGCCTTTTGTCATCGCTCCGTCATTCGGGTATAACTTCGCATATGCGGTCAGATACAATTCACGGTTGAATAAGAGTTTGTAAACTCTTTCAATAGGTTTCTTTTGTTTTCCACGTTCTTGAATGACTGTTAAAACAGTTTTGGCTGTACGCATCTCACGCACCTACTCCTTTCTAACTAATCGAAATTACCTGTCACCCTTCGCCATGTACAGGGCTTTCCCCTGCTCGGACTACTATGGTGACTCCGTTACCATGAGGGTCTCCCCTTTTAGGCAATCCTGCCATTCGTCAAAAGTGTACGTTCTAGCATCCCTTAGGTTCCTCACTCATTCTTTTATTCGCACTCACTGTGCGCTCTTTTGCCATGAGAAGTTGCCCGTCCAAAATCAACAACAACGGACACACGGCAACATCGGTATCAGTCACTTTCCGATGGGCGATGCTTTGCACCAAGTCAGAATTGAGGTTCAAGCAGTTTAGCCTTAACCATAGGTTGCGGAACTTGCGGCACGTCGGTTCCTTGTGACTGGTTCCTTATCCGCTTTACCAACATGCGATTGTCCCCTTTGGGTTTCCCCTCCAGGTAGGTTGGTTGTTCCTACTATTTACTTCCAATAATATCCCCTTGCAGGGGAGATACACTTTTGCGCCTAGTAGCGCACAATCTTGAGCATATTGTCGTCCCTGGGTTCCACCAGACGGTTTCTCACGTCCTCCGCCCGTTCCCCCAGTTCGGCCACTAACTCCTTCTGAAACTCACTGGGTTTGGTGACTATCGTGAGATTTTCCGATTCCGGCACAGGGAGTTTTAACATATCCGCCGTCTGAATGTCCGCCGATTCCTTCCACATGGCCATCAGCTCCGGCAGGTTGAAGAACTTGGCGAACCTTGTCTTTGCCCGGAAGCCTCCGCCTTCCGGCGCCAGTTCCAGGGCCGTTACCGTTTCCCCGAAAGCCGCCGCCCAGCTGTCAAAGTGTTCCATGCCGGCGCTTTTTAAGAGGTCATATTGGAGATACCTCATCATGGTATAAAGTTCTACCATGGAGTTGCTCACCGGGGTTCCGGTGGCGAATACCACGCCCTTACCTCCTGTAATGCTGTCCAGGTACCGGCACTTGGCGAACATATCGCTGGACTTCTGGGCCTCAGACTGGCCGATCCCTGCTACATTCCGCATTTTCGTTGTAAGGAAAAGATTCTTAAAGCCGTGGGCCTCGTCCACAAACAGCTTGTCAACCCCCAATTCTTCAAAAGTCACCACATCATCTTTGCGGCTCTGATCGTTGAGTTTTTGTAGCTTAGCCTCCAGGTTCTTGCGGGATTTCTCCAGCTGTTTAATGGTGTAGCGTTCCCCGTTCTGCTCCTTGGCCTGGGCAATGCCGTCTAAGATCTGGTCGATTTGATCCCGCAGGATCTCCTTCTGGCGCTCCGGGGACAGAGGGATTTTTTCAAACTGGGAGTGGCCGATCACCACGGCGTCATAATCCCCGGTGGCGATACGGGAACAGAATTTCTTCCGGTTCTGGGGTTCAAAATCCTTCTTGGTGGCCACTAAAATGTTGGCTCCCGGATAAAGGCGCAGGAAATCAGCGCCCCATTGTTCCGTCAAATGGTTGGGAACCACCACCAGGTTTTTCCGGCAAAGCCCCAGCCGTTTCCCCTCCATAGCCGCCGCTATGATCTCAAAGGTCTTGCCGGCTCCCACACAGTGGGCTAAAAGGCTGTTGCCGCCGTAGAGCATACGGGCCACGGCGTTCAACTGGTGGGGCCGCAGGTGGATCTCCGGGGTCATGCCCGTAAACCGGATATGGCTGCCATCGTACTCACGGGGCTTGATACTGTTGAAAATCTCATTGTACTTCCCACAGAGCGCCTCCCGCCTCTGGGGGTCTTTCCACACCCAGGACTTGAAGGCTTCCCGCACCATTTCCTGCTTCTGCTGGGCTAACATGGTTTCTTTGGTGTTCAGTACCCGCTTTTCCGTGCCGTCTGCCTCATGGATTGTGTCATACACCCGACAGTCACGTAAATTTAAACTGTCCTCAATAATGGCGTAGGCGTTCTTTCTCTTGGTTCCGTAAGTCACATAGGCCAGGGTGTTGTTTGCGCTGTCACGGGCCTTGCCGCTGACGTTCCACTCGCCGGTGGCGGAGGAATAGCGGGCGGCAATTGTATCCCCTCTTAAGTAGCTTGGGGGCTTTAGCAATTCATAAGTAAACTGGGTATAATACTCCGGGTCAATCCAGGTGGCCCCGATCCGCACATCGATCTCCGCAGCCGATAAGTCCTTTGTCTGGGATTTTTCCAGCGCTGTCACGTTGGCCTCATAAGCGGGGTCACGCTCCGCAGCAGCCCTGGCCGCCGCCAGCTTTTTCCGCACGTTTCCGGAAAGATATTCATCAGCGGTTTCCCAGCCGGACAGCGGGCCGCTGTAGCTTTTCTCCGGGTTCTTGAAGATTACCCCGGAAAGTTCCCCGGCAATCCCTTCCTCCTCCCCGGGCCGGTCTAACAGTTCCGCCATAAAGGTAAGGTCTACCCCGGCACGCTCCCCGATAGAGACCGCCAGAGCCTCCGTAGGAGTGTCTACATGGTCAATGCGTTTCGCCTGGTTAATAGTGCGCCTGAAAAACATATCTGCCTTCCGTTCCAGTTTCCTGTCCTCGTCCAAGACTTCCAGAGAGCAGAGCAGGCAGTAGGAGCTGTCCTGCTCAAAGGCACGCTTGTTGCCGATGCTGTTTAGCAGGCCATATTTGGCGGTGAACTGGTCATAGGCGGTGTTCAGTTTCTGTTGCAGGCTTTTGATCTCTTCTTCTGAGCCGCTGTTTAACTGGACTTCAATCAGGTTTCGGGTAATGTCACGCAGCGTCATCATACCCCGGATACGTTCCTCTGTGGCCGCCGGAACCGACACCGGGAGTAAGCTGTCATCTTCCTTGTAGTACAGTTTGCCGTTCATCTCGGTGTAGCTGAAATTGCGAATTTTGCTGGGAGTCTCTGACGTTTCTAACTGCTCTGGTGTTACAGTTTCCCGTATGAGCAGGGAACGATCCGGGGGATCCAAACGGCTGATCGCCTGAGCAAGCTGCTCCTTTAAGTCCGCTCCAGAAAAAGGCTGGCAAGTGCTTTCTTGTCCGTAGGGGCCGCTCTCCAAAACCATGGTTCCTAAAATCATTTCCGGATGCCGCAGGAAGTACTGGTTTATGGGGATTCCATCGCTTGTCCGGGAAACTCCCACCCAATCCGGCAGATTTTCAGGAGGATTCTCCCGTTTCTGCAAAAAGAGAATATCACTGGTGACTTCTGTGCCTGCGTTTTTAAGAAAAGCATTGTTGGGCAGACGGACAGCCCCCAGAAGGTTAGCTCGCTTTGCCAGGTATTCTCGGACGGAACCATTTGGTTTATCCAAAGTTCCTTTAGAGGTGATAAAAGCCACAATACCACCTGGGCGTATTTTGTCCAGGGTTTTCCCAAAGAAATAATCGTGGATTAAAAAATGTTCCTTATCATATCGTGGATCTGCTACCTGGTAATTGCCAAAGGGCACGTTGCCTACGGCCAGGTCAAACTTGTTATCAGAAAAATGCACTCGTTCAAAGCCGTCTATCGTGATGCAGGCCTGGGGATAAAGCTGTCTGGCGATCCTGCCGGTGATAGGATCTAGTTCCACTCCGTAGAGAGCGGTGTCCTTCATGAAATCCGGAAGCATACCCAGAAAGTTCCCTGTTCCCATGGAAGGCTCCAACATGGTTTTTGGCTTCAGCCCCATTTCTTTCACAGCCTTGTAAATCCCCTCAATAATGGCAGGAGCTGTGTAGTGGGCGTTTAAGGTAGAACTTCTGGCAGCTTCATATTCTTCTTGGGTCAAAAGCTCCTTTAATTCCGTATATTCTTCAGTCCATTTTTCGTTATTGGCGTTAAACACCTGTGGGATTCCTCCCCAGCCCACATACCGGGATAACGTATCTTGTTCTGTTGAGGTGGCACTCCTTCCGGCAGCTTCCAATTCCTTTAAAAGCCGGATAGCAGTCACGTTGGCCTGATACTTCGCTTTCGGCCCGCCAATGCCAAGGTTGAAGTCAATGATGCGGAAATTTTCTGCCTTTGGAAGTTCTCCCGGTTCTGCTGTTGCCGACTCTGGCGCTAATAGCTCCGGTTTTAGGAGATTTGTGCTGCTATTTTGTTTGGAATTGGACGGTGATTCTAGCTCCTGATTCAGTGTCTCTTTTATCAGTTCCCGTACATAAGAAACCGGCTCATTCCGGAAAATGGGAAAATCGGTGTTACCCGCAAAGTTCTCATCACGGAGGCTAACCGTGCCAAAGTCATAATCCACGCTTTCAATGGTAAAAGTGAGCCCATCATCTGTTACAGAAAGCCCAATAGGAAGATAATCTGAAATTTCCAGTTCTTTTTCAACGATATAAGTATTTCTCTCCGGTCGAACAAAAACAACGCTACTGCCGTGTTGTAACATTTTTTCCCCTTGGGCCTGCCAGCTTGCGGGAGAACCAACGACAAAAGTTTCCCCAAGCCCCGGTATCTCTCTGCTAGCTGTCGTTATTCCTAAAGCATTTGCGGCAATTTCGGCATCTTTGCCATAGTATAAATAGCGATTTTCTACTTGAACGCCAACCACATGGCCGGGGTATTGTGCCTTTAACTGTAAATATTCCTCTGTAAACGGAACCATGTCCGGCTCTGGATCAAGGTGTTTTTCCCCTTCCGGCACGCCGCCACGGGCAGGATTTTCCGGCTCCTGAAACAATGGCTGTGTCTTGATCTGATCAGATTCCTTTAACGCCAGGGGGCGCCCCAGGGCGGTATAGTTCTTATCGTTATTCCGGAAAAGGCTATTTTTTGCTTCAGTACGGATTTCTTGATGCAGACGGTCACGGAATTGAATCGTATCAAAATAGGCTTTGGTCAATTCGGTTTTCCCTAAAGCAAGAACAGCTCGCCGGATGGCGGCATCACATTCCAGAAGGACATTCTGCTCATCAGAGTTTTGCAGGGCGTTAAAAAAGGTGCTGTCCTCAAATACCTGGGACAACACCAAAGGCTGATATTGATGATAAAGATCACGGAGTGTAGAACGATTCCTTTCCGGCTTTGTCGTAGTTTCCGTGACCAATTTTTCCTCAATAGAAACCGGGCTGCCGGAAAAATCAAAACTAAGCTGGACAGAGTTATCCTCTTTTTCCGTTTTTTGGATTTGGCTTCTTAACTGGTTAAGGGTGGTTTTTCCTGCCTGATCTTTCTCTTCCTTTTCAGGAATAGGCTCAGTATGGCAGAGCAGGGAGTATGTGCCATTTTTATAAGCAGAGAGACTGTCGTAGGCGTTTACGCACACCTCATAGCCGCTCTGCTCCGGAGACATGGACTGTAAGCCGTCCTTCATCACGGAAAGCAAGGTTTCCACTTGTGCCGGATCGTTAATCAACTTACGTACATTTTCCCAACCATTCCCCAGGCCGTCATCCTCATAAGGTCGCTGTTCTTTTGCCCCATAGTAGAAGAAAGCATTGATATCACGAGAGAGAATAAACTTCTCATACTCCGGAAATCGCGCTTTATCCATCGGAGTAAGAAAATGCCCGGTTTCCATAAGCTTATGAATACGACGCTCCACCTGGTTCCAGTTTAAAAAGATTTCTGCATATAGTTTTTCAAAGATCCTTTTGAGCCTAAATCCCTTTGCGTCATGCCAAGTATCCCGGATAGAGCTGCCGCCCCCGCCTGTGCCAAAGGATTCCTTTAAATACTCCTGCCGCTCCTTCCGGTCAGTATGATTCCGGAAAAACACATAAGCCGCCAGTTTACTGTCAGAGTAGCTGCCTCCTAAAGCAACGGCTTCGTTAATTTCATCTTCGGTAATAAATGTAGGACGTTCTTCCTTAAATCCTTCCGTTAGCGGGAATATCTTTACAGCAGACTGTAGCTGCTCCAGCCGCTTCAAAACAGCATGTGGTTGGCGGAAATGGAATCGGAGAATATCTGGGTTTTCAGTGTAGGCGGCACAAAATTTCCGCATTTCTTCCACAAGGACAGCTGTTTTTTCCGGGGATTGCAGCATACCCTCCAATTTCTTTACCGCCACTGGGAAACCGCCCCGTTCCATGTAAACCTCATTCACCAGAGGGAGAAGTTCTGCTTTGTGTGCCGGTTCATTAAAATCCTGTCGCAGATACCACAGCTTTGCCGCCAACTCATGTACTTCGTTATCCCAGGCCTTTGAGGCGTTTTCCGGAGAAAGGTAATTGCCGGTTTCCATCAGACGGCGGATACGTCCCTCAACCTCTTTCCAGGATAAGCGCAGGCTTTCCCGATCATACCGGGCGCTCTTTCCACTATTAATGGCAAGCCCGTTTTCATCAAACCACAAGGCATAGGAATTTCCCCCTATGGTAAAGCCACGTCCTCCACGTCCAAATTCCTGGCAGAGAGAAACTGCCATTTCCTCGGCCTTTATACCGGCTTGGTACTGTGCATAAATCCGCAACGCACTAGCTGGGTCATTGGTTCCGGCGGATAGAATCCTCTCTACCACTTGCTCTGGCACGACACCCATATGGGAAACCGCAGAAGTTAATTCTTCTCTTCCTGCCTGGATAATATGCTCCATCTGTTCCTCTACCGTAGGGAATAAGGAAAGCTGGGTATAAGGCATGTCGGAAAATGGCCCGCTTATTTCCACAGGCACAGAAGCGGCAGACCCACTGTCCGCCGCCTCTGGTTTGACCGTTTCCGGTTCTATATTTAGCTGTAAATCAATTCTTCCATCACGATCTCCTCGGCTCTCTGGCGAATATTGTTCATCTGCCCCACCCAGGCCATTTGATCCTCTGCTTTTAACTTTTCCGTCACGCCCTCGCTGGCCGCCAGTTCTGTTATCAGGCTGTTGTCCATCTGCTGGTTGGCTGCCTGATCGATCTCTGTCAAGTGGCTCCATAAAGTTCCTTTCAGAAGCAGGCTGGTGTAAAGGGCTTTCCGGTGTTCCAGTAAGTATTTCTCCCTGGCTCTGCCAAATCTGGTCAGGGTTTCCTGCTCTCCTTCCTGGCTGTCCATTACAAGGTTTGGTATCTGGTATCCATTCCGGTTGGTGTATTTCAGATTGTTCATGTTCCCCTCTCCTTTCTCGCTTTAAAGTGTTAAATTCATCATTTTCATTATAGACCTTCTCTGGCGTTTTGGCAAGCCCGTTTTGCACCTGTCTTACCTGCTCCAACTGAGCAAGCCGGACGGCTTCACCCACCTCCATTAAGACAGCACGACTAGCCTCGGCCGTGACGGTTCCCAGACAGGCCAGAGTTCCCACATTGTTAAAATTGGCTATGCCGCCTAAATCGTCCGTATCCACATAGAGGGAGGCATCCAGGCCGCAGCGGGCCAACACCCCATACTGGACGCTGGCTTTTAGAGTGTCACAGAAAATCTGGTCAATGTTCTGGTCATCCAGTTCCTCCAAAAAACTATCCTCTACCTCATAGTGCAGATCACGCAGGTAGTCTCCGTAGCTATCCTCCACCACATAAGCGGCGGCCTCCATAATTGTGTCGCCTAAGCTGCCAGCTCCGGAAATACCAAAGGCTTTCTCCAACTGCTCCACCACCCGGGCATGGTAAGAGGCTTCCATCTTCCAAAGCCACGGGTCTTTCCCTCCCCTGACCCAGTGAGTATCGGAAACGTCATGGACATTCTGAATATAGGGTCTGCCGCCGGTTCCTTTACGAATTAAACCAATAGCTCTGGAGCCGGCGTTGACCCAACGGCGCATTTTGCCGTTCCAGGTTTCCATATCAGCGCAGGCTGTAGCATCCGGACGCTGGATATAAATTAAAAGCTGGTCATCAAAACTGTATCCTTTATAAAATCGGGAAGCTGTGGTTAAAAATTTCTGCCAATGTACTGGCGATCTGGTGACTTCCTGCTGGGCTTGCTTTGCCAATTCAGCAATATGTGTAAACCATTTGTCTGCCATGGTTATCCTCCTTTCAAATAAAAAGCGGAACCTGCTTGAAGGCAAATTCCGGATAGATTGCGTATATAGAATTGTAAGGTAATACGTGATTTCATGGTTCAGTTATGAGTTTTTCCGCCCTGCCTGACTGGACAAATAGTAGATCAGTTCCTCCGGAGTAGGTATCTCATCTTGGCGAGGAACCTGGTTCTGGTAAGCTTTTGTAATCGGGTTATTGTTTCGTGGAGTAGTGTAAGCCTCCTTAATAGCCGCCTGCATTTCCTGACGGACTTCTTTTACACTGACCCCGTTTTCTTTTGCGATTTTCCGGTATATCTTTCTCATGCTCATAAAAAGGTCCTCCTTGATGAAAACTATAATCACTTGCTTATCTTTATTATAGGCGATATTTGCGCCCAACACAAGAAAAACAAGCGTTATAATCGCTCGTTTTCCAATTGTACGAGAATTATGATTATCACACAAGGAGGACAGGACTATGGAAGAACAATTTATTCGTGACCGTCTTTCCAGGCTTCGGGAAGAAAAACAGGTTTCTGAAAGGAAAATGAGCCTGGATTTAGGCCACAGCACCAGCTATATCCGCAGTATCACATCCGGCAGGGCACTCCCGTCCATGGGAGAATTTCTCTATATCTGCGAATACTTAGGCATCACGCCAATGGAATTTTTCAATGAGGACAAAGCTACCACGCTGATACAGCAGAAAGCCATTGACTACATCTACACTATGTCCGACAAGGACTTGGAGCTTTTAATCGGGTTTATTGAGCGGCTGAAGAACACAGGGCAGTAAGAGCGGTATCTGGAAACGGATACCCCTCTTTTTACTTTCGCCGCTCCCGGTTTTTCCGGTTCATATCCTCCAGCACCTTTTTCTGAGCCTCCGATAACGCCCTGGGCGGGGATACTTTCATCCACTTTTTAGGCAGTTCAAAGGTCAGCGCCCCGATACCATTATCCCCCATGTGCCGCACCTGGGCCAGGTAGCTTTCACATAAAGAAATCAGGGTGCGCTGTAAACTGGTATTGTAAGTATAGATTGAAGCAGCGGCTTCCTGCTCATTAAAGAGGATGATGGTTTCCTGCTCATACTTTGTAACATTCATGAACTTACTCCTTTTCCTGCCTATTTTTTGTTCTGGGCGGCAGCTCAATCTTATAATTAACGTACTTCCCTTCCGTATCTGCCAACACCACGAAAGCATCATAAAGGGTGCCTTTTTTCTCGCTAAACAGCCCTTTCACCTTGATACGTCCATTCTTTAAGAGAGCCGCCGCCATGGGTTTGGTCAGTTCCTTGTTCTTTGAGGTGAAAAACCTATCGTCTTTCCACATGGAAAACTGGCATTCCCGGTTGACACAGTAAAAATTCTTTTTCCCCTCTACCACATCACTCTCGCAGCGGGGACAGCTCCCGATCACTTCTCTTAACTGAAACCGGGAACTATTCACAGGATTATTCTGGTATTGGACCACCAAGTCAGAAATCATTTTCTCAACCTCCTCCATAAAAGCGTTGGCGGATCTCTCCCCCTTCTCCACATCCTTTAAACCCGTTTCCCACTGAGCGGTGAGGCTGGCGGATTTCACTGTATCCGGCAGGACAGAAATCAAGTTTGTCCCTTTTTTTGTAGGGAGTAATTGCCTGTCCTTGCGTTCCAAAAATCCTCCGCGCACCAACTTCTCCAAAATCCCCGCACGGGTAGCCGGAGTTCCAAGTCCCGTGCGCTCCACATCCCCGATCTGAACAAACTCCTGGGCGCTGGCGTGCTCCATAGCTAAAAGGAGCAAATCCTCCGTAAAATGCCGGGGCGGGCTTGTGACCCCTTCCTTTGCAGTGGCCTTCACCTTCTTGAAAGCCTGCCCCTGAAAAAGCGGCGGCAGCGCTTTCGTATCTTCCCTAAAATCGTTTTCCGGTTTCTTTTTCAAGGTAGAAAGAAACATCTGTTCCAATTCTGTAAATCCGGATGAAACAATCACCCGCCCTTTTGCCGTAAATAAGCCGCCTCCGCAGGTAATTTCGACCTCTGTGTCCTCGTAAACCTGCCTTTCCCCCACGGCACACAAGAGCCTCACCATTACCATGGTTATCAAATTTCTCTCCCCGGCAGGCAACGCTGAAAAGTCAGCTCTGATGATCTGCTTGGTAGGGAGCAGGGCATGGTGATCTTCTACCTTAGAATTGTCTATCACATGAGTAGCATCCACACCGGACAGAATTATAGGAAAAGGTAAGGCAGAAGCTGCCGCCTCACACAGCTGCGGAATGGTGTCTTTCATATCTTCTGTCAGATAATTAGAATCCGTGCGGGGATAAGTCAGAAGTTTCTTCTCGTATAATGCCTGAGCGTAATCCAGGACTTGCTGAGCTGTGTAGCCAAAGAGCCGGTTCCCATCCCTCTGGAGGGAAGTCAGGTCATATAGCCTAGGCGGCTGGGTGGATTTCTGTTTCTTTTCCACTTTACCAGCAACAGCAGTCTGTCCGGCGCAGGCGGCAGCCAAATGATCGGCAGCCTTACGGTTCTCATACCGTCCACTGACAGCAGTAAATTTCCCGCAATCCAACATAACCGTATGAAATTTTTCCTTCTTAAAACCAGAGATGGCTGCCTCCCGTTCCACTACCAGGGCCAGTGTGGGCGTCATGACCCGTCCCACATTTAAGGTTTTCCGGTAAAGGGAAGAAAACAACCGAGTGCCGCAAATCCCCACCAGCCAATCCGCCTTTGCGCGACAGAGGGCGGCCTCATACAGCCGGTCATAGTCACTCCCCGGGCGCAGGGCGGCAAACCCTTCTCGAATAGCCTTGTCCTCCATGCTGCTGATCCACAGCCGCTTAAAAGGTTTCTTACAGCCTGCGTAGTCATAAACCAACCGAAAAATCAATTCCCCTTCCCGTCCTGCGTCTGTAGCGCACACAAGACTTTCCACATCCGGCCGATTCATCAGAGAAGCAAGCACCTCGTACTGCTCCTTTTTGTCTGGTGCAATACTGTATTTCCATTCTTTCGGGATTATAGGCAAATCTTCATAACACCACTTGGAATACCGGGCATCATAAGCGTCTGCCGCCGCAAGTCCAATTAAGTGCCCTACACACCAGGAAATCAGATGGCCATTTCCTTCTAAATAGCCTTGTTTTCGTTCCTTTGCCCCCAATACGGCCGCTAAACTCTGAGCTACACTGGGTTTTTCTGCAATGACTAACTGCAAGTACGTCCCCTCCTTTTAATTATCATTTCAATTATTCTTTCTGTACGGTATTGATAATTTCTGAAAATAAAGAGGCAGCCGCTTTTCCATTAGGATAAACCGCTGCCAAAGATAAGCAATATTTAGTTATATTACACTTGCCTTTTTATAGATGCTATGATACATCCCTGCTTCTTTCTTCAAAATATCCTCTTTTTGCCATCAGTTCCTCTTGCTTTTCTTCTGGTAAACACTTAAATATTTCTTCGTAATCTAAATTTTCAGTCGGTGTCCCCTGAACTAATATCAACAGCTGATTGCATAGCCATTCATCCCATAAATCATTAAATAGCAATTCACTGTTCCGATAAGTTACTACGGCATCAAAACCATCAGGCAATTTATAATACTGCAACTTTACAAAGCCATACTTTCCGGCGTCAATAGCGATAACATCTGTTCTCTCATATAATTCTTTGAAAGCTTCCACCACCTTCCGGCATTTCTTTCGTTCTTCATCCGTAATGTACAATTCCGTCCCCATGTTCCTTTCTCCCTCCATTTGTATAACTTTCTATCTATAATAAATTAGCTATAATATATTATAACTGATTTTCCAGAAATAAAAAGGCTATAATATATTTATGTATGTAAGAGGGGGCATCTATATTGGGCGAATCACGAGGTACTATTAAAATCCACCTAAAAGAATTACTTGAAGAAACAGGGTTAAGCAAAAACAAGTTTTGTCAGAGAGCGGAATTACAGCGTGCACAACTTAATGGTTACCTCAACAACACAATTACCAGATTAGATATTGATGTATTAATAAGAATATGCGATACTCTGAACTGCTCCATTTCAGACTTACTTGAATACGTACCCAAATAAAAGAACAATACCCGTTGCAAGAGTATTGTTTTTTTATTTGGCCGCAATTCCCTATCACGGTAGCATATTAGGGGAGATGAGATTATATTTTCTCCAAAAGTTTCTTATAGCAGATACCCACGCAGCGCCGTCCTTTGCCATAAGGGCAACCACAGCAGGGTGAATCCAAAGGAAGGGGAGAGAGTCTCTCCGGCCCCTTCCTCTTTGCAGGCTTTTGCCTCATCATTTTTTCCAGTTCGGGGTTATCAGAAAACAAGGTCATCTTCAGAGCCTTCCTCAATCAGAATATCTTCGTTATCTTCCTCATAAGACCGGCGCTGTTCGGCTTCTTCCTCCTCATCTTCGTTAATCGTCATATCCTCCGGCCCCTCGAATTCAAAATCGTCAATGTCCTCCGCATCGTCTAGCTCATGCTTCGGTTTATAAATCTTGAAATAGTAGCCAGCCCCACCAGCCGTCAGTGCAACCGCAAATACTATCGGCATCATACTATTATTGTTTTTGGGTTCCGGCTCTTCTTTTACAGGTGGAAGTGTTTCCGGTTCTTCAGTTTTGGGTGGCTCTGGTTCTTCCTGTTCAGCCGATGTCACGGTTTGTCTGACTTCTTCCTTCTGCGCTAATGCCATTAAATCGCTTTCCGTTACAGCATTTAAGAAGTATACATTTTCACTGTCACGCTGCTTATCTATAACCAGATAAAATATGTTCTCGTCCGGTGTTACAATGGTATAAAACTCCTTTCCCTGTTCCTCCGTAGCATTATCTATCACGGTAGCACTGCCATCCGGTGTGAATGGGACTTCCTTCACTTCTTCGTCTGCGGTAGGTTTTGCAGTCTGTCCGGCAGGAGTCTGGGTCACCCCTCTGGCTGGCAAAGGAATCTCTCTTCCAGTAGTTATTCCGGATGCCGCCATTGAAACCATTTCCATTCGCTGCATAGATAGCAGAAAAAAGGCAATCACCAGGCATACCATGCCTATAAAATATGTATTTCGCTTCTTATTCAGATTCATTATTGTTTTCCTTCCTTTCCATAAAAACAGGCATCCCTGCCTTGGAGCCACGGAATGCCTTGATAAATGACGCCAGTTCTTCCGGGGCTACATCAAGTCCACGAACTATACCGACAATCTCAGTATTTTCCAGTTCTGTTTTTTGCTGTTCCAGTTCCCGGAGCCGGGTCTGTTGGGCAGCGATTTTTTCCTTTATCCTGCTGATTTCAGCCAGGATTTTCTGCAATTTACTGTTCAAAGCATGGCCTCCTTTTTAGTTCAATCTTCCCATTGCATAAAAATGCCGTGTCCAATAACTACTGTCTGTCCGGGCATACTGAATCGGGGAACCACAGTGGATCATCATATTGTTGCCCACGTAAATCCCCACATGGCTGACCGGCCCTGGAGAATTGTAAGTACCAGTAAAAAAAATAATATCCCCTGGTCTGGCTTCCGACATGGGGATGCGGGTACATTGGTTATAAATGCCCTGTGCCGTGGTGCGGGGCAAATTGTGGACGCCGCTGTTGGTAAACACATAGCAGACAAATCCACTGCAATCAAAACTAGTAGACGGACTGGAGCCTCCCCAGACATAAGGAAATCCTAAATATTTTTCTGCTTCTCTGATAAGCGCCGCAAAATCCGGATCCCCTAAAGCCTCTCCTGGAACATCATAGTTCTCACCTCCGCTTTCGTTAGCATAAATATCATTGCTGAACAGATAGGGTTTATTCCCTTTTAAAGACTGCATGGTTATGTAGCGTTCTTTCTGTCCTTCCGTCAATTTCTCAAGTGCTACTGAGTCAATTCCCTTATTTCTTAGGGTTACGTTAAGGATTTTATACTCATATTCTTCCTCCTCTTCCGTGGTTTCCCCAGTTTCTGGGTCAGTATGGGTAACGGTATGGCTTCTGATCTCAACAGTTTCATAAGTAGTCAAGCTGTACTGTTTTTCAAATATAGCTTTTAGTTCCGTCTGTACCTGAGCCGGTGTAAAAGCATCAAGCTTTGCTGTCAGGTAAGAAATCAGTTCGTTGGGATTGTGTCCAATGCTGTCAACATCGTACCTGTACTCGTCATAGCCGGGGTAAGTACTTTCAATATTCGACAATTCATTCTGCAAATCTGTCTCTAACGCCGTATAATCTGCCTCTGTCTGAAGAATGTCAGGGTCTTCCGAAGTGTAGGAGGTTCCCAAAATCCCACTCACAGCGCCTTCCATCATCACGGAGCAGGAAGACAAAGAGGATAAGAGCATAACTAGCAGCGTTACCATAAGCCCGATAATAAACAGACTGCCCTTATGGTGTTTAACCGCTGACATGGCCATCTGCCCAATGGTTCCGGCTGTCTCCTGCACTTTCTTTATAGCTGCTGTACCCTTACTACTGTTCTTTTGTGCTTTCCGGTATTCTTTGGCATACTGCCGTTTTAATCGTTGCTTCTGGATTAAGTTACCTACTGTATTTTTCTGCAATTCTGGACTATCCCGAATTGCAGCACGGTAAGCGGCGCTTACATTTGCCTTATCCACCTTCATTTCTAATTTTTTCATCCGCTTATAAGGAGTGTTCAACTGGTGGTGCCGGACAGCATGAACGGTATGGGCAATTGCGCCCTCCACTACCATCTCTGTCCTGTGAGCTGCTTTTGTTCCCACATTTTCCTCCTGTGCCTGGTGAAGTTGGGCATGGACAGCAAGACCGGCACTTTGTGTGATGTGTCTGGACGCCTTTTGGGGAAACGCCTCCTTTCCACGCTTTGCTGAAGTTTCCTCAAAGTGAAGTTTATATTTTAAACAGTTGGTTTTTGGACTAATCTCTTTTTGTAGACGCAGCTTCTTCTTTTTGGGAAGGTCTTTTCTTGCCTTTTCTAGTTTCTTTCCCAAAACCTCCGTTTTGTGTTCCGCACGGGCTGCCCGTTCTTCCGGCGTAAAACCAAGGTGTTTACTTCTTTCCACATCGTCTGTATCATAGATATTGGATTTCTTTCCCATGGTTGTTTCTTGACAATAATAAGTCATACTCCTTTCTCCGTTTTAACAATAAATAGTTATACAAATACTGGAATTACCAATTAAAAATGCCATCACATAGATCATTCCACGCAACAGCAATACCTCATCCAACATTCAAAACTATTCTTACAACTAACCCTTTTAACGGCTCTGCACCAGAAATCTGCCATATAGGCATCATAAATCTCATTGCAGTTCTCCGTCCGATCCAATCCAGTGTAACCTTTGATTTAACATCAGACACTGTTCCTAATATATTTTTCTTTATCTTTTCCTTATCTTTTTTATATCCCCCTTTCCGAAAAAGGACAAAAGTAGCACCCAAACCAACAACGGCTTAGGTGCCTAACTAATTCTACCTTTATTTCTTTGGTATCATTTTTAGATTTTCGATGGTTAATATACCTTTTTCCCCACTAACATAAGCTGCATTAAAAAATACAGTAAAGCATACCTGTGATATTTTTCTCCACGAAGACAAATCTCTGCTTGTTGACGGTAACCATATCTGGAAATGTTCGCCCTTTTCGCTTACTGTCATCGTCTTATCAATAATCTTGTTACGAATATCGTCTTTTATTTCCAGTTGAAAAGCCTTAATATTTCCCCCACTGACTGCATCAAACTCCAAGAAATATCCAGCATCAAAAAAACCTGACCAATTATCGCATGGAGCATATTCTAACAAAGCCATTGCAAATTCCTGTTTCTCCGTCTTTTCAACATTGCAAAGGTTAATTTCCATATCAAAGCAGTCCTTATGAGTAGCAATCTTCACAATATTAGGATCGGAATAGGAAGTAACCGATTTTATCTCACAAAATTGAGTGTAATCGTAAAGCAAATCGACTTCCTCTTTAGACATGATAGAATTGTCAAATCTGGTATACTCATCAATACGGTTCGCTTCGTTAGCCAGCTCTGCCGTAAGATATCTTGTAAGATTCCTTGTAATTATCTCACTAAATTCTTCATCAGAGCCATATTCCACATAAACTCCCCGATTTCTATATTTTCTCTTAAAAGTCTCTACTTTCTTTTCCTCTTTCTCATTTCTCTCACTTCTGCGGATAGGCTTATCAGAAAAGAATACAAATACCTGCTTTCCCTTTTTTATCATCTCTTCAATTTCTTCTACCGTTCCCGATTCATAATGCTGCGTCGGACTTCCGATTTTATTTCCAAAGATAGCTATTATGGCATCTGATTTATCAAGTATCTGTTTATTGATAATGCTTTGTGGGAAATCTCCTGCCTCTGGCATCACATTCCTAGACCAATGAAGTGTCTTAACAAATATATCCATTGACATACCAATGGAATCATTTATATTATCCACTACCTTGTTTATTATCTCTATTTCTGTTTTCACATCTGAAGGACAGGAAATCATCAGTCTGCATACTGGCGTTTTCTGAAACATAATACAAGCCCCCTTTCTGCTTTTTATTGTAGCAGACAGATATTGTATTTTCCAGTCCGAGATTACAATAATGCTATTGATTTTTCTCTCTTGTAGTTGTTTAGTCATACGCCTTTCTCCATTTTGACAATAAATAGTTATACAAACATTGGAATTCCCAATAAAAATACCATCGCATAAAATATTTCACACAACAGCAATACCTCAACCGACATTAAAAACCGCACTTACAACTAATTCATTCAACAGCTTTGCACCAGTATGACTTTTTATTGTAAATACCTGTACGCCAGTATAAATGATTATTGTAAAATTCATACCATAACCGCTATTATAGATATTCATTGTAAATTATAGGTTTCTATTGTCAAAGTATAGCTATTTATTGTAAGTCAACAATGGTCAGACCTCCCTACACCGCCAAGTCCGACGGCTTGGTAGTCATAACCTGATACAGCTTTGTGTTAGTCGGGAATCTATCAATAAAAGGAATAATCTTATCTCCAAAGAAAAGTAATCCTTCACCGACCCCACTGTTGGTAATATGCTTTAACTCCTCTGGTGAAATACCTAGACGCTGCGCCAGGATATTCCGGTCAGTGGCTGCCTGGTTCAACATCAGGATAAAATCGCTGTTTTCCAGGATATTTTCAATCTCCGGGCTATCTAACAGATCCTTAACGTTCTGTGTCAAAGCAGTCGGTATTCCGGAATACTTTCGGAACCGTTTATACATGGAAGCAGTAAAAGCTGCTGTCTGCGGCTCCTTTAAGAGCAAGTGAAACTCATCTAAATAAATTCTTGTGGTTTTTCCGGCATAGCGGTTCAGATTGGTTCTTTGCCAGATATGATTCTGTACTGTCAGCATACCTGGCTTTTTTAGATTCTGCCCCAGGGCGCTAATGTCATAGCAGACCACCCGGTTATTGATATTCACATTGGTTTTGTGATTTAAGTAGGACAAGGAACCCGATACATACAATTCCAGAGCCGTGGCGAGTTCCTGTGCCTGTTCTACCTGCTGTGACCGTAAACACTCATATAAGTCCCCTAAAACGGGCATATTCTCCGGTATGGGATTTTTCAGATAACTGCGGTAAATCGGAGGGATGCAACGGTCAATTACGGATTTTTCAATAGGTTTTAGCCCTCTCTGGGAAGCGGCTAGAATTAATTCACAGAAAGACATGATAAAATCCGCCTTGATAAGCAAGGGATTTTCTCCGGCATTTGTTTCCAGGTCAATATCCAGAGGATTAATATAATCCCCGCTGTCTGGAGATAACTGGATAATCTGACCGCCAAGTTGCTGGCAAAGGGAAATATATTCATGCTCCGGGTCGAGAAATAGCAGATCATCATTGGTATGGATGTATACATCTGTCGCCTCGCGCTTGCAGCTAAAGGATTTTCCGGAGCCAGAAGTTCCTAACACCACTCCGTTTGGATTTTTAAGCTGTTTGCGATCCGCCATGATCATGTTCTTACTAAGGGCATTTAAACCATAGTAAACCCCTTGAGGCTGAAACACTTCGCAGGCCCGGAACGGCAAAAAAATCGCCGTTCCGCTGGTAGTAAGCCCACGTTGTATTTCCACCTGGTTGATACCAAGAGGAAGCGCCGACATAAAGCCTTGTTCCTGTTGATAATCCAAACGGATCAGGTCACAGCTCTGAGAATTGACAAATCCGGTTGTGGAATAGATCAGGTTTTCTAGCTTCTGCCTGTTGGACGATGCATGAGCAATAAGAATCGTAACCATAAACATCTTTTCATCGTTGTTTTGCAAGTCCTCCAAAAGTTTCTGGGCTTCCTTTTCAAACGTTACAAGATCAGGAGGCAGAATATCCATATCAAATCCGGAGCGGACAGCCCGCTTCTGTTCGTCAATTTTTGCCTTATCCAAATCGCTTAGTTTCCGCTTAATCATTTTTAAAGCAGCGTTCTGATCAAGGGCTTTGGCGTGAATACTTACAATCTTACTGCCTTCCAGGTTCAAAATGCCGTTGAGCAGAGAATCATAGATTTTGGTAGCCCGAATATTCAAAAAAGAAACCGCGCCAAAAGATGCTCCACTGCGGAAATACCGCCCATCCTTAAAATAAAAGGAACTTGGCGCAATATAATCTTTGCTGGAGAGTCCGGTATTTACAAGGGAATCCCAGTTAAACCGGAACTTCCGATTCTCCTCCAAATGCAGGCAGCGATGAATCAATGAAAGCCGCTCATAGCCGTCCATCGGTCTGGCGGATACCATGAGAGCGTGGAAATGTCCCACCACATCACTGTCAATCTGCTCTAAGCGGGAACGGGCCAGCCTGATATTATCCGCTTCAATGGTGTAAGTTATGCAGATACATCGTTCATACCTGCTTTTGGAAACCTGGCTGACCAACATATCACTGTATTCCATACGAATTTCATCAAAGCTGTCGCCTTGCGGCTTTGATGAAAGAATCCTGCGGTATTCCTCCAAATCTGCCGGATAACAGACCACGGAAAGCTCAAATCCTACGGACGGGCCGAAATAATTGATCAGCTTACAGTAAAGTTCAAATAGTACCGCCTTCTCATCATCTGACGCTTCCGCATAATTGATATCCTCGCACACCACGCTTTTGCTGTAAAGCCGGTTCGTAATTTGACAGATACCATCCTGGTACATTTCCTCATAAGGAATGGTCTGTTGGGCAGTCTTGGCAATCTTACCTTCTTTTTTTGCCTTCCGGATTGCCTTTTCTACTCTTTTTTTGTCGGCAAGTGTCAGCCTGGTATCTGGTCGTATAACTAAATGCTCCCAACCTACAGCTTTCCTCACTGATGGTATTTTTCGGAATGGAAACAAATTTTTCAACCTCCTTTTCAAAATGCGCCTGCCGTTCCAGATTGGCAAAGCAGTTGTTTGTTTGGTATGGCCGGACTGCCGGTGTCAGCAGCCGAACACGAATAATATGTTTCAAGATTTTCTCCAAGGGCTGTCCATTCTTCTCATACATTCCAAACAGCATAAAAGGTGCTGCCAGCGCGATTAAAAGAAGCATGGCCAGATCATTTCCCAACATATTTCGAGATAAGAAATACACTCCCACGCTTATGATGCCACCAAAAGAAAAACATATAATCTGCCGCTTTGTCAGTCCGAAAGCCATCTTTTCCTTCACTTCGGTTAAGTCTTTGGTAATCGTTACAAAAGCCACTTCAAATCCCCCTTTCGTTCTGCTTAATGAGCATTTAAAATACTCTTCGCTACGGCTCCGGTCTTAAACAGTCCAAAACACAGTAACACTGTATAGGCAGCACAGCTCCATAGCGAAACATGCAAATCTCCTCCTAGAGACAGAGAATTAACCAATATGGCATAAATCCCGACACAAATCATAATCAGAAATCCCTGCAAACCAAGGGCGGCAAGCCCCCTCACGTAATTCGTGCCAATATTGCCCCATTCTTTATTCATAAATGTGGCAAATGGTAATGGGCCGACACTGGCATAGGTATAAATCTCAATCATACGGCCATACAAGATAACGGTAATCACAAGTCCCATGGCTTTCATAGCAAAGGACACCACCCAGGTTTCCAACATAAGTGCAAACAGCTCACCCAATCCCGTAGTTTCAAGCTGGGTGGTAATATCTGCGATTGCAGTTGAAATATCAATACTGGCGTTGGTGTCAATAACGCCGGCACTCTGTTGAACCATGGTCTGTGCCACCTCAAATATGGCAATGATGAAATCAAAGGTATGATTGACAATGATAGCTGCCGCCGCTGACTTAAATGTCCACTTAAAAAACATAAAGGTATCTATATCATGCATATTGTTCTTTTCAATTACTATGGAAATCAACTCATAAGTCAGCACAGCGGCTATTACAAGCCCTGCTATAGGTACAACTACGTCCCTTGAAAGTGCAAGAATAATAGAAAAAATGTCAGTATTCCAAGACTCTGGCGTTTTACCCACTTCCATTGCAATGGTAGCGACCTTGCTGTTTACATCGTCAAACATCGTAGTTAGATTGCCAGTGATGGCTTCTATGAGGAACTCTTTCAGCCACTTTTCAATAGCCTCTATGATACTCTGCATAAGCCATCCTCCATATCAATTAGAGTGAAATCAAACTGGAAAGCAGCGGAACTACCTTAAGCCCCATCAGCATAATCCCGCCGCCGGCCATAAGCTGTGTTATCCCCAATTAGTAGGAACAATACAGCTTTCTGGCGGGCGGCGGCACGTCAAGAAATATATATGGAGTTTTTAAGAATCCCCCCGGAGCGGGGGAGCGGTCAGCCTGTGACCTGCTCCACTTCCGGTATGGGTTTGAGATTAAAATGAATTTCGATAGAAATGTGTCTTGTTTTGTCGCTGTCTATGGTTTCATGGACAACGATTT
>JAETNT010000036.1 GCA_021772025.1 Enterocloster bolteae | reverse complement strand
TATCCCTTACATCCCTCTCCATAGTGGTTCAAGCAATCATTTCCATCAATTCCGATAGAATTTTGTTTCTGCTTTCCCATATGCATGAAATTATTGACCTGTTTCGCAATCATCTACAATGTCTTTGTCATCGCAATATCAAAATCTTCCTGCAGGATTTTCTTCTTCTCTTCCGCTTCTTTTTCTGAAGACAAAAGCACATCCAGCAGCTTTAATATCCCTGTATAATTATCATCTCCTGCATGACCCAGGCAGATCATGACCACAGTCAACAAATCATAATTTTCTTTCTGTTCTGACACCTGGCCTACCAGATTTTCTTCCTGAACAAAGTATCTAGTGATCGTATTCTCTCTCTTCTTCGGCGGATTAGGACATATCCATATGGAATATACCTTCCTTATCTTCTCATAATGGGTTTCCGTAAATTCCGGACCATACTGGGAAGAGATCATCCGGCTGCAATAATACAACGCCCTCTTAATGATCGGATATCCTGGATAAAAGTCATTTTGCGCTTCTACGTTGACAATCAGGCGGATCGTCTCTCCGGTTCCCGGAACGATTGCCAGAAAACGGATATCATAAGTGATGGTCCCTTCCTGTATCGTACTATCCTCATTTTTTACTCCCCGGATCTGTTCTTCGCTATCATGTATCTCTTCGTCCGGATTGACTGCTGCCTCTGCAATCTGAGGGACACCCTCTATATATTTCTCCGCTATCTCATTGACACTATAGTCTTTATACTCTTCCAGACAGCTTTTCATGATCCACGCCAGAATGACCTTATTGGCCAGGAGCCGTTTACATGCTGCATCATAAGCGGCCTTTTCCCTTGCCGCTGTAATATTTTTTGCCCAACCTCCATAAAAATGAAAAAGGGCGGCGGCTTTCCGTATAGTCCGGCTGCCAGCATTTACGCTCCCACCCTTCTTCTTTTGCCGTTACATCAACCATAGCTTATTTCAGATTATTATTTCCTTAAATTATATGCAGTCAGCCCCCGAAAATCAATACAGCCCCCTTAGCCGAATGTCTGCATCTTTCCAAATTTTCCAATCTCTTCCTGATACTTAATCTCCGATACATGCGTGTAAATATCAATGGTTGTGCTGTAATCGTCCAAGCTGGTGATAAAGGCCGCCCTGTCCTCGGCAAACACGCCAGTCAGTCGGTTTGATTTTGTCAAGATTAGTTGACACATTTTCCTCAAGGATTGTAACAGCAGCAGTATTGTCATGCACACATCAATTCCTGTTTTTGCGATTCTTTTTCGGTTCATGTGTCCTCCTTCCAGCAGCCGTCCCATGATGGAAGCCGCTTGGCTTACCTGCCTGTCGCTACGTCAATACAGGAAATGGCATTCAGTGTCCTTGGAAAACCAATCAACGGAAGGCATACGGTCATAGCCTCGATCAGCATTTCCCGTGTATTGCCTACGCTGATATTTGCAGCGGCATGGGCCTTTGCCTGGGGTTCGCAGCCGCCCAAGGAACAGATTGCACAGAAGGTAATCAGCTCCCGCATCTTCAGATCCAGCGTTCCTCTGGTGTAAAAATCCCCGAAGCAATATGCTGACAGATAATCCTGTATATGTTTCATTTCCTGCGGGGCATTCTCCCGCATGGCATTTATATTTTCCACTCCGAAGATTTCCTGCTGGACTGCAAGCCCTTTTTCAAACCTGGTCTCTGCTGTCACTCTAGCCTGCTTTTCCAGAGGCTGTATCATGCCTGCTGTCTGAAATGCCTTATTTGCTTCATCCAGCGCACACTGTACTTTTTCTAATCCGGTATACGGCGCACACTGATAGAAGGTCTCCTTGATTTCTTCCGGTCTTACTCCCATGTCCAGGGCCGCCAGTGTGTACTTAGAGATCGGTTTCCATGTCTGGCTCGATGCCAGAGCAGTAAGCAGCACCAGTGCCCGCTGTGTATCGGAGAGCGAGCCATGGGCAAGGGCATCTCCGCAGAGAAACTGCCTGGCAATTTCCTCATATTCCGGATCAGAGGAAGCTTCCGAAAAAGCATTTCCCCGAAACCATTTTTGATTATTCTTTTCTGCAAGATCTGTTCGATTCATAAAAGCACTCCTTTCCTATCAGATTTTCTGATTTCCCGTAGACCACACATGGCTCTCTTTTGCAGACTCCGAAGTATTCTGTGCCATAACGCCAACCAGACTGTGAGGGATATACGGTTCTTCCAAATAAGAAATCTCACTTTCTGATAATTTCAAATCCACTGCTTTAGCTGCCCCTTCGATATGATGGAGTTTTGTTGCGCCAACTACCGGAGCTGTCACTTTTGTCAGCAGCCACGCCAGAGCGACTTCTGTCATGGAAACACCTCTTTTCTCTGCCAGCTCCTCCACCCGGCCAATGATCACGCCGTCCGGTCCGGCGGTTTTGTCATATTTCAGTCTGGCATAGTCATCTTCCAACAACCGTTTCGATGTTTCTCCCGGCCGTTTTGCCAGCCTTCCTCCTGCCAGTGCGCTGTATGGAGTCATGGCAATGTGATCTTCCCGACAGAGCTTTGCCATTTCCCGCTCCTCCTCCCGGAAGATCAGATTGTAATGCCCCTGCACCAACACAAACCTTGCAAATCCCTCTTTTTCCGCCAGTGCGTTGGCCTTTGCCAGCTGCCAGGCATAGCAGTTGGAGATTCCGATATAGCGCGCTTTTCCTGCCCGGACCACCCGGTTCAAACCATCCATAATGTCATACAAGGGCGTATTGTAGTCCCACATATGGTAGATATACAAGTCCACATAATCCATACCCAGATTGGCAAGACTGCGGTTCAGCATCCGCTCAATATGCTGCTGCCCGGTAATTCCCAACTGGATATCCTCCTGGGTACGGGGCAGAAATTTTGTTGCCACCACCATCTGGTCCCTCTTGGCATAGTCCCATAATGCACGACCAAGGTATTTTTCACTGGTACCGCTCTGGTAAGCGATTGCCGTGTCAAAAAAATTAACTCCCAGCTCCAGTCCCCGTTTGATTATCTCACGGGAATGTACCTCATCCACCGTCCAGGAATGCTGTCCGTTTCCCGCCTCTCCAAATCCCATACATCCCATACAGATACGGGATACGTTCAAATCCGAATTTCCAAGCTTCTGATAATCCATAGCAATCCCTCCTACTGTTTCGCTTCTCTCTCTTCCTGTGCTGTCTGAATTTTGTATCTGAGATAATCCAGACAATTCAGCTGTGCTTCTTTAAAATGAATTTCATCCAGTACCATACTGCGTTTCCGGTTCAACGTATAAGTTCCAAATAACGCCACAATACTGCCAAGAGCCACCTTCACCAGCTGAAATCCTTAGTTCTTCAGGAATCCAGATTTTCCCCATTGGTGCGGATTACCTTCTGATACCAGTAAAAGCTGTCCTTTCGCCGGCGCTCCAGAGTGCCCTTTCCCTCGTTGTCTTTATCCACATAAACAAGCCCGTACCGCTTTGCCATCTCACCGGTTCCCGCGCTGACCAGATCTGTGCAGCCCCAGACCGTATATCCTATCAGCTCCACGCCGTCCTCTATGGCCTCTGCCATCTGTTTGATATGCTCCCGCATATAGGAAATACGGTACTCGTCATGGATAGAACCATCTTCTTCTACCTTATCCTCTGCCCCAAGGCCATTTTCCACAATCATCAAAGGAATCTGCCAGCGTCCGTAAAACTCGTTCAGCAGATACCGAAGTCCCTTGGGATCAATGGTCCACCCCCACTGGCTCTGCTCCAGATAGGGATTTGCCGGGCCGCGCATCATATTACCGTTTGCCACCGGGACAGTGGGATCATCCGTAGCCGTGCTGCTGGAATAATAGCTGAAGCTGAAGAAGTCCACGGTTCCCTCTTTCAGTGCCTCCCTGTCGCCTACCCCAAAGGGAATCTCAATCCCCTTCTCTTTCCAGAGGCGTTTTGCAAAAGCGGGATATTCCCCACGCACCTGCACGTCCCCGCAATAATAGTTAGCAGTCTGCATGGTCTGCTGCCCTTTAAGCACATCATCGGGCCTGCAGGTATAGGGATAAGCAATACGACTGAGCAGCATACATCCCACTTTATTTTCCGGATCCATTTCATGGGCCATCTTCACGGCCTTTGCACTGGCTACCAGCTGATGATGCAAAGCCGTATACCGTTTCTGTTCATCATCCCAGCTTACATCAAGCCCCGCCTGTATTCCTACGGCTACATCCTTTCCGGATGGCAGGATTCCTCCACCCATTAAATTTCCATAGGCTCCCATCTGCAGAATATTGATCTCATTGAAGGTCAGCCAGTACCGTACCATACCTTTAAATTCCGTAAACAGCACCCTGCAGTATCTCAGGAAAAAGTCTATCATTTCACGGTTCGCCCATCCGCCATACTCCCTGGCCAGATAATAGGGCAATTCATAGTGGCTCATCGTTACCAGCGGCTCAATCCCATACTTTTTACACTCCATAAACACATTCCGATAAAAAGCGATCCCTTCCGGATTCGCTTCCTGCTCATCTCCCTTTGGAAACAGCCTGGTCCAGTTCACCGACATCCGAAAGCATTTGAACCCCATCTCCCCATACAGGGCAATATCTTCTTTATAATGATGGTAAAAGTCTACCGCTTCATGGCTAGGATAATGATATCCCTGCAAGATTCCATCCGTTATATGTCGGGGTGTTGTTTTGGTTCCTCCTGTCATTACGTCAGGAACCGACAGCCCCTTTCCTCCTTCGTGGATGCCTCCCTCAAACTGATTGGCAGCCGTCGCGCCACCCCATAAAAAATGTTCCGGGAACTGTTTTCTCTCCATGTGATTTCCTCCTACCTTTCCACCTGCATCATCGAATCGCCTGACTGAATGCGTCCTGTGGGCGCATATATAATATTCTGATAGCTGTCTGCATTTGTAAGTATCACCACTACTACATCCGGATGATTTGCCGCAGCAATTGCATCCCTGTCAAATCGCAGCAATGTCTGCCCAGGACGAATACGATCACCTGATTTCACTTCAGCAGCAAAACCCTGCCCATTCATTTCCACCGTATCGATACCCACATGAATCAGTAATTCTATTCCATCATCACTGGTCACTCCCAAGGCATGGCCGGTATCTGCAATTAGCGTCACCGTCCCCGCAAATGGAGCGGTAATAACGCCCTGCACCGGTTGAATTCCGATACATTTTCCCAGAACACCAGAAGCAAAGGTTTCATCCGGAATCTGTTCCATTGCAATCAACTCACCTTCTGCGGGAGCCAGAACTGTATTTTTGGGTATAACCGTATCTGTATGTATTTCCTCTGTAGGATCTGACGTTTCAAACTTGAGTGACAACACAAATGTTACAACAGCTGTCACAAGCGCCGTAATCACCAATGCAATTATAATGTTGATAAAAAACTGCATGGTGTCTCCGCCAATATAAAGCAAAACTGCAGGCAGACCGGAGGAACCCGTTGCAAAACGATGGGTATGAGTCAGTCCGGCATACAGACCTCCGCATCCGCCGCCAACCATTGCGGCAACCAGAGGATATTTCTTGGGCAGATTCACCCCATACAGAACCGGCTCTGTAATTCCCATCAATGCCGTAATACCAGAAGATGTTGCCAGCTGTCTGGTTTTTGCATCCTTTGTACGGAATGTTACCACCAATGCGGCGGTACCTTGTGCGATATTAGAGCATACACAGCCAGGACCGAAAATACTGTCATATCCCAGCTGGGACATTTGCATAACCCCAAGAGGCGCAACGCCGTTATGCAGTCCGAACATAACCATCGGCGGCAAGAACGCGCCAATCAGAAACGCCGGCGCCCAACTTGCATTTTCACTGAGGAAGGTAAAGAACACCGCAAGGTACTGACCAATAATGTTACCAATGGGTCCAAGGACGGACAGCGCAAGCGTTCCCATCACCAAAAAAGTCAGCATCGGCACAAAAACCAGATTGATTGCCTTTGGTATCACACGGTTAAAGAATTTTTCCACATGTGCCTGTACAAAGATTACGAAAATAATAGGAATCACTGTGGATACATAGCTGACCAGCGTAAATGGAATGATTCCAAAAAAGCTGACCGCTTCTCCTGCTGCCACCAATGCCGTCCAATTGGGATGCATCATAATACCGGCAACTGCTGCTGCAAGAACAGGATTACATTTCATCTTCTGTGCCTGACAAAATGCCAGCAAAATCGGCAGGAAATAAAATACGGAATCCGCAAAAAAGTTGATGATATAATAGGTCTGGGAATCCGTATCAATCATGTGGAATACAACCAGCAGCGCCATCAGAGCTTTTAACATGCCTGCTCCGGAAAGTGCCGGAATCACGGGCTGGAAACTGCCAGAAACAAAGTCAACCACCGCCGTTACCGGACTTTTTTTCGTCTTGACTTCTTCTTTATTCTCCCCTCTTTTATCCTGGGGCAGCAGTTTGACAATCTCCTCATAACAATCTGCCACATCGGTTCCGATTACGACCTGATACATTCCTTCCGTGGGAATCACTTTCAGGACAGCAGGGTTCTCCTCCAACGTTTTCCTGTCAACCTTACTCTGATCACGCAAAACAAAACGCAAACGTGTTTGGCAATGCCGTGCGGCATCCACATTTTCCGCCCCGCCAATAGCAGAAATGATTTCCACAGCTGCCTTTTCATACTTTTTGCTCATCTTTAGACCCTTTCCTTTCCATAAAATATTTGTGCTTTTATCGAAGTGATTTGATGGTTTTATCATAGCAAATTCCAGTTTTCTCTTTCAATATCACTTGTTTCGGTTTGTTTCACACATATGTGCCTATAGGGTCAATCAGATGGTTCACTTTGTTTCAACTTTATAAAACGTATCAAATTTTTGCCGATTCTTCTTTTAGTTCGGAAAGCTGTGAAAAACGTTGGTATTCTAAAATTCTTCCTTTTGTCACCTTAACCTCAAGATTTTTTTCATAACTGCGGGCGAAATACACAGAAAAAAGAACATTTAAGATATAGTTAATGGATGTTTCTGTTGCAAAGGTTGAAATCTTGCTAAACAGCTTTTCCTGTGAAGAGATTGACAACGTGTACGCCGCATGTTTTCGAAGATAATTGGTTCCCTTGCTGGTAATGCCAATTACCGGAACCTCATTGGGTTCTAAAAATCGAAGCACATTTAATGGTTCACAGGTATCCGAATTTCCTGAATATGAAATAATAATCGCACAATCAGAAGAATCCAGAGAAGAAGCAAGAAGTCCATTGTCTCCCAAAGCCGGAATTTCCACATTTCTTCCAATCGTCAGCATCCGGCGGCGGAACAATTCCCCCAGCAGACTGTTGGGACTCTTTCCAAACAAAGCAATTCTCTTGGATTTCTCAAGGAGATTTACGATACGGTCTATGGTCTGGATAGAAAGCAGATCTGCCGTATCCATCAGGCTTTCCATTTGCAGACTGCACATTAAATTGATAATATCCTTCGTTGAGCTGTCTTTGTGAAACGGAAGATTCGGATCGATATCCGTATAATGCGTTTCCTGATAGTGCTGTTCGCTTACAAATTCTTTGGCAAACTCTGACCAGCCTGTAAAACCCAATGCTTTTGCAAACCGAACCAGTGCTGCTTTTGATGTGTAAGTTTCCTGTGCAATCTGCTGTGTTGTAAAGTCGCAAAGCCGACTCTTTTTTTGTAAAACAAACTCCCCGATTATTTTCTTAGAATCCGTTCCGCTGGAAATCATCAGTTCCTCTACCCTTTGTGCTAATGTCATTTTTTCTCCTCTCTATAGCCAGAATACAATTATCATTAGCAGATCCCTCCCCGAATAGTCCTACCAAGCAGAAACCCTGTGAGATATTAAGTACTTCCCATCCTGCAGCTCTTCTACCTCCAATTCCATCTCACAGGAAGAGGTTCCCAAATGAATCATGGCATTTTCCATATATGCCTGCTTGTATCGTTCTGCCTGATAGTCCTTGTACCATTGCTCCAATAATCGCTCATCCTCTATTACATTATAAAAAGTATAGTTTCCCCGGCCATTCTGTAAAATTTGGTCATAACAATCACTATAATAGCTGTCCATATCCATAAGAACCTGGTCCTCTGTCATTCCTAAATCCGTAATGCTCCTCAAACTGCTTTCTTCCGGATTCTGTTCCAGATTACGGTAGATCGATCCGCTGCAGGACGGCAGATAGATTGATAATTCCTGCCTGATATGGTTGTTTGCATAATCTGTATCTGTCTTGTTAAAGTAATCATAACGTCCCCCACCCGAATCATCCCATGTAGCGTCCACATTATAGTACCCGTCATCCAACGCAACGATATTCCACGCATGCGCTTCCCCCGCATAGCCGGTACAATAATAGCAGGGAATACCAAGCTGCTGCAGAAGATACTGAAAAGCCCTTGCATATCCGGCGCATACGGTCTGCCCGTTTACCAGAGCGCTGTACGCGCTTTGGTTCATTTCCGCGCCTAAATTATAAGAAACCCTTTCTATCAGCTTATCATGGACAAATTTCTCTTTTTCATAATCGCTGGGCAAATTCTGCGCTTCTGAAACAATTTGACGGGCATTCTCTTCAAAACCGGCTCTTGCATCATCTCTGTTTTGTGCAGTACGGTTAAATTCCAGCTCAATTTCCACGCACCTTCCATCGCTTAAGTATTTGCAGGAATAAACCGTTTCCAGCCAGAACAGTTCCGGGTGATCATTATAAACTGCCAAAAACACATTCTTCAACTGAGCTGATGTTATTTGCTCCACTGGTGTAAACCTAGGATATATTTCATTGGCATTGGCATAAATCTGACGATAGATATGTTTTCCTCTATCATCCAGCATGGCATAATAAGGATACCAGGCACTATCAAAATCCAATCCGTCGCCTGTGTATCCTGCATCAATCTGATTTCGAAGCTCCTTTGCAGCCTCGTCATCTATCTGCTCACCGTTTTCCTGTATCTGCTGATATCCATTTCTACCCAGTACATTCTCTGGCACGACTATTTCGGACTGTTCCGGCAAAATGTAATCGGATACGGCTGATTCCGCTATGCCGCTATTTTTCAGGGACTCCATTGCACCCGTTTCATATTCCTCTTCCTTCTGTCCGGTTTCTTCCTTTTCCATGTTTTCATCAGGATGACTGGTTGTTTCTTCCTGCAGGTCATTGTCTCCTGCTGTCGTTTCACTTCTTTCCTGATCCGGGTATAAAAATGTCTCAATTTTATCCCCAATATCCGGTCTGAATATGTATATCGCACTCAGTATACAAAAAATGGCAAACACCACTGCCGTAAAACACGTCAGCCTTTTTAAAAATCTCATTCCTTATCATCCACTCTTTCCTGGTTTTAACACTTTGTTTAGATCCGTTTACGAAGAACTGCCCGCGGACCGTAAAACAGGCTGCTGATAACAAACAGCGCTATGCTCCCGGCAAGGTGACATAGCGCCAACAGATTTTTCCAATTATAACACAATTTTGAGAGCATGGAAAGAGTGAGCTTTCCGGCCGGGTTTCCTACATTTCTATTTATATAATGCCTTGTATCCCTGTCAATTCCCGGACAGTACGCCAGCTCCGCGTTTTACCGGATACCCTGTAATGAAAAGCCAGGCAGATATTCCTTCTGCGCCTCTAAAATCTCTTTTGTAAGAGATTTAATCTCCTCAGCCGTCAAAATACTATTTGCCACCGGATCTGCCATGAGAGCCCAATATACGTATCTGGCGTCTTTTTTAATAAATGCCTCTACAGCCAGCCGGTGTACATGAATCTCCGTATCACAGAGCATGGCCAGCTGCATGGGCATCTCGCCGTACCTGCAGGGCTGTACTCCGTTTTTATCAACCATACATGCCACTTCCACGCAGGCATCGCCCGGCAGGTTCTCAATCAATCCATGATTGATTACATTGGCGTAAATCTTACAGGGCACATCGGTTACCATTGCATTGATAATTTCCGCCCCGTACTCTACGCTTGCCTCCGGCATCGGAAGTTTTCTTTCACGGGCCAGCTCTACCTTCTGTGCAAACTCTGCCGTTTTCGCACCAATATTTTTCTTATAAATATCCGTATGGATATCCAGCTCCGCTCTTAATTCCGGAGTCCGCAAGTAATATGGAACATATTCTCCTATGTGCTGGCTCGATTCAGTAACCATATATCCGAACCGGTTCATCATATCGATCCGGGCCCGCCCTAGCGAAGCAAAAATCTGGTCATCGGTTGAGATGTCTGTTTTATAAAGCTCCGGAGCTTTCTCCTTTAGCAGCGGGTAAAGATCTTCTCCGTTTCTTTCAAACTTCAGAATAAAGCTTAAATGGTTAATTCCCGCCGCTTCATAAGTCACCTCATCGTAGGGAATCGAAACTGCCTTTGCCATCTGTCTGGTGGTACCCTGCACGCTGTGGCACAAACCAATAAAGGGCACTTTGCTGATCCTTGATGCCGCCATCACATTTATCTGCTGCGGGTTTGTATAATTTAACACTACCGCCCCCGGCGCCGATACCCGTTCAATGGTTTTTAGCATATTCTCAATAAATACCATGGTGCGAAGTCCCCGGGAAACTCCCCCTACCCCGCAGGTATCTCCTACCGTCTGATAGAGACCGTATTTCTTGGGAATGTCCATATCCTTTTCTGATGCTTTCAAACCGCCGATTTTTGTAAGATGGATAATAAAATCCGCTCCCGTAAGGGCTTCTTCCATGTCAAGAGTATACTGAGGAATTTTTGTATAATGAATCCGCTCCAGATGGTAATCCAATAAAATTTTTAAATTATCAAGCCTTTCCTGGCTTACATCCATAAAGCTCAGTTCACAGTCAAACAGGGCGTCCTTCATCAAAATGTCCGACACCAATTTATAGGTAAAGCCAAAGCTCCCGGCACCGATAAACGCGATTTTCTTAGTTTTCTTAGACATATTCTTATCTCTCTTTCTTTTTTATTTTGTAACAGTTCAGACGGATGTGGAATTTGACAGGAATTTTGACTTACAAAATTCCTGTCAAATTCCCCGCCGTCTGAACTGTTACTTTATTTTTATAATTTCATCAGCCCTTTAATCCGGATACTGCTACCCCTTCTACCAGGTATTTCTGGAAGAACAAGAATATCAGACATACCGGAATCAACGACAGCACCGCCATTGCAAACATAGCGCCCCAGTCGCTCTGAACCGTAGGATCCGTAAACATTTTGATTGCCACTGAGAATGTATACTTTCTCGGCTCGCTTAAAAAAATCAAAGGAGCCAGAAAATCCTGCCATCTCCAGTAAAATGAAAATATGATGGATGTTACAATTGCAGATTTGGTCAGCGGAAGCAATATGGATGTATAAATACGCAGCTTTCCGCAGCCGTCAATCATTGCCGCCTCATCCAATTCTATGGGAAGTCCTCTTAAAAACTGCATGTTTAAAAAAACAAAAAACGGCATTGCACAGAAAAACGGCACAATCAGCGGAAGAAATGTATTGGTCCAGTGTATGGTCTTAAACATCAGATACTGAGGTACAATCAAAATCTGTTCCGGCAGCATCATGGTCCCCATCATAATTGCAAACCAAAAATTCTTATATTTAAACTTAATTCTTGAAAAACCGTAGGCTACAATAGAAGACGAAGTCACGGAGCCTATGGTAGCAAACAGGGCCACCACAAACGAGTTTTTAAAGAATGTTCCAAAACTGATCCCGCCCATTCCTTTCCAGCCGTTAACATAATTTTCTATATGTATTTCCTTGGGTATTAAATTGGCGGCGTCTACGAAAATCTGCTCCGTAGGCTTTAAAGAACTTGAAAACATCCACAGAAGCGGATACAGCATAATCAGGGCCAATATTCCGGCAAAAAAATGGAAGCATATCGAACTGCCGATTTTTCTCTTCATGCTAATCCCCCTTCGTTTCGTAGTAGACCCAGTTATCGGAGGACTTAAAAATAAAGATTGCAAATACCCCGATAATCAGCAGAAGCACCCACGCCAATGCGCTTCCGTAGCCCATATTAAAGTACTCAAAGGACTGTTTATAAATGTACAGGGCGTAAAACAGCGTTTTATCCAAAGGTCCGCCTTTCGTGATAATATAGCTCTCATTGAAAGCCTTAAACGCGTTAATAATCTGCATAATGAAATTAAAAAAGATTACGGGAGAAAGCATGGGAAGGGTGATGCTTCTAAATTTCTGAAAAGCAGAAGCTCCGTCCAGCGTCGCCGCCTCATAATAGGTAACCGGCACCTGTTTCAGTCCGGCTATAAATATCAGCATGGAAGCCCCGAACTGCCAGACTCCTAATATCACCAGAACAAAAAGGGCAGTCTTGGTGTTTCCAATCCACGATATATTCACATCTCCTCCCAGCATCCGGATTATAGAATTAATTGCGCCGTCAGCTCCAAAAAGCTGGCCCCACATAATGGCGATTGCCACGCTGCCTCCTAAAAGGGACGGCAGGTAAAATATGGATCGGTATATTCCCATTCCCTTATGACGGGAGCAGAGCAGCATGGCTACCAGAAGAGCAAATGCCAGACGCAGCGGCACAAGAAGTGCCACATAGGTAAAGGTGACCTTTAAGGACTGATAAAATTTCTCATCTTGAAACATTCTTTTATAATTATCCAGCCCGATCCATTTCGCCGTACTGATTCCATCAAAGTTTGTAAACGATAAATACAGCGAATACATCATGGGAAGAAATGTAAAGACCAGGAGGCCGATCAGCCAGGGGGATATGACCAGATACCCCAGCAAATTCTCCTTTCGCTCTCTCCTTTTCTTTTCTGTCATCATCATCTTCCTTTCTAAAGAGGGCGCGGCAAAACGAAGTCAGCCGCACCCCTTATGCATTATTGATTTGCAGCTTTTAATGCTTCTTCCGCATTGGCCCGGAAGGTTTCTGCGGCTTTCTCCGGAGTGGATTCTCCGAATAAAACCATCTCAAACTGTTTTGTATATTCTGCATTCACTTCGGAAGTCCCTGCAGGATTCGGCGGATCTATAGGCGACGCATATTCTGAAACCAAATCCATATACTCAAATACCCTTTTTCCCGGCCCTTCAAGCTTTCCGGCCACTTCTTCCGCCATAATGGAGGATATGGGAACTCCGCGGCGGCCTGCAATGATATTATTAATCTCCTTATCGTTGACCCACGCATTAATAAATGCTACAGCCTCCTCCTTCTTATCTGAAGTTGCAGTAACGGACAGAAACTGAGACGGTTTTACATACATGCCTTTCTCTGCTCCTGAACCGGGAATAATGGTAAGTCCCAGCTCTTTCCCTTTTACCGATACCAGTGTCTCATACATGTCTGTCCAGACAATCTCTGTAGCCGCTTCTCCTTTAGAAAACGGAGAATCTTCTACGCTGGTTTGCTGTACCTTGGTGTCAATTGACGGAAGCGCTCCTGCATCATGCATTCTCTGAACACTGCTGTAGAATTCCGTGAGTACAGCATCATCGTATCCTAAGTTACCATCGCTGCCAAATAGTGTGCCTTTCTGGCTTCTTGCAATGATCTCAAACAGGTTAATATTGGTTACAATATCACTGATAGTAGAACCATATTTTCCGGTTTTATTGTGGAATTCAATGCAGAATTGCTCAAAATCATTCCAACTCATATCAGGTCCCGGGACCTCCATACCTGCCTCACGGATCATTTCCTCATCATATACCAGGCAAAGCGCGTTGGAGCCTACATTGATCCCATAAAGCTTCCCATCGATTTTACCGCCCTCCAGCTTAATGGGATCCACATTGGTCATATCCAATTTTCCCGATTCTATATAGCTATCCAATGGCTCCAACAGTCCCTTACTAGCGTACTGCATAATAACGGAATAATCCTGGCGCATGATATCCGGCAAATCCCCAGCCGCCGATAGTGTATTCATCTTCTGCCAGTAATCTCCCCAAGAAGCATAGACTGGCTCCAGTTCTACGCCGGTTTCTTCCGTATATTTATCACAGACCTCCAGCGTAAACTCATGAACCACCTGGGTTCCCCACCAGGATATCCCCAGCTTATTATCAGAGGCTCCCTCCTGTACAACAACTTCCTTCTGTTCATTTGTTGTCGCTTCTGCCTTTGCCTCTGTCTGTACCGGACCTGCCTTCTGTGATGAGCACCCTGCCATACACAGACATACTGCTGTCGCTGCCAGCCAAATTCTTTTCTTCATACCTTTCTTTTGCCCTGCTTTCTGGGTATATAGATATACCCCAGGGTGTTTCCTCCTTTTCTCATTCAGACATTTTTTATTCGTTTATAATCTCTTAGCTGCTGCTCATGTCATTATTATATAACCTTTTTCTGTCCTGCCGTGAGAGGAAAAACAGACTCTTATCTGCAAAAAAACACACCTTTTTCTTAGCGTTTTTAGAATTTGTAATAATTTTTAGAAAAAAGTAACTTTTTTCTTACAAAAAACATACACTTCACCGTATTTTCTTGTAGAAATCCGCGTCCTGCGCTATAATTTTTCTATGAAAGTCCGCTGCCAGGCAGGCGGACGCATCCAAGTATGCCAAGCCGGTATGAAAAAGGAGGGCTCTTTATGCCTGTTTTAAAAAGCTGCAGAAACAGACTAAAAAATCAATTTAGAAACCTCTCCTTAAAATATAAATTTCTCGGTATGTTTCTTATCAATTCCGGTATTCTTTTGGCTGCGTTTTTTCTGTGCTTCTTCATCTGTACCAGAGCCTATAATCAGCAGCTGTATAATACGGTAGCTGCTAATCTTTCTTATTCATCAGGTACCATTTCGTCTTCCATGAAAAATATAGAAACCTTGTCTTCTATGATATTGTCTGATGCCGCTATACAAAATTCCTTATCCATTATTAAAAATGCTCCGGATCCGGTCCTTCATTATAATGCTGAACAGAATATTAACAGCGCCCTCTTCTCCTATTACGATACCTTTCGGGACAGAGGCGTAGCTTATATTGCTATACAAAACAAAGGAACCGTCAACTGTACTAACTCATCCCGTTTTCAAAAAGTGGAGCCCGCCTTTCTTGAGCAGATATTTCACGCCGCCCGTTCCAGCAGCGGTTCCGTAAAATGGATCTGGAAATCCGGACATCGGGACTATCTTTTTCTCGCCCGGGATATCCGTCAAATTAAAAATTTTTCACTGGACTCCATAGGCGAGCTGATAATCAATGTCAATATGGACGAGATTGTAGATTCCGCCAATACAGCCGCCATACAATATGACAATTCCTATTATATCATTGTAGATGATTCAGGTTCTGTCATTTACTCTTCTAAGGAATTAAATCCGGAGGATTCGGATTCCATCCAGAAGCTGAACAATCTGGATTACGGGCTGGTTCCCTTTAATGGACATACCTATTTTGCCGTCCATGGAACCATCCCCGACTATAAATGGAACTATATCAATCTGATTCCTTTTGATACCATTGCCCAGTCCCTGGATTTGTCCTTTGCTTTCATCATTTTGATTCTTATTGCCGTAATGATACTTGTCACTTTGTTAAGCCGTGGATTTATCCGCTCCATAATTATTCATTTTCATACCCTTAATTACAAAATGGCGGAATTCAGCAAAAATGAATTGGCTATCCCCAAGACCGATTATCCTTATGCCCGGCGGAAGGATGAAATCGGAATGATTCACCAGCAATTCGATGCCATGATGGATCGTGTCCGCTCCCTGGTAAATACAAACTATATCAATGAAATCTTAAAACGCGACGCTCAGTTAAAGGCTCTGGAGGCCCAGATTAATCCCCACTTTCTCTATAACACCCTGGAATCCATTAACTGGAGGGCGAAAGCCAGTGGAAATGAGAAAATCTCCCAGATGGCGGAGTCTTTAGGAACCCTTCTTCGAGCTACGCTAAGTAATAAGAAATCCCTTGTTACCCTCTCATATGAATTGGAGCTGGTCAACTGCTACATGACGATTCAGAAGCTTCGTTTTGAAGATGAGCTGGAATATCAACTGCTTGCCTCCCCTGAGCTGGAGAATGCCGTCATTCCCCCTCTCACCATCCAACCTCTGGTGGAAAATTCCATACATTATGGAATGGAAAGTACAGACGATGTCTGCCATGTTCTCGTCACCATTACCAGACTCGGTGACGAACTGATCATAAAGGTACAAAATGACGGTTCTGTTATGGAAGAGTCTCTCCTTAAGCGTCTGGAAAGCAGTGAAATTCAGCCAAACGGCCTGGGAATCGGAATTCTCAACATTAATCAACGAATTCAGCTCCTTTTCGGCAGCGAATACGGTCTCTCTTTTTCCAATGAAAATAATTTTGCTACCGCTACTCTTACGATTGCCTATAAAACGGAGGTGTAACCAGCTTGCTGAAACTAATTATTGCTGATGATGAAAAAGTAATACGCGAAGCGATCTCTACCATTATTGACTGGAAAAAATATGATGTTGAGCTAATCCGTCTCTGCAAAAACGGCCTTGAGGCCTACAATGCCATTTTGGACGAATCTCCTGATATTGTACTGACAGACATCCGGATGCCTCATATGGACGGCCTTCAGCTGATTAAAAATATTTCCGAAATGGGCCTGGATACCCAATTCATCATTTTGTCCGGTTACGGCGAATTTGAATATGCAAAAGCTGCCATGGAATATGGGGTGAAGCATTATCTGTTAAAGCCCTGCAATGAGCATCAAATTGTAGAGTGCATCCAAAAGACTGCCCAGGACTGCTACCGGAAAAAGCTATCGCTCAGAATGGGAAAAAATCAGTTTTTTATTGCCAACAACATCCAGCACAGCGTAATTTCCTGTATCGTCAACGATACCATATTCCAAAAAAGCGGCTGCCTGGACGATATGATAAAAAACTATGAGCAATATATGGATTTTTACTATACCCCTTATACATTGTTTTATGTGTATTTCCTGGAAGAGGATGCCAGAGACTTCTTTTTGCAAGGCCTGGAACAGTACTGCCGGGAAAGGATTCCTCATCAAACTATCCACGGAATCTATGTCCATTGTACTATGATCCTGTTTTTTAAAGACTATGCACAGTGCTATGACCGCTTTATTCAATTCTTATTAAAAATGCCCTTACCCGATATGCATGTGGATCTGAAAATCGAATCTGTGAAATATTCAAACTTAAAAAACCTGCTTCTTGCCGTTCTGGATAAGGTACGGCGTTTCAGTATTATCTATTATATTAACAATTTTCACGCATTCGCTACATGCAACCACTTATTCTTTACCCAGGAGTCAGACCGTCTCTACCAGGCTTTTAAAAGTACCGGAGATCCTGAAGAAATCCTCCGGCTTCTTGGGCTTTTTACCGGCATTAGCGACTTGAATTTCTGCCGCCAGCTGGCTGTCAGCCTTCTTTTAAAAATTTCGGCAGATAACCCGGCTCTGTCCGCCATGGATTTTACAGACTGGCTTATGAGTTTAAACCGGGAAAATGATCTGGAACAATTAAAGCAGATGATACAAGATAAAATAAAGCAGGCCCTTCCCTGCGCTCCTCAGGCCAATAAAGTCAGTGCCATGACAAAGCAGATTATGAGATTTGTGGAAGAGCACTTACAGGACCAAAACCTGACCTTAAAATTTATCGCGGAAAATGAGCTGTATATGAATGTCAATTATGTCAGCCGCAAATTTTTTAAAGAAACCGGCGTAAGGTTCTCCCATTACCTGGCCGATGTGAGAATAAAAAAAGCCAAGCAGTACCTGGCTTCCAATGAAACTGACAAAATACAGGATATTGCCCAACTAGTGGGGTACGGCAATAACCCCCAGTATTTCTCCCATCTGTTTAAAAAAATGGTGGGAATGACTCCCAGCGCCTATAACCAGAGTCTGTATCAAACTGCCGCAAAGAAATAGAGATGCCTGCCCCAATATTGCCGGGGCGGCATCTATTTCAAACCCGCTTATATTCTCTCTAATCCTCTAATGCCTGGCGGATATCTTCAATAATGTCGTCTGAGTTTTCAATGCCCACGCTCAAACGGATTAAGGACGGATCCACTCCTGCCTCCGCCAGCTGCTGGTCATTTAACTGCCTGTGGGTGTGGCTGGCCGGATGGAGGACACAGGTTCTGGCATCCGCCACATGGGTTACAATGGCGGCAACCTTCAGTTTATCCATAAATACTTCCGCTCCCTGTCTCCCGCTCTTTAAACCAAAGGAAATAACGCCGCAGGAGCCGTTTGGCAGATACTTCCTGGCCAGTTCATAATATTTATCTCCTTCCAGACCCGGATAGTTTACCCATGCCACATCTTCTCTTCCTTTTAGATAAGAAGCCACCTTTAATGCGTTTTCGCAGTGGCGGGGCACCCGAAGATGCAGAGTTTCCAGGCCCACATTCAATAAAAACGCGTTCTGTGGAGACTGAATGGAGCCCAAATCCCTCATAAGCTGGGCAGTGGCCTTGGTAATATAGGCGCCCTTTCCGAAGCGCTCCGTATAAGTAATGCCGTGGTAGGAATCGTCCGGGGTGGTCAGTCCCGGGAATTTGTCTTTATGGGCATTCCAGTCAAAATTTCCGCTGTCCACAATGCAGCCGCCTACACACATCGCATGTCCGTCCATATATTTGGTGGTGGAATGGGTTACGATATCCGCTCCCCACTCAAAAGGCCGGCAGTTGATAGGTGTGGCAAAGGTGTTGTCTACAATCAGGGGTACCCCGTGTTTATGGGCCAATCTGGCAAATTTTTCAATATCTAATACCACCAGTGCCGGATTTGCAATCGTCTCGCCGAAGACCGCTTTGGTATTGGGACGGAACTCCTTCTCCAATTCCTCTTCCGATGCGTCCGGATCCACCAGGGTTACCTGAATTCCCATCTTCTTCATCGTCACAGTAAATAAATTAGAGGTGCCGCCGTAGATGGTGGCCGCACTGATGATATGATCTCCTGCTGAGCATATATTAAACACTGCATAAAAATTGGCTGCCTGGCCGGAAGAAGTCAGCATGGCGGCGACTCCGCCTTCCAGTTCACAAATCTTACTGGCAACGGCATCATTGGTGGGGTTTGCCAGACGGGTATAGAAATATCCGGATTCCTCTAAATCAAACAGGCGTCCCATCTGCTCGCTGGTTTCATATTTAAAAGTAGTACTCTGATAAATGGGAAGTACCCGGGATTCTCCGTTTTTCGGCTGCCATCCGCCCTGGATACAGATGGTGTCTAGGGAACGTGTTTTCTCCATTGTTATTTCCTCCTGATGATTTTCTTTTCTGTTTTCCATGCCGGTTTGGCATTTATCCTAGTCTACCACAAAAAAACCTTATTGAAAATACCCAAAACTTACGCTATAATCATTTCAGCTTTTAGAAAACCAGAAAGGGAGGATATTATGGCACCATCTAATGTTTATTTTACCAACATGAGGACTACTCTCAGTGAAAATCTTCTAATGAAGCTGGAACGCCTGGTAAAAAAGGCCGGTATGCTGGAGCAGATTGATTTTAACAACAAATTTGCCGCTATTAAGATTCATTTCGGCGAACCCGGCAACCTGGCTTACCTGCGTCCCAACTACTCCAAGGTCCTGGTAGATCTGATAAAGGCTCAGGGAGGAAAGGCCTTTTTAACCGACTGCAACACCTTATATGTGGGCCGCCGGAAAAATGCCCTGGATCACCTGGATGCCGCCTATGAAAACGGCTATAATCCCTTTGCCACCGGCTGCCATGTAATTATTGCCGACGGATTAAAAGGCACAGACGAAGCCTTGGTTCCCATTGACGGTCAGTATGTGAAAGAAGCCAAAATCGGCCGGGCTTTAATGGATGCGGATATCCTCATCTCTTTAACCCATTTTAAAGGCCACGAGGCCACCGGCTTTGGCGGCGCTTTAAAGAATATCGGTATGGGCGGCGGTTCCAGAGCCGGTAAGATGGAGATGCACAGCGCCGGAAAGCCCCATGTAGAGCAAGCCCGCTGTGTAGGCTGCGGTATGTGTAAGAAAAACTGTGCCCATGACGCCATTGCCATTGAAAACCGCAAAGCTTCCATCAACCATAACAAGTGTGTAGGCTGCGGCCGCTGTATCGGCGCATGTCCCACCGACGCCGTTACGCCGGACTACGACGAGGCCAACGACGTACTAAACTGCAAGATTGCCGAGTATACCATGGCGATTTTAAAGGATCGCCCAAGCTTCCATATCAGCCTGGTGGTAGACGTATCTCCCAACTGTGACTGCCACTCTGAAAATGACGTTCCTATTGTTCCTAATATCGGAATGTTCGCTTCCTTTGACCCGGTTGCCCTGGATATGGCCTGTGTAGATGCCGTAAACCGCCAGCCGGTTATGGCGGGAAGTTTCCTTTCCCAGCAGGAGCACTGCCACCACGATCACTTTACCGATACCCATCCGGACACCAACTGGGAGAGCTGCATTGACCATGCGGTAAAGCTGGGGTTAGGCAGCAAGGAATACCATTTGATTGAAATTTAAAGGGAATGAAAAAAATATTAACTGCTATCCCTCTAATTGTTATCCTTTCTCTCCTGTCCTTTTTAATAGCCGCGCCCATAGTAAATAATACTGTTTCAAAGAAAACGGCAAAAAAACTTATGGCTTTGCCCCTTCCAAATGACACGCAATTTATTGAATCCGTATATAAAGCAGGAAAATTGGCCGGAAACGGCAATGGAATGCAATATTTTGGAGCCATACTAATTCAAAGCGAGCTTTCTTTGGAAGAATTAAAAGAATATTATTGGAACTTTGCAGAACATGACTGGGAGTGTGTGGTCGAAAAGCAGACAGATGCAAACGTAAGTGTCATAGAACATACAAATCTGGCATTTAAAACAAAGATAGAAGGGGATAATTATTATATTGTTTATTCATGGGGAGATAATAATACCATTTTTCATGAATTTGATATAAGAGGGCATTGACAGCAGGGGGAGCTGCTGCCATAAAAATGGCTCCTTTCCGGCTTCGGGCCTGGTTGGCCCGGAGCAACAAAAAACACGCTCAAAGCGTCTGAGCAAAAAGCCGCCGGCATTAGCCAGCGGTTTTTCCATTATTATATTTCGCTTTAACCTTTGTTTTCGTTCTGCGGCAGAACTAGTAAGAAAGCGGTAATCAGTTTCTATATCTGTCACAGAGGACAACAATACACCGACAACCGCTTTTCAACAGCGGATCAATGCTCAGACTAAGGATACTAAATTCCGATCCGCAAAATCCAGGTAACAATTCCAATCATATTCATCCAAATCATGGGAGCCTGTTTTCAGGTGATGGCCAATGGAGCCGCCTGTAAGAGGTTCCTCCGGATTTTGAAAGCTGCCTTCTTTCAGTCCGGTTTTCCCGTACAGCCTGTAGACTTTTTCCGCCTGCAAAAGGGAGTAGAACTGGCCCTTTGGATCCGCCCAGTCATCTCTGCTTCTTGCAGATGTATATAAAAGCCTGGGAGCAATCAGCCCCAGGAGCATGTGCTGATCAAAGGGAAGCTCCTCTTCTCTTCCGCTGAAGGTTTTATAGCCCGGGCAGAACCAGTAAGGGAATTTCCCGGTAATATCCTCAATCCGCTCTCCCGTATTCCCTCTTGAAAGGGCGTCTCCGCTGTTTCCGGCACAGCTTGCGGCGGCCATCGCCACTCTCGGATCTCTGGCTGCCGTCCACAGCGCCGTTTTTCCTCCCCTGGAATGTCCGGCAACGGCAATCCGTTTCTCATCCAGATCCGGATCCGTCTCAATATAGTCTATAATCCGGCTCACCGCCCAGGACCAGGCGCTGATGGCGCCGTACATGTTGGCGGGGCGCTCCTTTTCTCTTCCGCCATATTCGGGAAACAGCCGGTGAAATCCGGTTGTAAAGCTTTCGTCATAGTCCGGCGCAACCTCCTGGGTGCGGAATGCCGCCGCTCCATATCCTCTGGAAACAATGGTCTCCGCCGGCCAGAAGGAGCTTAAAAAGTCTCTGGACGGGTCGCTGTCTTTTATTCCCCGGTTACAGATGGTAATAAATACCGGCACTTTACTTTTTTTCTTGGGTACAAATACCACAAATCCAAAGGAAAACTGCCGTCCCTTCCGTTCCGCTTCTACCTCTACTGTCTTTCTTAAGGCTTTTCCCGCCATAATATCAGGAGACCCGGCCACATCGGTAAGACGTATCTTCACCTGAAGCTCCTCCTCCGGGATCCGTCCGTATTCCATCTGGTAAAACATCTCCAAAAGCTCCGGACGCCGTTTTGCTTCCCATTGCTTTCTGTCCCTGATTACCGTCCCGTCCAGGCAGGTCAGTACATCCGGCAGATTTTTCCATTCATCTCTCATAAGGTTATCCTTTCCTCTCACCCCAAGGGCCGAATCCGGATTCTCTACAGTCAAAATGCGCGGTTCCCTGCTCTTACGGGAAAACCGCGCATAATTCGTTTAATATTCAGAAGCTCCTTCGGCGGTAAGATTCCGGTAAACTATTGGTTTAACTCTTCCAGGGATTCTGTTGCCAGAGCATCTATGGATTCGATCAGCTCATCAATACTTAAATTACCGGCCAGAACCTCAGAAATACCGTTCTTCATGTCAGTTTGAATAGAATTAATAAATGCCTGATAGCCATACTCCTTACCCGGTACGTCATTGGTTGCATTCAGCTCATTAGAAAAGATTTCAAAGTATTCCGCACCAAAATCATAATCCAGAGATTCATTTCCCTTCACCTGAGACAGGTAATAGTTCTCCATACAATAACGTGCATTCTGCTCCGGCTGGGAAATCCACTCGATAAATTCAGCGGCTTCCTTTTCAACACCGGTTCCGTCAAAAGCACCCAGCCATTTTCCGCCGGGAACAGTTGCCCTGGTTGCATCCTTAGGAAGGTAGGTTACACCCCACTCAAAATCGGTAATCTGGTCCTTATAATTTGCGATCATCCAGCTTCCTGCAAAATGGGTTGCCACCTGGCCGGTACGGAACATCTCATTGGGATTCTCTGCTCCCAACCATACAGAAGTAGGCATAATGCCATCGTCATGGAGTTTCTTAAACCACTCCAGAGCTCTTTTCGTTTCCGGAGAATTGATGTTGGAAGCAGTCATATCGTCCTTTAACAAACTGCCGCCTGCCTGATAAATCAGAGTAGCAAATCTTTGCTGGGAAAAATCAAATACCATTCCGTATTTGCAGTCGCTGCCTTCCATTACTTTCTTTAATGCTTCCTCATACTCCTCCCAGGTCCAGATTTCATCTTCAGATTGAGGAACCGCTACGCCTGCCTTCTCAAAGGCAGTCTTGTTGTAAATAATACCGTTTGCTGTAACGTCCATGGGCGCTGCAAGGAATTTTCCGTCAAAGTCAGTTCGCAGGCCGGAGCCGAAGTTGTTCTTAAATGCTTCCGGATCGGACACATACTGATTTAAATCAATCAGCTGGTTCTGAACCACGCCCAGGTTGGTCATTCTTGCTAATGCCGGCTGCTGACCTGCATTAATCATGTTTTTCAGCTTATTGTCCACATCCGCATAAGGAACTTCAATCAGCTCAATCTTAATCTCCGGGTGCAGCTCCATGTATTCATTAGCCAGCTTCATGAAGGACTCTCCCTCTTTGCCGTCGCTGAACCATACCACATCCAAAGTTTTTATTTCGCCGCTGTCCGCTCCTTTCCCGTCGCCTGCTTTTGCCTCTGCTGCCGCAGTTGTTTCTGTTCCTGCTGCGGTGGCTGCTGTCTCCTGCTTGCCTCCGGAGCATCCTGTCAGTGCACTGAGTACCATTGCACCTGCCAACATTCCTGCTAAAGCTTTCTTCATAAATACAACCCTTCCTTCTATAGTATTTTGACTATTTCATTGTATCAGTTACTTTGCACTATTTCTCTCAGTATAATTGGATAAAATTATACATTATTGCCATTTTTCCCTTTGGCAAATTTTCCAGGTGTAATCCCGGTCATTTTCTTAAATGTAGAGATAAAATGACTGTCGCTGTTATAGGACAGACGCAGCGCCGCCTCCGTTACTGACATTCCGCTTCGCAGCATTTTTTTGGCTGCCATAATTTTCTGATTCGTAATGTACTGGTTCAGCGTAAAACCGGTTTCCTTTTTAAAATAGTGGCTTAAATAATACCTGTTAATAAAAAATACCTCTGCCAAATCATCCAGTTCCAGCTTTTCTTCGATATGTTCTACAATATATTTTTTTATTTCTTCAATACGGTTGCGATACGGAATCATCCGTTCTCCATCTCCAGCCGTTTCCGAAACCGCGACTTGGCGTTTGTCTTTTTCCGTTTTCACAAAAGAATCAAACAGTTGATTCAGAGTATTCAGCAAGTCCAAGAGCTGCAGCTTCACCTGGTTTTTATTGTAGATATCCGTAGTATCCTTAGAAATACTGTCCTCTACTTGCTGCATCTTGGCCTCTACTATTTTCAAGTTCTGTCCCGTAAGATGGAGATGATTAATGTATTCTTCCTGATACTCCTCAAAAAGCGCAGTAAAGTTGAATCCAAATCCCAAAGACATCTGGGCCACGCTTTCCGGCTCAAACATCAGCACATACCTCTTGTATTCCTCGCCTTCCTTTCCCTCTGTTCTATGGTATTCTGTATTGTTGATGAAAAAGATGTCTCCCTTTTTTACATTGTAAATCCGGTTCTTTATCTCCAGTTTGGCTCCTTCGCACATAAATAGTAAAATCTCATACTGCTTATGGAAGTGAAATCCCTGCATTTTCCAGTTCTGGGTAGCTCCATGGAAATAATAAAGTGATCCAAACTCTTCAAAAAACACCTTTTTCTTCATACAGTCTACTGCCTTTCTTCGGTATACCGCATTGCCTCCTGCAGTGCCATAATCATCATTGCCTGGCCATAAGTCATGGGACAGCATATTATATTTTTATAGAAATCCCCGTTTTCCCCAATGGGCGTGCCATATGAAACATTTTGCACAATGCCGTCCTCGTCAATATACTTAAACAGATGCTCTAATCCTTTCTTTACCGTTTCTCCATATTCTGCTTCGGAAATCACTCCTTTCCGGATACCTTTCATCATTCCGCAGAGAAATCCGGCGCTTGCAGACATTTCAATATAAGAGCTGCTGTCATTAATGATAGTGTGCCACAACCCTTCTTCAGGATCCGCATACTTTTTCAGCGCTTTCACCTGATTTTCATAGACAGTGAGGAAATGACGCTTTAAGCCTTCATCCAGATCTACCATCTCGATATAGTCCATAATGGCCACTGTATACCAGCTATTGCCTCTCCCCCACATAATTTCTCCGTAATTGTTGTTTCTGTCAAAGTTAAATCCGTGGTAGAACATGCCTTCCTGCTTATTTAACAGATATTTAATATGCTGGAGAAACTGATAATTTGCCTCATCAATACAGTCCTGCCGGTTTAAAATCACCCCCGCTCTTGCTAAAAACAAAACTGTCATAAATAACGTATCAATCAGAATTTCTCCCTGATTCGGGTTCTTTGTGATCATGTGCTGGAAACATCCGTCCCCGGTGCGGATCAGACCCTTTTCCTCCATAATCCAGGAAGTCCATTCCTGAATCAGAGCCAGGTATTCCGGCTTCTTTGTAATCTCATAAATGTAACTTAAGGTCAGCATGGGAGCTGTAGTATTTACATTTTTCTCTAAAATCCCTTCTTCTATCCGCTCATCAAACCAGCGGATCAGAAAATCTAAAATTTCTTCCTCTCTGCTGAATTCATAGTATTTATAAAGCCCGTAAAGCCCCACACCCTGAGGCCATTCCCAGCAGTCAATGTCAATAAGGCTGATGGGAAACTTCTCTTCGATCCCGTTATTCTTCATGGTCAGCATGGCGCCTGTAACCTGTTTTAAGCTCTTTTGATAAATATTCATATATCTTTATTTCCCCTTTACAGTAATTTTTCCGGCCGGTTCCATGGGATAGCTGTGAACGCCGGTTCCGTTCACATAAAGTTTTAAATCCCCGGCAATGCGGTACTCTCTCTCTCCGTCTGTTACAAGGACGGCGCCGTCTTCTTCCAGGTTGATAGAAATATTCGTAATCGTCTCAAAAAAGTTTTCAAAATCTCCATATTCCGTCTCTGTCCCGACCTTTACTACCCACACATTGTTTCTTCCTCTGCTGGTAAATTCCCTGTAGGATACTGGGCCTGTTTTTGTCAGACAGATTTCATTCATGGCCTTAACTCCAATATATCCGCCGTCCTTTTCCAGCACTACGGAGTCTGTCTGCCCTTTGTACTGGCTGAATTCACTTAATGGAATATATGCGTGAGTATAATCAATCCGGTTTTCCTTGGGCACGCGAAATACCAGAATCGCCAGATTTTCATATTGCAGCCCCAAAGGAAGTACACTGTTTCCTGCCCAGAAGTTAGGGCGGCCGCTGCCATAGGGATGGGTTTCTCCCGGATGATTAATAAATACCTGGGCGGTCTCATCTATGGACGCCTGAAGGATATGCTCCTGATAGCCATTCTGAAAGGGTTTAAAGCCAATGGCCGTTGAGAGCTGTACCTGGTTATTTTTATAGGTATAAAGGTTTGCATGCTGTTCAAAGCCCTGGGTATTTTCAAAAATCAGGCTTTGGCCTTCTTCTAAGGTAATATACTGTTTGTATTCTTCGGGCGCCTCATAATCGCCGGACGCTACCGCTACACAGCCCATTCCATTTCTTGCCAGATAGCCGGCATTATAAAACAGATATAAAAGAGCCGTGGTTCCTGCGTTGTAGTTGCCCTTCATTTCTTTTTCATAGGTTCTTCCGAAACTGGTCATGACTGCGCCCTTGTGGGCGTTGACTGCCAGACTGTAAGAAACCATATCCAGGGCTTTCTTTGCCTTTTCGTGAAGCCCGTCCCCCTCTTTTGTCACGTTGTAGATAGTGGCAAGGCCGTGGACATCTACCGGAATATAGGCATTAGAGTTCCACTCAGTAATAAACTCCCGGAAAAATTCTTCAAACCACTGATCCAGCAATTCCTTTCCTCTGGCGCTTACCTCTTTTCCGATTTTCCCGCTGTTGGTAAACAAATCTTCCGGAAACAGACGGCCTGCCAGATATTGACAGGTATGAAACAGCAAGGCATGATTCTCGCTGAAAAACCACATTACATCGTCTCCCGGCTCATCAATCCAGTACCGGTAGTTTAAAGCAGCATCTTTAATTACGGATTTCAACCGGTCAGACATCTTATCTCTGTGACGGAAATAGGTAAATAAAATTGCAGTAAAATGAAAATCCGAGCAGTCCTGACGTTGATTAACCCCTGAGATCTCATTTAAAATCATCTCTTCCGCATCCTCCAGACGGTAATCGGTCTGGAAGCAGGCGGCGGCTTTATAAGAATTATCCACGCTGTAATGGATAATGGTGTCCAAAAGCTGTCTCTTTCTCTCCCTGCTGTCCTCAGAGCCATTTACTAAAAACTCTTTCCATACTATCTGGTTCCCCAGCTTTCTCTTTATGGAAACCGGGCCTTCCTGCAGCTCAAAGTCAAAGAAATAGAATCCTGGAAGCATATCTTTTGCTTCCAGAAGGGTAATCTTTCTCAGATCTTTTTTCAGCTCATAACAGAGAGCCGGATCCTCATCTCCTTCATGCTGCATTTTCTCCACCCATTCCCCGTTGGCAATGGTCATTCTTAAAGATTCATCTTTTAAAAGCTGTCCTGGCAAGGACAAAGTCACCGGTTCGCTAATATAAGTTTCCTTCTCAAAACAAATATTGTCAAGAATTTTCTCATAGCGGTACAGGTTGTCCAAATCCACGTTCTCCGGAACGGGAAGCAAAATGGAAAGTGTCTGAAGTCCTTTATATTTTAGACGGAAGTAATAATCGGTGTCTCTCTCCGCCAAATCATCCAGGCATAAAACCAGTTTATTTTCCCCCTTTTTTAGCGGAATCTTTATGGCAGTACGTTTTACCATGTTCCGGGTAAAGGGGATATAATCCGTCACAAATTCGTCATTATTCCAGATCGTAACTCCGCCGCAGGTCTCCAGAGCAAATTCTGCAAGCTCATCCCTTTCCGCCGTTAAAATCCCCCAGCAGTAGGTTCTTAAGTAGGTAGGACAAAAATAAAATCCGGACTCCTCATAGCCGATATTCCCGAAGGGGAAATAAACTCTCAGCACATTTTTCCTGCCGAACACCTCTGCCTTCTCTCCTGGCGCCGTCCGGCTGATATCCAGATACTCCGGCAAGTTTTCCCGGCGCTTGGCAATAAACTCTTTCCGGCAGGGATTTTCGTGAATGGAAAAGCCTTTTTTCAGCCATTCATTTACTCTTCCCTGAAGCACGGCCTTTTTAAAGGTCTGGGGCTCTGTAAATACGCCTGTAGTAATAAAACGGTTTACATAGCCTTCTTTTGATAACGGGTATTTCAGTAATTTCATATAGGGGTTCCTCCTTAACCTTTTACGCCTCCGGCTGTCATTCCGCCGATGATATACTTTTGAAGGGTAACAAATACGATGAGCACCGGAATCATGGAAATGACGGACATTGCCAGCAAACTGTTCCAGTCTACGGAATATTCGCCGGAAAAATTAGCCAGCGCCAGCTGAAGGGTATAGTTTCTTTTATTGTTAATTACCAGCTTTGGCCACAGATAGTCGTTCCATCTCCACATAAAGGAAAAAATACAGAGCACGGAAATTACCGGCTTTGCCAGAGGCAGCATAACTCTTAAGAAAATCTGCAGTTCAGAAGCTCCGTCGATTCTTGCCGCCTCCATCAATTCATTGGGGATGGGCACATAATACTGGCGAACTAAAAATACAGCTGTAGGAGATGCCACCGCAGGGATAATCAGTCCCCAGAGGCTGTCATATAAATTGGTGGCTACAATGACCTTAAAAATCGGAATCATAATTACTTCCAGAGGAATCATCAGGGTTACCATTACCATTCCGAACAGAAGCTTTTCTCCTTTGAAGTTATATTTGGCAAACACATATCCTGCCATTACATTTACCACTACCGTCAGAAAGGTTGCCACCAGGGAAACCATTACGGTGTTGACAAAGTAGCGGACAAAGTCTCCTTCTTCCAGCGCCAAAATATAATTGTCGAGACTGGGATTTTTTCCGATTAAAGACGGCGGCCAGGCGAACAATTCTCCTGCCGGCTTAAAAGACGAAAATACCACCCATACAATGGGCATCAGAAAAATAAAACACAATATCCCAAGAATCAGGTATAATCCGGCATGAGCTAATTTTTTAGTTTTCATTCTGGCTTCCTCCTTTGTTTAATTTAAATTGAGCCATAGTCAAAACAGCAAGAACCGCAAACAAGATCATAGCCATAGCACAGGCATATCCCATTTGACTCTTCTCAAAACCGGTTTCTTGAATGGCCTGTACCATAAATTTCGTGGCACCTGCCGGACCTCCTTTGGTTAAAGCAAATACCAGGGGATAGGTCTTGATTACCGTTACAGTGGAAAGCACCAGAACCAGCAGGCTGGTGGCTTTTAATAGAGGAAGGGTAATGTACCAGAACTGCTGCCAGAAAGTCGCCCCGTCAATCTGAGCCGCCTCATAGTAATCCTGAGAAATCGCTTTGATCCCGGCTACAAACATTACCATGTAATACCCGGCCAGGCTCCACACCGTAACAAATACGATCACTCCCATGGCAGCCTTAGGATCGGTAAGCCATTTCACCGGGGATCTTCCCAAAAGGGTAATCACATAGTTAATAACACCGAAATCCTCACCTAACAAGAATCTCCAGGACAAGCCTACTACAATGCTGGAAATCATAGTCGGCCAATAAAATACCGCCCGAAAGAAATTACTTCCCTTAATTTCCCTGGTCAGAACCAGAGCCAGCCCCATAGCAGCCACATAAATTCCCGGCACTGCCATTGCCGTAAATGCAATGGTCCGGGTAAAAGCCCGCCAGAATGCCTTGTCTCCGAAAAGCTTCGTATAGTTTTTCAGGCCGATAAATTCCTGAGCGTTAATTCCATCCCACTTCATGAAGGAAATCTTAAACCCATTTAACGCCGGATAAAACAGGAACACCCCGAAAATGATGACCATAGGAAGCAGCATCAGGTACGGAAAAAGCTTTCGTTCTAAAGATTTCATATCGTTCATTCCTCCTTTTGCGTACATTATATCCTATATTTTTGCTGTTTTCTCATTATTTATAGTGCATTTTTTATATATTATTGCTATATTAGGACTCTCCTCTGCAATTTTGCACAATAGGAAAAGAGCATTACACATCTTTTTGTGTAACACCCTTTTATCTTTTCTCTATTTTCCGGTTGAACTTCCACCGGATTCCATGTATGATAGAAAGGACTAATTTTTAGAAAGAGGATATTTGATTTTATGGCAGACACGCTTGTTCAATGGTTTACATCCAACCTATCCGGTATGATTGCAAAAGAGGGAATTATTTTTATTATCTCCATGATTCCCATTCTGGAGCTTCGAGGAGGTCTTTTGGCGGCATCTCCGGCCCTTTTAAATGTTCCTATCCTTACTGCCATTCCCCTATGCATCGTCGGAAACATCCTTCCTATTCCCTTTATTCTCTTGCTAATCAATAAAGTGCTGGAATGGATGGAGACAGTAAATCTCTTTCGTCCTGTTGCCCTGTGGCTGAAACGCAAGGCGATGGGCAAAAAAGAGCAAATTGAACGGTATGAGTTCTGGGGTCTGGTGTTGTTTGTAGGCATTCCCCTTCCCGGAACCGGGGCCTGGACCGGCGCTCTTATCGCTTCTCTGCTCCATATGAAAATCCGCAAATCCTTCCCGGCAATTCTTCTTGGCATTTTCATTGCCACAGTGATTATGTCCATCCTGTCCTACGGAGTCTTAGGGGTACTTTTCGGATAACGCAAACCAGCCGTTTACCGGTTCTAAAAAGCAGACGGTAAACGGCTGGTTTATTTCCGCGGGCAACGAGCCGAGTGGGCATGCCTGCATGCACATTTGGCGACTGCCGCGAGGTATTTGACTTAAAAGAATAATCCTTCTTCATCAGCAATCTTCTGCTGTTTTTGGGTTTTCCGGCGCAGGAAGAACCGGAATATCCGCCGGACCGGCTTCTTTTGCTTCCTGCTCTCTCTTTATCCTGGCTCCGCAGTTGGGACAAAAGGAAGCTTCCCTCTGGACTTTAGCTCCGCAGCTTTGGCAGCTTCCGGCTTCCTCCATCCGGTCAATCTCCTCTTCCAGCTTCTTCATTCTGGCTCGCAGCACTTCAATTCCGTGAATTAGTTCCGCCTCCGGGCGGACATTTTCCTGAAAAATCCCCTGCTCTTTTTCATAGTACCACTTTCCTAAAGCAGCATAAAGCTCATGAATACGGTTTTTCTCTGCCGAAAGCTGAGTCCGAAGCTGAACAAGCTCCGTAAATTCCTTTGCTTTCTCGGCAGCCGCCCGGCCTTTTCCGGCAATGGTTCTGCCAATCTCTTCAAATATTCCTTCCATGCTCATGGTGCCTTTTCCTCCTGATAGTTACGATTATACCCGGGCGAAAAGATCAGAAGATTTTTTCTTTCCGCTAGTACGGAAACAGAAATGGATCCCCGATTTGATCTAAATACTCTCTGAGGCGCTTTCTGAAAAGGAGAATCTGCTCTTCCCTGCAGTCAGCCTCAATCTTTCTTGGACTTAGTTCATAATAATCCTCTTTGCAGTCATAAAGCCATTCCTGGAGCTCTTCTCCGGGTTCATACCCATTATAACACACATATGTGTATCTGTCTGTTTTTATTCCCCGCCATCCATAAGCTTTGTGGCTTAAGCCCTGCCTGGAAAAGGTTCCCACCAACTCTGCGCTTCCCGGATAGGAACACAAAAACATGTCTTTCGGCGCTTCCTCTGAGGTCTGGCCCATCAGAGCCTTTCCATGTCCGAAGCCCTGGCAGGTATCCGGTACCGGAACACCTAAAAGCTCCAGCAAAGTGGGCATGTGATCCGGGCTGGCAAAGATTTCAGGATTCTCCCCCGGCGCCAGCCGGCCCTTCTGGCGCATCATCAGGGGAATATGTATGGATTCCTCATACCAAATATTTTTGCTCATTTTCCCATGGGAGCCCATCATCTCCCCATGGTCGGCAGACAGCACTACCAAAGTATTTTCCTCCAGGCCGTTTTCCCTTAAATATTCGTAAATCCGGCCAAACTGAATATCCAGTCCGTAAACTGCCGCAAAATATTGACGGGCCTTTACCTCCATTTCCGGCGTACGCATCTCTTCCGGTACGTTTGGACGCCAGTGCACGTCCGTATCCTTAAACTTCTCATAGTATTCCTCCGGCACCAGCTCATAGGGAAGGTGAGGCGGATTCCAGGAAACAAAGAGGGCAAATGGCTTATCTGAATCCTTATGTGCAGCCATATACTCTAAAGCTTTGTCTGTCTCAAACTCGGGGGACCACTTTCCCGGACGGATCTGCTCCGGGGTATCCTGCCAGTAATGGGGATCCAAATGTTCATCACAAGCCCCATAAGACAGCCAATAGTCAAAGCCTTGCCGCCGTTCTCCCGGCGGAGTAAAGGCATCCCACTCTTTTGCTCCGGATTTGGGGTTAGAGGTAAAATTAAGTTCTGACGCATCCAAATGCCATTTGCCGATGTATCCGGTATCATAACCGTACTCCTTCAATACATTGGCAATGCAGGTCTCCTGAGGTTTTAGCATAATCTTTTCTTCCAGGCCAATTTTGCAGTTGGTCCAAAGTCCGATGGACAGAGGATATTTCCCGGTCATTAGCGAACCCCGATGGGGAGTGCACAGAGGGAAAGTGCTGTACGCATTGGAAAAACATACGCTTTCTTCACAAAACCGATCCATCCAGGGAGTAATGACCGGATCCTCTTTTTTATAGCCCAGAGCGTGGGCTCTCCACTGGTCTGCAAAAATATACAACAAATTCGGTCTTTTTTCTGACATAGCCTTACCCCTTAATACCACTGGATGCCACGCCTTCTACGAAGAATCTCTGACAGCTTAAAAATACAATAAGAATCGGAATCAGAGAGCATACCGATGCGGCCATAATCCACGCATAGTCTGCACCAAACTGGGAGATAAAAGTACGGATACCCAGCTGAACGGTTTTTAACTCCTTTGTCTTTAAGTAAATCAAGGGTCCCATAAAGTCATTCCATACATTGGTAAAGGTGAAGATAACCAGAGTAGCCATGGCCGGTTTTCCTAATGGAAATACCACCCTTGCGAAAATGCCGTACTCGTTAAGTCCGTCGATTCTCGCCGCCTCGCACAGCTCATTGGGAATGCTGATATAGAACTGGCGGATCAGGAATACACCGAAAGCAGAGAATGCCTGCATCAGAATCAGTCCTAAATGAGTATCGTTAAGACCCATTTTGGAAACCAGGATAAACTGGGGAATCATATATACGTGCCACGGAATGGCAATGGTGGTTACATACATAAGGAAGATAATATCTCTTCCCACAAATTTTGCCTTGGTAAAGCCATATGCTGCGAAACAGCTTGTAAAAAGCTGAATGGCAGTAGTGATGATGGTTAATTTCGCCGTATTCATAAAATAAGTAAGCAGCGGAATCTTTTTCCAGATAATCTTATAGTTATTCCATTCAAATTTATCCGGCCACCACTTCATCGGAATGGAGAATACGTCCTTGTTCATCTTGAAGGAGGAAATCACCATCCAGTAAAATGGGATAAGCATAAATATGGATAACGCAATTAAACAAACCGTAAGGATTGTTTTCCGCATATTTCTTCTCTCTTCCATGTTCTCTCCTCCTTTACATATCCCTGGACCACTTCTTCTCACCGCTGAACTGGATCAGGGTGATAACCAGAACCACGGCAAACAGGATAATTGCGCCGGCGCTTGCCGGGCCCAGCTCCCAATTAATAAATGCCTTGTCGTAAATGTAGTTTACAATGGTCTTAGTGGCGTTTCCGGGACCTCCTCCGGTCATACAATATACTAAATCAAATACCTTAAAGCACTGGATTGTCAGCATAATCAATACAAAGAAGGTGGTGGGTGTCAGCATGGGAACCGTAATATAGCGGAACTTTTGAATACCGTCTGCGCCGTCAAGGCTGGCTGCCTCGTAAAGATCACTGGAAATTCCCTGGAGAGCCGCCAAATACACAATCATGTAATAACCCATGTATTTCCAAACCGTAACAATTGCAACGGCTACCATAGCCCAGTCCACATCCACTACCCACCTGGGCGGGTTGGCAATACCGATGAATTTTAAAAACTCATTAATAGGTCCAAACTCCGGCTGGAACAGCATGTTCCACACGGCGCCGATGGCTACGGTTGAAGTAATATAAGGGAAGAAAAAGGAAGCTCTGTAAAATGGGATTCCTTTAATTTTCGAATTTAAAAGCACTGCCAGTAAAAGAGATAATACTAATGTTGGAAGTACTGTCATAAGGGCGTAAGATACAGTATGCATAAATGCGCCTCTGAATAGCTTATCGCCAAAGATCTGGGTAAAGTTCTGAAGCCCTACAAATTCCATGGGCGCCTGAGATGCATCCCATTTCATAACGCTTAATATAAATGAAAAGCACACGGGCAAGAAAACAAATATTGAATATCCGATAAGGTTCGGAAGGATAAAAGAATATCCGATAGCATTATCACGGATTTTTCTTTTTTGCTTTGCTGTCATGATGTAACCTCCTGTTCCCATTTTTTACCGGCTTTTGTACAGAAAGCCTGCTGCCGGTCCTTTACCTGTTCCCATAAAAGGAGCGCTTCAACAGTTCTCCTATGAAGCGCTCCTTTGTCAGCCTAATGTATTACCAGCCCTTAATCTCGGCTACACGAGTGTTCAGCTCCTCAATACCTTCGTCAATGGTGTACTCGCCGATCATGATCATCTCATGAACTTCGTTAAGAGGTACACGAACTGCTTCGATATCCGGATCCAAAGGTCTGTCAAATACGAAGTTTACATAGTTCAGAGCTTCCTTGTTGCTCTCGCCTTCCGGGAAACCTTCGATGCTGGAAATGGTGTTTAACGCCTCTTCGGTCATTACTGCCGGGAAGGAGCCGCAGCTTGCAAGCAGGCCTGCAGCCTCAGCAGAGGTCGCATACTTGATGAAATCCCAAGCCAGATCCGGTACATCGGTGTAAGCACTGATAGCTAAAGGAGTGGTGGCGCCAACGGTATATCCGCTCTTTCCTTCCGGATGAGGAATGGTTGCAATGCCCCAGTTAAAGTCCGTCTCGCCGTCCTTCTGAGACTGAATCATAGTAGCGATAAAATAAGTACCGATAGGCATCATAGCGCACTGCTGATTCTTAAATACAGAAGAGTAATGAATGTTAGCCGTCTTTAAGTTTGCGTAGCTCTGCATATAGCCGTTATCCTGGAGCCACAGGGTTTTCTCATACCAGGGTTTGTAGAAGGAGTAATCTTTTGCTACTACAGTGTGCTCGCCGTCCTGTACTGCAAAAGCGCTGGTAAGAGCTTCCCAGGTGTGATGGTGGGTGCCGTAAATCTTGGAGCTGCCCTCACCGGAGGTCATTTTTGCCGCCAGATCATAATATTCCTGCCAGGTCATGTCATTAGACGGATATTCAACGCCTGCCGCGTCAAACAGATCTTTGTTGTAATACAGGATATACCAGTCGGAACGCCAGGGAAGTCCGTAGGTCTTTCCGTCATACTGCAGCTCCTCTGCTACACCCTTATAAACACTTAAGTCAAAGCCTTCTTTGTTAATAAAATCATCCAGACACAGGATCTGCTGCTTGTCAGCCATTTGAAGCATGGAGCCCATATCCTTTACGAAAATAACATCCGGATCCGGCTGGGCTGCAGATAAGCTGATTCCTAAAGAATTATTGTACTCGTCTGCGGAAGTATCAATTACATTAATGGTTACACCCGGATTCTTTTCCATATAGCTGTCTACCATACTGGACATAGATGCGTTTGAATCATAATCCCATACAGAAACAGTCAGCTCTCCGCTTAATTCTCCTCCTGCATCTGCTGCCGGAGCTTCGGTCTCTCCTGCATCTGCTGCCGCAGCGGTTGTAGTTTCTTCCTTTGCTGCCGGAGCTGCCGTTGTTGCAGCAGTCTCATTGCCGCCGCCGCAGGCTGTCATGGAAACGGCCATACCTGCTGCCAGTGTCAATGCTGTAATCTTTCTCAATTTCATTTCGTATTCCTCCCTTACAGATTTGATATATTTAGAATACCAATTTTTCTTTTTGTGTAGAATCAATAATTTTTATGATTTATGTTATTATTTTTGTCTTTTTCCGGCACATTGCACAATCATTCTTGTACTATTTTTATGTAAATGTAATATTTTCATTATCTTGCCCACCTGACCCACACCCTTCAAGCCTACTGCCTCCTTGTCCGTTTTACATAGCTGCAAATGATGTCCGCTGCCGCTTCCTCGCCAACCGAAGCGTCAATGCACAATTCATAGCCATGAGGATTACCCCACTCCTGCCCGGAAACGCTTTTATAGTATGCGCCTCTGGCGGCATCAGACCTTGCAATGCTTTTTTTAGCAGCTTCCGAGCTGTCCCCATACATCTCCATTATCTTTTTCTCACGGTAACTTTTCGGAGCATAGATAAAGATTCGCAATACATCCGGATAATTACGCAGCACATAGTCGGCTGAACGTCCTATAATGACGCAGGAGCCCGCATCTGCAATATGGCGGATGGCTTTTTCCTGTGCTTCTACAGCACGTTTCACCGGATCGGCTGTAAGGTACAGCTCCTTCATAACTGCATTTTCATCGGAATTAATGCCGGAAATAAATTCCTGTGCCAGGCCGCTTTCCTGGGCGGCAACTGCTACCAGTTCTTTGTAATAGCATGGAATGTCCAGTCTTTCTGCCGCCAACTGCCCAATCCGTTTCCCGGCAGATCCATGTTCCCTGGCAATCGTAATAACCACTCCCTGGCGGGAAAGCCGGATGGCGGCTGTCGGCTCCTGCACTGTCTTTTCCTGCCCTAATTCTTTCCATACCCGGACCATAACTACTGCCGTGGCTAAAACGGCAAGTACATCCGCAATCGGAGCAGCCCAGAAAATACCTGTAACACCCATAGCAACAGGAATCAGCAGCGAAAAAACAATCAGTAGCACATCCCGCAGGACAGACAATGGCGCGGCTGCCTTTGCCTTGCCGATAGACTGCAGAAATATAGCGCAGACCTTCTGGACACAGGTGAAAAGGATAAGGGAAAGGTAGATCCTCAGGCAAAGTACGGCAAATTCAAAATACACGGGATCATCCGCCGAACCAAACATCCGAATGAACACCCCGGGGACAGCCTCAAATAAAACGATACAGGCCAGGCCAACAATAACCGTCCACTTTATCATCAGCTTTAACAGCTCCCGCACCCGGCCATAGTTTTCGGCACCATAGTTATAGCCCACAATCGGCTGTGCTCCTGCAGCAATACCTATAGCAACATTCAGCACAATCTGGAAGAGCTTCATAATGACCACAAATGCTGCCAGAGGAATATCTGCGCCATAAGCGGAACTTGCGCCATATTTCACCAGCAGGATATTGTTGACAACCGTAATGACCACGATAGAAAGCTGCGTCAAAAGGCTGGAAGTTCCCAGAGCCATTACCGGCTTCAGAAGCGCCATCTTCGGCCTGAAGCTGTCGGCACCCAACCGGAATGTTTTAGGATGTCTTAAATAAGCCGCGCAGACGAGAAAACTGACAAACTGCCCGATGATGGTAGCCCATGCCGCACCCTTAATCCCCATATCAAGTACAAAGATGGCCACTGGATCACCGATGATATTAATGACTGCACCGGTAAGCATGGCCGCCATGGCGTATTGGGGGCTGCCGTCCGCCCGAATAATGGAGGCACAAGTATTCTGCGTCATGGCAAGCGGCATCATAGCAAAGATAATCACGCCATAATCATGTGCCATCTGTATATTTGCATCCGTGGCGCCGATAAGCCGCAGCAGACCGTTACCCCATAAATAGGAAATGGCCGCCACCAACACACCGGAAAAAAATGAACCGAGGACTGCGCTGCCAACGCTTCTATGAATGTCCTCAGTTTCCCCCCGCCCCAAAGAAACGCTCAATGCGGCGGCTGCCCCGTCACCAAAGAACAGGCTTAAGCCCCATCCCACCACTGTAATCGGAAAGATTACGCCAGTGGCGGCGTTGCCCAAATAGCCTATGCCGTTGCCTACAAATATCTGATCTACAATGTTGTAGAGGCATGAAATGATGAGGGAACAGATACAGGGAACCGCAAACTGCCGCAGCAGCTTCCCCACCTTTTCTGTACCAAGATAATTACTGTTTTCCATAATATGTTCTCCTTTTTTTGCACAAAAAAACGACACCTGCAGCACTCATACCGTAATCAGATTTACGCGCAGTGCGCCACATGTGTCGTTAATTTTGCATGATTCAATTTTCAAATAGTATTATACTTTTTTTGCCTTTTAAAATCAAAGGACATTTTTTACAAAAAAACAGCCTCCTGTCCTAAATACTTAGCCGCAACGACAAATTGAAATATTCTTCAACTAATAGGGTAGAGGGAGAATGAATTTCTCGCCCCTCCCATTGAACCGTACGTACGGGTCTCGTATACGGCTCTACAACTTATATTCCAACTTTAACTAAGTAATAGGATAGAGGATT
>JAETNT010000035.1 GCA_021772025.1 Enterocloster bolteae | reverse complement strand
ATACTCATTTCCAATCATCTCCTAATTCTGTTTCCTCATTAAACTCTGTTAACAGGCAAAGCAAAAGGTGCTGCCTGAAAGCAACACCTTTAAAATAGATAGAACCTGAAAACGGCTCTTTATGTAGTTGTCTTTGTTAAAATTAGCTTCTCCAGCCCTCCTGTTATGGGAATGTGCATGATTATAGAGATTTATACATAGATCCAGTATTAAAAAATGAAGCCAGAAATCTTTTTCTTTAATTTCTGGCTTATCAACTCTGCTTATACGCCCCTGTCAGCTTTTAGTTGTTTGACCTCTTCAAGAGAAAGTCCTGAAATATTAACGATTTCCTCTAAAGCATATTTGCCAGCCGCCAACATACGAAGCGCAACCTCTTTCATTCCCTCCTTCAATGTCTGGTTTCTCATATCTTCCATAGCCCGGCACATAAGTTCAATTCCCTCCTTGCTCTCTTTGAAAAATCTTACTCTGTCTGCCAATATCCCATAGTACATATCCGCTGCGTCTGTGCAGGAGAAGTCATGCATTAACTTCCCGATTGGCGTATCTCCGCGGTAAGCGCCATTTACATACAGTATGTGCGAACCGTCCTCAAATCTTTCCCCGGTTCCTAAAAAGCACCGCTCAATCGGATAGAGCGGCAGCCCTTTTCCCATTATGTCATTCTCTGTAATAAAGATTACCCACGTTTCCGGCAGCTTGTCGAAGTCCTCACCTTTCTTCAAAAGGTTTGCGTCCATCATGCTGCTGTTGTATCTTGCTCTTTTTCTCCCGGCTCCTTTGTCGGAGCGCTGTACCTCCACGTTCAGTTTTGCCCCTGTGCTGTCCGTAGCCAGGATATCCAGCCTCACCGAGCGGTTCAGCAGATTCTCCACAAATACTTGGGTGCGAACATCCAGCACCTTTAAATCCGGCTTTTCCAGTACAATCTGCAATACCAATTCTATGCTTGCCGTATCTCCCTCAAAACACTTTGTGAGGAAATCATCATCAAGCAGGCGAAAACCCCTTAGCCTCTGTAAATCTTCCTGATGTTTCTGGTCTATCTGTTCCGTCACTGTCAATCTCCCCACCTGCTTTCCCTTTCGTTTTTGTATCTCCATACTACCATAAACCTCCTGGTTTTACAAGCCGGGAGCCAGCACCTTTCTAAATCCCGGCCTCTTGCTGTTATCGTTTTTTCACATCTGCCCGCACTCAAACCATTGAGCTTCCAGGGAATCTTTCTTATTTTTAATTCTTCCATTTGCTGATTCTGAAATTCCTGGCAGAATCAGCCCTGCGGCCAGTACCCATCCTATCGCCTGCTTCCATTTCCTTCTCATTGTCCAATCCTCCTAACTAAAAAACGCGGCATCGTCTCATGCTTTCTCCCGTTTTTTACTTCAATATGCTCATTTCCAATCATCTCCTAATTTTGATTCCTCATTAAGCTCTGTTAAAAGACAAAGCAAAAGGTGCTGCCTGAAAGCAACACCTTAAAAATAGATAGAGCCTGAAAACGGCTCTTTTATGTAGTTATCTTTGTCAAACTTAACTTCTTCAACCCGCCTGTCATGGGAATGTGCATGATTATAGAGATTTCCGTAATATTTTGATTTGCAGAAAAGTCCCCTAACTATGCGGGTTTGAAACGGTTTTGTATAAATGTATGGCTCTGTAGGGCCAATAGGCCCGGCCGGTCCGGTAGGCCCTCAGGGAGATGCAGGTCCTCAGGGCCCCAGAGGTATTCCGGGTCCAACTGGTCCAACCGGTCCAACCGGCTCCATGGGTCCTCAGGGTGTGACTGGCCCACAGGGTATTCAGGGTGTGACTGGCCCGATTGGCCCACAAGGCCCCAAAGGCTGCCCAGGAGATGAAGGCCCTATGGGAGTTACCGGCCCCACCGGAGCGACCGGAGCAGATGGAGCGACTGGGGCGACTGGAGCAACCGGAGCAGATGGAGCGACTGGAGCAACCGGGGCAGACGGAGCAGATGGAGCAACCGGGGCGACTGGGGCGACTGGAGCCACCGGAGCAGACGGAGCGACTGGAGCCACCGGAGCAGATGGAGCGACTGGAGCAACCGGAGCAGATGGAGCGACTGGAGCAACCGGAGCAGATGGAGCGACTGGAGCCACCGGAGCAGATGGAGCGACTGGAGCAACTGGAGCAGACGGAGCGACCGGGGCGACTGGGGCGACCGGAGCAGATGGAGCGACCGGGGCAACCGGAGCGGATGGGGCGACTGGAGCGACCGGAGCAACCGGAGCAACCGGGGCTACTGGAGCGACTGGAGCGACCGGAGCAGACGGGGCGACCGGGGCTACTGGAGCGACCGGGGCGACTGGGGCGACCGGAGCAGACGGAGCGACCGGGGCTACTGGATCCATCGGAGCCACTGGACCTACGGGTACTGCAGGTACCGGAGCAATTATTCCATTTGCATCAGGAACACCGATTTCTTTGACGACCATTGTCGGAGGTCTTGCAGGACTTCCTGCCTTTGTCGGATTCGGAAGCAGTGTACAGGGACTTACGCTGTTGGGTTCCACAATTGACATTACAAATGCCAGCGGAACTCTTTCTAACTTTGCTTTCCAGGTTCCGCGTGCTGGTATCATTACCTCATTTAGCGCATTTTTCAGCACAACGGCAGCTCTTTCCCTAATAGGCTCCAATGTTACGGTAAGGGCACAGATTTATCAGTCCACAACGCCAAACAACGTATTTTCTCCCATTGCCGGAACACTAATAAACCTGACACCGTCACTTACAGGAGTGATATCCGTTGGCACACTGCTAAACGGTGCACTTACAGGACTTAATATTCCGGTTACGGCTCAGACACGACTGATGCTGGTATTTTCAGCAACAGCAAGCGGACTGAGTTTAGTCAACACAGTGGTAGGATACGGAAGCGCCGGTTTAAGTATTAATTAGTAACATAGGATAAAAATAGTGGGGCCGCTGCAAAAGTAGATGATTTATGACAGTCATCTACAGGGCAGCGGCCCTTTCTTTATGCGAAAAAGTTATTCATGGAAGATCAAGATTTTCCGTCTGACAGGGTTAAATGTCCCGTCCAAGCTCCCGATAAAAATGAATGGCGTTGTAAAAAAGCGATGATGCCCGGATGGAGCGGGGATCAAGGCCTGTTTTGGCGTGAATTTGCTTGAGACGGTTCTGCATAGTATTTTTATGAATAAAAAGCTGCTGAGCAGATTTATTGATAGAGCCGTCTGTATTGTAATAAATTTCTAAAATCTGAACTGCGTGAAAGATCTCTTCCTCTCCCATCCCGCGAAAAATCTTGTGGATATATTCCCGTTTTACCGTATCGGACAGTTCATCAGTAAAAAGTTCCATATTCAAATCGTCATAAAAGCGGATATCATGCTGGTGTGTGCGGAGACAGGCGCTTAATGCCTTTTTTGCCTGTGTACAAGCCCGATAAGCAAAAAGGTATCCGTCATCGCCATGGGACGGCCGGCTGTCGATTCCGATGGCCGTCTGTACTTGATAACGGTTTACAATCAGTTTCCTGTAGTCCTTTGCAATGCCAAGTACGCTGCTGTCCTCAAGTTCCGGAATGCCTGCGATTAGGAAGGAAGAAGAGGCCAGAGAAACATGATAAGCGCCGTAGGAGGCCAGCTGCTGCAGATAGCGCTTGGCGGTTTCCAATTTGCGTAGGCGGTCAAGGGAGACATTATTGGACTGATCGTAGACTGTCATGGCTAAAAAACGCCTGGGGATGCGAATGTCAATACCGATAGCCAGTCCCTTTTCTATAAAGGCCTTTGTAATAAGGCCGGGATCGCCGCTTAACCATTCGTCCAGATAACGGTTTTTTATATTCTCTTCCGTCTCCTGTTCTTCTTTCATAGAGAGCTCATGGACTAAGAGCTCTGTCATGCGTTTTACGATTTTGGCATAAGACAGAGTTTCGGCATCGGAACCGGTGATGCCTACCACGCCGATGGTCTCTCCGTTTACCGTCAACGGGTAGTTGATACCGGGACGGGTTCCCAGCATGGAGTCCTCTTCATTGATAATCAGCTCTGAAAGATGCTCGTCAATCAGTTTTTTCGCACCGGAGTGAAAGGTGCCAATTCGCGATTCATCAGTACTGGCAATGATGGTGCCGTTGGTATTGATAATATTCATTTTGCGGTTAATGATTTCATTAATGTTGGAGACAATCTGGAGTGCATTATGCTGGGATAGTTTCATAGCAGGCCTTTCTGGGGTGCGCCCTTGTCCATTATGGATAGGATGAATTGTTATATATAACATATAAAAAGATTATATTATGTTTTACATAACATAGTCAAGAAGAATAAAAATTGATATACTGGAAAAAGTAACAGTTCAGCCTTGCATCTTCTTGCCCGCGATACGCGGACAAGAAGCGTGAGGCGTCCGCATTATGAAAATTCAAAGTAAAAAATTCTTATGAAAGCAAGCTTTCAACACATTTTTTACTTTGAATCTTCGCAAGGCTGAACTGTTACTGGAAATATGAAAAAGACAGGGGGAAATCAGAACAATGAAAATAGTGATCGCAGTTGATTCATTTAAAGGCAGCCTTTCCTCCATTGAGACGGAGAGGGCCATTGAAGAAGGGATCAGGGATGCTATACCGGAAGCGAAAACCGTATTAATGCCTCTTGCGGATGGAGGAGAGGGAACCGGGGAGGCTTTTATACTGGGGGCCGGAGCGAAAGAAATCCCTTTGACTGTGACAGGCCCCCTGGGAAAGCCGCTTGCGTGTACTTATGCAGTGCTGGAAAAAGAGAAAACCGCCATTATAGAGGCGGCTGCGGCGGCAGGCCTGACATTGGTACCGGAGAAAGAGAGAAATCCTCTTAACACCACAAGCTATGGCGTGGGAGAGATTATACGGGACGCTGTAGAAAAAGGATGCAGAAGATTCATTGTGGGAATGGGGGGAAGCGCTACTAATGACGGGGGCTTGGGAATGTTAAATGCTTTGGGATTTCAATTTGAAAATGCCTGCGGCAACCCGGCCGGGATTTACGGAAGAGACGTAGCGTCGGTGGAGCGTGTAAACGCCGGCCAGGCGTTGCCGGAGCTGGCCCAATGTGAGTTTATTGTGGCTTGTGACGTAAATAATCCTCTTTATGGAGCAAATGGCGCCAGCGCCGTATTCGGGCCTCAAAAAGGAGCTGACAAAGAAATAGCAGAGCAGTTGGATCAAAGCCTTAAGCATTTTTCAGAAGTGACCAGACATGCCCTTGAAAAAGATATGGCCAAAATGCCGGGAGCAGGAGCGGCAGGAGGACTGGGATACGCGTTTATGGCTTACCTTAACGGAAAGATGGAAAATGGGATCGATCTGGTGCTGAAGGCCATAAAGATGGAAACGGAACTTGCCGATACCGATATCGTTGTGACAGGAGAAGGCCGTATGGACGTTCAAACGGCCATGGGGAAGGCGCCGGTCGGGGTGGCGAGACTGGCAAAGAAATACGGCTGCACGGTTCTGGCATTTGCGGGAGCGGTGACCCCGGAAGCCGGAACCTGCAATGGGAAAGGAATTGACGCATACTTTCCCATTGTGCGCGGTCCTATAGGACTTAGGGAAGCCATGGAAAAGGAAACTGCATATGCCAATCTGAGGGATGCCGCAAAACAGGTATTTTCTCTGGTAGCAAAGCAACAAGATAAAGGAGGTTACAAACCATGAAACAAGCGGATCAGATTAAAGAGAAGGTAAAACAGTACGAGGCGGATCTTTTAGAATTTGCCAGAGAGCTGTTAAAAATCAAAAGCTACACATTCCAGGAAGAGGAAGCGGTAAAACGGGTGATTCAGGAGATGAATAAACTTGGTTACGATAAGGCTTACATTGACGAATGTGGAAACGCCCTTGGCGAAGTGGGGGACGGACAGGACGTAATTTTGTTTGACGGCCACATTGATACGGTGCTTGAAGGAGATATTAATAAATGGACGGTGGATCCCTTTGGCGCAGAGATGAAAGATGGAAAGCTGTACGGACTGGGGGCTTCCGATATGAAAGCGGCCGGAGCCGTAATGGTATACGCGGCAGTGATTATGAAGGAGTTGGGGCTGCTTAACGGAAAGAAAATCGTGGTCAGCTTTTCGGTGATGGAAGAGGATATGGACGGCGTTGCCCTGGACTATGTGCTGACCCATGACGGTTATCAGCCCAAGGCAGTTATCATCTGCGAAGCTACCGAGCTGCGGCTTTGCAGAGGACACGGCGGGCGTTCTATGTTTCGGGTAAATATGCCTGGCATCCCAAGTCACTGCAGCAGGCCGGAGGATGGCGTGAATGCCGTGTATGAAATGCAGGAAATCATCGGCAGAGTGGAAAAATTAAGCCAGGAGCTGTTATCCCGGAAAAGAAAATACGGAACCATTGCACTGTCAAAAATTGAGAGCGAGTCGGCTTCTTTAAACGCCGTGCCTTATAACTGCAGCATTTATCTGGACAGACGTACTACCAGCGGCTTGACGCCCGAAATGCAGTATGCGGAGATGGATCAGCTGGTGAAGGGAACCAAGGCTGTCTGGGAGGTGGTGGATATTCATCACAAGACCTGGTCCGGGTATGACGCGGTGATGCATTCCGTACTTCCCGCTTTTGACCTTGATAAAGACGCGGAACTGGTACAGGCAGCTCATAAGGCATACAGAGAAATATTTGACGGAAAAGAGGCGGAAGAGTTCCGGTTTAAGGGCACCACCAACGCGGTAAGCTGTGCGGGCAAATACAATATCCCCACCATTGTATTTGGAGCCGGTGTGGAAAATATGTGCCATGCGGTGGATGAGTATTGTCCGGTGGATCATTTAAACGCGGTATGCGGCTTTTATGTTAGTTTAGTCGCCAATTTATGATGGGTATACAAGTTAGAGAGAAAGGGGTATATGATGAGTACAAAAACAACGCTGCAAACCAGGAAAAAATTGACGATCCCTCACATTTTTATTATTCTTCTGGGGATCATGGCCATCGTTGGAGTTCTGACTTACGTGATTCCGGCAGGAGAGTTCGACCGTATAGAAGGCGTAGACGGAAGGATGGTAGTAGTGGCGGATTCTTTTCACACCATAGAGAGCAATCCGACAACGTTTATGGAGTTTTTTAACGCCATACCGGAAGGCTTTGTAGAAGCAGGATGGGTAATCGCGCTGACCTTCTGTGTAGGCGGAGGTTTTGTTGTATTAAAAAAGACCGGATTTATCCACGGGGCTATCTCCGCATTGTCCCGGAAGGTGTCAGGAAAAGGAATCATTATTATTCCCATATTAATGATTACCTTTGCAGTAATTGACTGTTTCATCGGTATGTGCGAGCTGTGTATGGTATACGTTCCTATCATTCTTCCGCTGATGCTGGCGTTGGGATTTGACTCCATGACGGCCTGCGCCGTTGCGCTCTGCGGCTCTGCGGCAGGATTTACCGCAGCATTAGCCAACCCATTTACGGTAGGGATCGGGCAGAAGATTGCCGGACTGCCTCTGTATTCCGGCTGGCAGTACCGCTTGGTGGTGCTGACAACTATGACTCTCATTGCTATGGCGTATGTGCTGCGTTATGCAAAGTGGGTACAGAAAAATCCTGAACTCAGCCCGGTATACGAGATTGATAAAACGCGGGAGATCGATATGGAAGCGGCCAACGCAAGCCTGACTACCAGACAGAAACTGGCCGGAGCCAGTGCAGGCATCTTGTTTGGAATTATGATTGCCGGCGTATTCTGCTGGGGTTGGGATATGCCTCAGATCGGCGCAATCTTTGTGATGATTGGCCTATTCTCCGGATTCATTGCAGGCATGAAAGGCCAGGAGATCTGCGACGCTTTCATGGAAGGCTGTCACGACGTACTGCTGGGGGCCTTGATTGTAGGTTTGGCCCGGGGAATCAGCGTCATTATGAACGACGCCATGATTATTGACACCGTTGTTTACGGGCTTTCCGAAATTATCAAGGGCGTTCCCAGCGGACTGGCGGCAGTGGGAATGTTGATTGTCCAGACATTATTGAACTTTTTAGTTAACTCCGGAAGCGGTCAGACCGTGGTTTCCATGCCCATCATGGCGCCGTTGGCGGACGTGGTAGGCGTTACCAGACAGACCGCAATCCTTGCACTGCAGTTTGGCGATGGTTTTTCAAACATTGTGTACCCGGTCGCCGGATATTTGATGGCAACTCTGGCTTTGGCCAAAGTACCTTATGAGAAATGGCTGCGTTTCATTCTGCCGCTGTTTGGCATCTGGTCTGTTACAGCCGCAGGTTTCCTGGTGATTGCCCAGGCAATCCAGTGGGGACCCTTTTAAATCTATAATAGGAAGGAATGTTGGGGTCGTTGCAAAAGTAGATGAGTATTCTACCGGAGCGACGACTCTGTTTTTTTGAATAGAACCGTCTGTAGCTGCCGGAGCCCTGCTTGGTGTTCTGACAGGATGGATTGGGAGCGCACGAAAGAAAATTTCTTTTCTGGTAATAACATCTAACAAATGGACAGCTTTATATATTATTTTTCCATAGAAAGAAAGGAAAAAAACGATAAAATAGAACAATAAGAACATGGTTGCATGTAAAACATTCTGTGAAATTCAGGAGGGACAATATGGGAATTATTTTTAATGAAAGCGCGAAAGAATTTCATTTGTATAACGAGAACATCAGCTATCTGATGAAAATTATGCGAAATGATCAGATGGGGCAGCTTTACTTTGGCAAGCGGATTCCTCAAAAGGAAAATTATGACTATCTTACCGAAAACAGATACCGTCCGGTAACGCCGTATGTATTTGATAATGAATATTCCTTTACACTGGAGCATTTAAAGCAGGAATATCCCTCCTATGGAACCACGGATTATCGCATGCCGGCTCTGGAGATTTTACAGCCCAATGGCAGCCGGATTACGGATTTTAGGTATGTTTCCCATAAGATTTATAAAGGAAAGCCGGCCTTAAAAGGGCTGCCTGCCACATACACAGAGTCAGAGGAAGAGGCGGATACTTTAGAGCTGATTTTGCGGGATGAGCTTCTTCAGGTAGAGATGACTCTGCTATATACCATATTTCAAAAGGAAAATGCCATCGCCAGAAGTGTCCGCTTTGAAAACAAGGGAAGGGAAGCGTATCAGCTTACCCGTGCAATGAGCCTTTCTTTGGATTTACCCGATGATGAGTATGAGTGGATTCAGTTTTCCGGCGCATGGGGAAGAGAGCGATATGTAAAGACCAGAATGCTTCAGCAGGGGATTCAGTCCGTGGGCAGTACCCGGGGAGCTTCCAGCCATCACCACAATCCCTTTGTGATGCTGAAACGGCCTGCCGCAGATGAATTTCAAGGGGAGGTTATGGGATTTTCCTTGATTTATTCCGGAAATTTCCTTGCCCAGGCAGAAGTTGACACCTATAAGGTAACGCGGATGATGATTGGCATCCACCCCTTTGGATTTTCCTGGTGCTTAAATCCGGGGGAGGAATTTCAAACTCCGGAGGCAGTGATGGTTTATTCTGCTGAGGGCATGAATGGCATGAGCCAGACCTTCCACCGGCTGTTCCGTACCAGACTGGCCAGAGGATTTTGGCGGGATAAAGAGCGCCCGATCCTGTTAAATAATTGGGAAGCCACTTATTTTGATTTTACGGAAGAAAAGCTGATTGAGATTGCCAAAACAGCAAAAGAGGATGGGGTAGAGCTGTTTGTCCTGGATGACGGATGGTTCAGCACCCGCTGCGGCGAGACCAGCGGCCTTGGGGATTGGTGGCCTAATTTAGAGCGTCTGCCCCGGGGAATTAAGGGCCTTTCGGAAACCATCGAGGAGCAGGGACTGAAATTTGGGCTTTGGTTTGAGCTGGAGATGGTGAATAAGGACAGTGAGCTGTACCGCAGTCATCCGGACTGGATTATCCACACACCGGACAGGCATGCTTCCCACGGAAGAAAGCAGTATGTGCTGGACTTTTCCCGGAAGGAAGTGGTGGACTATATCTATGAGATGGTAGCCAAAATTCTCAGAGAATCAAAAATTTCCTATGTTAAATGGGATATGAACCGCAACATCACCGAATGTTTTTCGGAAGGCTACGGATCGGAGCATCAGGGAGAAATTTTCCACCGCTATATCCTGGGACTGTACGATTTGTATAACCGGCTGAATACAGAGTTTCCGGAGATTCTCTTTGAGTCTTGTGCAAGCGGCGGCGGACGGTTTGATCCGGGCCTCCTATACTATGCGCCTCAGTGTTGGACCAGCGATGACACGGATGCGGTGGAGCGCCAGAAAATTCAATATGGAACTTCCTACGCTTATCCGGTCAGCTCTATGGGGGCCCATGTATCTATCACACCCAATCATCAGCTGAACCGCATCACGCCGCTGAAAACAAGGGGAAATGTGGCGGCTTTCGGAGCCTTTGGCTATGAGCTGGATTTGGCCAGACTTACGGCCCGGGAGCGTGAGATCGTAAGGGAACAGATCGGTTTTGTGAAAAAGTACCGGAAGCTGATTCATACCGGCACATTTTACCGGCTGTTAAGTCCCTTTGAAGGGAATTTTACCGCATGGATGGTGGTTTCTGAAGATAAGAAACAGGCAATTGTAGCGTATTTTAAAACGTTAAATGATGTAAACCGGGAGTTTCGGCGGCTCCGTCTGCAGGGATTAGATCAGGAGCTTTTCTATCACATGCAGGAAGAAGGAGAGGGGAAAGGTTCTTTCTACGGGAGCGAATTAATGAATATTGGCATGGTCACTACCGACGCGGCTGCCGGGGAATTGCCCCAGGGCGAAGCTCCCTGCAGTGACTTTTGGTCCAGAATCGTCGTGCTGGAGGCAGAATAATGGATAAACAAGAATCTTCACAAAAATGGAAGCGGATTGCAATGTCTTTTTTTGGAGTCATTGTCACCGGATTTTGCATCGGTGCATTCCAAAAGGCGAATCTGGGGACAGACCCATTTACCTGTTTTGTCACAGGAATCGCAAATATTTTTCATTCTACATACAGTACCTTTTACATCATTGTAACTGGCGCATTGCTGGTGGGCGTGTTCTTTGTGGAAAAGCATTATATCGGTATTGCCACGGTAATCAATCTGTTTTTTACCGGAATGGCGGCGGATTTTATGAGGAATATCTTAGACAATATTTTCCCTGCTCCGGGAATGGCAGCGCGGCTTGTGATGATGCTTTTGGGGATTTTTGGAACCTGTTTTGCAGCTTCTGTATATTTTACCGCAGATTTAGGGGTGTCGGCATACGATGCGTGGTCTTTGATTGCAGCGAATAAATATAAGCTTATGCCGTTCCGCCTGTGCAGAATTGCCAGCGACTCTGTCTGCGTACTTACCGGCCTGATCTTCCACGTTACCATTGGCGTGGGGACGGTAATTACCGCGCTGTTTATGGGCCCGGTGGTGCAGTGGTTCAATACAAACGTATCAGAGCCATTTCTGTATGGACATAAAGGAAATCAATGATTTTACAGCCTAAAAGCGTATTTGGTGGGAGGCTTCTTCAAGATCGGAAAGGAAGAGGCCTCCTTTTTCACTTTTCTGGATATCTTCCTGGCAGGATAAGGTTTGATTTATAATCATCTTCCGGTAAGCTGCAGGGGACATGCCGTACTGCTGCCGGAAGAGCTTCATCAAGGACTCCGGCTGCTGATAACCGCAGGTATAGGCGATGTCAGATACGGAAAGATTGGAGGATTCCAGCAAGTGCTGCGCCTTGGTCAGCCGGAATTTCTGGATATACTTTAAGGGAGAAAGCCCGGTGTGCTGTTTAAATAACGTGCTTAAATAGCTGCGGTTTAGCCCCACATGCTTTGCCACGCTGTCCGCCTGAAGAGGCTTTGCAATATGGTCCCGGATATAGGCGATGGCCTGGCTGACATAGACATTTCCATTTCCAAGGGAAGATTTATCGGGGTCGGCAGCGGCTACCGTACTTAGAAAAAGATACAGCATGGACAACGTATAAAATGAATCAACCGGGCTTTTTTGATTATGCTGGATCATGCCTAAAACACATTGTGCCAGGGTGTCTTTTTCACTGCTTTTGAAAATCGGCTGCTCCTGGGAAAGCCCTAAGGAGGAGACGCACCGCTTCGCGTCTGCCCCGGAAAATCCCACCCAGATGTAGGTCCATGGTTCTTCCTTATCCGCCATATAAATCGTCTGATAATCTGGTTCAATCAAAAAACCCTTGCCTGCGGAAAGCTTATAGCGGGTGCCATTTACCACAAATTCCCCCTTACCTTTCAAAATATAGTGTATCAGATAATAAGGACGTACTGCCGGCCCGTATTTATGACAGGGCATGGTGATAGAATGACCGAAAGCGTTGACGCAGAGTTGCTGATTTTCATGGCTGGGAATATTAATCGAAAGTGAATTTTCCATAAAGCTTCCTTTCTCAATGTGTTATGAGCCGCTGCCCGCAGCCAGGCTGGCGTACTGATAAATTCATAATTGAGCAAACAGCACTATTCATTGTAACGCGGGGATTTTGAAAAATCAATCAAAATGCTTTTTAGGCATAGGTAATATATAAAAACCAAGTGCTTCTGGACGCAAAGACATCACCATTTGGAAAATCCCTGACGGAATATCAGTGCATCCAGTATGCGTTGGATAAGCCCGGTGTGGTGACAGTGCTTCCCGGAATCCGTGGGAAGGCAGATTTGTAGCGGATTCTTGGATTCTGCAACGCGGCATCGGAAGAAAAAGATTACTCTGCAATCGCCGCGTTTGCCCCGCAGGATGCGGAAGGAGTCTGGGTATACTATAATCACTGTGAACCCTGCCCGACAGGACTGAATATAGGGCTGATCAATAAATATCAATACCTTTTTGGAAAGGCGGCATTATGAGGGAAAAACCATTATTCCTTTTGCAACTTCTGGCGGGAGTGGCATGGGTGAGACAAATGCAAGGCTTCAGCCGAGTTGTTCCGGCGCTGTGCTGATGACTGGCAAAATGCTGAATGGCGAACAGTCGATAGACAGTTTGAAGATGTGGGTGGAAAGCCTGATCAGATGTATTGGAAAGTGGGAGAATACCTGAGTACAGAATCCACTAAAGTATCATTTGGAGATGCATATATAGATACAGCCGCAGCTTCTTTTGCTTCATTTTTAAGTCGTATTCTTTCTACCTTTCCCCCAAAATTTATTTATTACCAAAGAATACGGCATTGCTAAATCAAATACCCTGCTTAACAATACCTGTCAACCATGCTATTATCTATTTGCGAATATATATTACAAATATTCGCAAATAAAATTCCGCAAAAAGGAGAAATCAAACTATGCCGTCAAAGCCAGTCCTTTCGGACGCTGATAAAAAAGCTATCCGCAAAAAGCTGGAAGAACTATGTGAAGAATGTTGGATAGCGCAAGGATACAAAAAGACAAGCATTAAAAATTTATGCGACAAGGCAGTTATATCTATCGGTACTTTTTATACGCTTTACCCCACAAAAGAAGATTTATTTTTTGAAACAATCACAAATATACAAAGGAGGTTGACAGAAAAAATTATTGACATAAACAGGAGCAGCCAGACAAAAGAGGGATTTGCACGGTCTATGAAAAGGCTTTTCCGGGAATACGACAGCAAGCCGTTCCTGTACAATGTCAATACGCCGGATTTTCAGTCTTTTGTAACAAAGCTGCCTGAAGAAATGATTAAGAAAATCAAATTTGACAGTTTCGATTTTTTCAGACAGGTTATCCAGGCCGCGAATCTCAATTTGAAAATGAAAGAAACTTTAGCCTATGGAATTTTAAGTGCGCTGCTGTCAACAATCAATGCAAAAGAAACTCTTTCCGTCACTTGTGATTATTTCACTGTTTTTGATTTTATGGTGGATAGCCTTGTGGCAGATATTTTTGAGTAAAGGAGATTCTTATTGACAGGATTTGAGTACAAAACTATATGAATCGACAGCAAGGAAACTGACATTTCCGAAAAATCATTGATTGTTGGTATCTGCCTTGTGGTGTGGGATTGTTTTTCCTGTTTCTTAACAAGAAAGAAGGCAGAGAAAAGAAAGCCACAGTCCTATGGATTCTCATAGGCACCGGCGTGCTGCTTATTGTAAATCACGGCACACAGTTATTATTTTAGGAGGGCAAAATGATTAAAGAAGTAAATCAGGCTTGCGAAAAGCTGAATAACACTTTGGGAATTTCCGTAGAGCTTCCCAATCCGAAAAAGAAAGCGTTAAAAACGGCTGCGGCATGTAACTTTATTATCGGTGCTGGTCTGGCGGCGGCAGGAATAGCTTTTACTTCAAAATCCTGCGCGGGAGCTTGGAATATGAACGATTCCTATTCTGTTGTCTATTCCCCGGAAGCAATGGACGACTTAAGAGAAATCTACCTAACATTGCTTTCATGTGTGTTCAGAAACGGATGAGGATATTGTCAGATACTCGGTGCATCATGACAATAACAGATTGCTTATGCAGGGCAGAAAACTGGTCTTTAGCGGAGTGGTAATGCCGGCTGCACATTCTCATATGTCGTGGAATATTTTAACGGTAATTTATTCACTATAAATTCACAAAGATGTGTTAAGCTTAATTATGTGGTTTTAAGCACACTTAAAGAATCTGCGAATGGCAGCTCGCATTATAAGATACTCCAAATATTAATATCAGCGAGGTATGTGAAATGAAAAAAGTAAGAAAATGGTTCTGCATTGCTATAAGCGTGTGTTTTTTAATGTCATTGGCGGCTTGTGAGAATCCCGCACAGGTGCCTGATAAGACAGAGGATGTTTCCAAAACGGAGGCGTCCCCAGAAAGTGCAGATACCGGAGCAGACGATTCTGAATCCCATGAAAATGGGGAGCGGCAGAACCGAGATGGCTTCAACGGCGGCAGAGGAGGCAGGATGCAGGGAGGAAACGGCGGTGGCCGCGGAGGCAATGCCGGAGGGATGGCAAATGAAAATGATCCTGAAATCCAGAAAGTGCTGGATGCGAATGCTGATAAATTTGAGCAGCTTACATTTGAGGATGCGGAAACCGGCATGACCCTGGAATACAGCCTGTATATTCCGGAAGATTATGATAGTTCCGGGCAGTATCCGCTTATCATGTTTATCCCGGATGCTACCGGTTCCGGGAAAAGTGCCCGGCAGCTTGTGGAGCAATATTATGGGGCGGCGGTTTGGGTAACGGAAGAAGAACAGCAGAAACATCCCTCTTTTGTTATGGTCCCGGCTTTTACGGAAACCGTTGTAGATGATGACTGGAATGTTTCCGCACAGGTTGAAACGGCAGTTCGTCTGATTTCCGAACTTCAGTCCGCATACAGCATTGATCCTGACCGGATTTATACCACCGGACAGTCCATGGGCTGCATGACATCCCTTTATCTGAACAGCAAATATCCTGATTTATTTGCGGCAAGTATGTATGTATCGGGGCAGTGGGATGTGTCTGTTCTGAAAGAAATAGAAAATCAAAAATTTTTCTACATTACGGCAGGCGGTGACGCAAAGGCATCCGGCGGACAGGATGATGTAATGGCAATGTTTGATTCGGACGGCGTTTCGTACAGCTATGGGACATGGAGTGCACAGGACGGTGAGGAAGAACAGGCGGCGGCAGTAGAGCAGCTTGTAAGCCTTGGGTTCGATGCGAATATGGTACGTTTTGAAACCGGGACTGTATTTAAAGAAGGGGAAAGCGGGACGGAGCATATGGCATCCTTTAATTATGGGTACAGACTGACCGCTGTCAGAGACTGGCTCTTCGAGCAGACAAAATAATTTATAAATAGTCCGTTTTGCAGAATTTTTTAAGTTTCATGAATATTAATTATATGAAAGCATCGCTCCGGCGGTGCTTTTTCCATGCCTATTTCCGGAGGCGGGACAGATGGATACATAAAAAGTACATGGTAAATAACCCGCCGACTTTTTTCTCGATTTTTGAGATAATATTTGTATAATATGGAGTGCCAGTGGAAAGCACATATTGGGCAAAAAATGGAATATTGATAGCAGTAGGAAAAGAGCTGGCTGATGGCTCTTTTTTGTTTTCCATTTCTGAAAAAAGTTATTTCGTGCTATTGGGTGAAGAATAGAAAAAATTTAGCCGATACAATCAGCAGGCGCCTTTGCTTTATAGAGTGAGATGCTAAACACCGGTAAATATTTGCTTTGTGGCCTTTAAATAAATTATAAAAATCGCAAGATACATGAAAACCGGAATAAAATTTTCTGCTATAATCTAGTGAGAAAGGAGAGCGCAATGTCGGAAAATATTAAAAATGTTATAGCGGCAATCGACTATATCGAAAGTCACCTCCATGAAAAGCTGGATCTGAACACAATTGCGGAAGCGCTGTGTTATTCAAAGTATTATCTGCACAGAATGTTTACAGGCACAGTGGGACTGACGATCCAGACCTACGCACAGCGCCGGCGGTTGACCGAAGCCGCAAAGCAGCTTGTTTTTTCTGATAAACCAATCCTTGAAATTGCACTCACTGCCGGATATGAAAGCCAGCAGTCTTTTACTGACAGTTTCAGGGCTATGTATAAAAAGACCCCTAACCAGTACAGGGAGGAAGAGGAATTTTACCCGTTGCAGCTAAGATACGTTTTGAATGAAAATCCTGCAGACCTGGAAGGGGAAGCGTGCTGGCGGCAGAAGATCGCCTATGCAACAGAGGCAGACGTCCCGGAATGGATGGAATTGGTGCGTCTTGTGATCGATGGTTTCCCGCATCTGGATGAGGAGCAGTATCTTGAACAATTACGGGAGTACATCAGGAACAGGCGGGCATTGATCCTGAAAGACGCCGATACCGCAGCCGGGATCATGGCATTTAATGAAATGACGGGGAGCATTGATTTCCTGGGCGTACATCCGCAATACCGGAAAAAGGGAATTGCAAAAGTGCTCTGTGAAAAAGCGCTGCATGAACTGGCATGCTCCGAAGCAATTACCGTCACGACTTTCAGGGAGGGCGACAAGGCTGATACCGGATATCGAAAGACAATCAAAAGCCTTGGCTTTTCCGAAGCGGAACTGCTGGTCGAGTTTGGTTACCCGACACAGCGGTTCATACTACAGAAACCCAAAAGCGGTTTCGGCAGTCAGGTATTACGGAAAGAGGAAGCGAAGGGTACAGAGCATGAATGAAACACATGAAGAAGAAAATTTACTTTCGCAGGACTTTGATATCAAGTCGCTGGTGAAATTTGCGTTTCCAACCATTGTAATGATGCTGCTTATGGGGCTTTACACGATTGTCGATACAATCTTTGTGGCACGGTTTGTAGGAACCAATGCCCTGTCGGCGCTCAATATCGTATGTCCGATCATCAACCTGATTGTAGGATTTGGAACCATGCTTGCCACAGGAGGCAGCGCAATCGTTGCAAGGAAGATGGGAGAGGGGGAAACTGTAAGGGCATCCCAGGATTTTACATTGATTGTCAGTGCAGGCGCTTTATCAGGAGCAGTAATCACAGTTTTTGGGGTGGCATTTATAGACAGCATGATCCGGGGGCTTGGAGCAAATGAGATTTTATTTCCTTATTGCAGGGAATACCTATTTATTCTGCTTTTGTTTACGCCTGCAAGCATGATGCAGGTTCTTTTCCAGAATCTGATCGTGACGGCAGGACGCCCCGGAATCGGCATGGCCCTTGGGGTAGGCGCAGGAGCAGCCAATATTCTTTTGGATTATATTTTTATGGTTTCGCTACAGATGGGAATCAAGGGGGCAGCATTAGGAACGGGCATTGGGTATCTGATACCTGCTGTGGCGGGCATTCTGTTTTTCATGGTAGGGAATGGCAGCCTGCATTTCAGAAAGCCGGTCATGGACATTTCCATACTGGCAGGAAGCTGCATGAATGGTTTTTCAGAAATGGTAAGCCAGGCCGCCTCTGCGGTGACCACATTCCTTTTCAACAGGATTATGATGAAACTGCTCGGTGAAGACGGCGTGGCGGCCATCACAATCATTATTTATACACAGTTTCTGCTGACAGCCCTTTACATAGGATTTTCTATGGGCGTAGCACCCGTTATCAGCTATAACTATGGGAAACAGGACAATGCCCGGTTAAAAAAGGTATTCTCCATCTCTATGCGGTTCATTATTCTGGTTTCCATAGTTATCTTTGGAGCGGCTATTGCATTTGGCTCCCCTCTGGTCAGCTTTTTTGCAAAGAAGGGAACGCCCGTTTATGAAATCGCAAGAAAAGGGTTCCTGCTCTTTTCGTTTAGCTTTCTGTTCTGCGGGCTGAACATTTTTACTTCCGCCACATTCACCGCATTGTCAAACGGGAAGCTATCGGCAGTATTATCCTTCCTGCGGACGTTTGGATTGATACTTGTGTTTCTGCTCATCCTGCCGGAATTTATGGGGGTGGCGGGTGTGTGGCTGGCAGTACCGATAGCGGAGCTGCTTACGATGATGGTGGCGCTGTCCTTTCTATATCACAACAAAACTATATAGAGAGTCAGATTTGTAGTATGATATCTTTAAACACTAATCCTTTTCAATACGGTCAGTACGCTGCTCATAGTAGCTCTGAATACGCTTTATATTTATCTTGAGCAGTCCAACAAGTCAACGAAAATAAAGTTGAAAAATACATCAATCTACTACACCACTTACTACACCATTTGCCTATAAATTTGCGTAGATTTATATAGATTTACGTGAGGTAATGGCAAAATACAAAATTAAAGAAAAGTGCCAAGAAGCTAAAAATATTATTCGTCTGCCACGGCAGGAGTAAGGTAAAAACCGCATAATTCGACACTTTGGGGCAAACTTGGGCATACCGTGGCAGACAAATAATACTTGGACTACGATAAAGCTACGAATAAGGAAATGAAAAATAGGAAATGTGGATAATCGTTAAAAGGTAGTAAGGAATCGTTAAATTGTAGTTGTATCATTAATAAGGTATAAAATAAAGATAGTGGGTATTATGAAAGAGAAATTTAAAACTGAAAATGTGGAAAACAAGGCTCGGAACGCATTTATTGTATTTCTGGGTCTTTTATTATTCCGAAAACAATAAATTATTATTCCTTTTTGGTTGATATTATTCCGAAAATAAAATATACTACTGAGGGAAGAGAGGTGCAATTTTTATGTATATAACGGTAAAGCAGGCAGCGGAAAAGTGGGGGATTTCTGACAGACGAGTGCGTATACTTTGCTCGGAAGGAAAGATTTCAGGTGTTACACGGGAAGGGCGCAGCTGGATGATTCCGGCAGATGCGAAAAAACCAGAGGATGGACGGTATAAGGCGGCAGAAAGTTTATTGACGGCCATAGACAGGAAGAAAATAGAACTGGATTCCAGACGGCCACTGACAGAGGGGGAATTGGAACGTCTGACAGAGGAGTTTGTAGTCGAATACACATATAATTCCAATGCGATTGAAGGGAATACTTTAACCTTGCGCGAGACGGATATGGTTTTGCGTGGACTGACGATTGACAGGAAACCATTAAAAGACCATATGGAGGCAGTTGGGCATAAAGAGGCATTTGATTTTGTGAGAGATCTGGTAAAAGATCAGGTGCCTTTATCAGAGAGTATTATCAAGCAGATTCATTATCTTGTGTTGGCGGATAAACGAGAGGACAGAGGCGTTTACAGAAGAGTCCCTATCAGAATCATGGGTGCGAAACATGAACCGGTACAGCCATATTTGATCCAGCCTAAGATGGAACAGTTGCTGCAGGCTTATAGAAATAGTATTGAACATATCATTCCGCGACTTGCACGATTTCATATTGAATTTGAGGGGATTCACCCTTTTATTGACGGAAATGGCAGAACTGGAAGGTTGCTTGTGAATCTGGAATTGATGAAAGCCGGATACCCGCCGATTGATATTAAGTTTACAGATCGGATTTCTTATTACAACGCGTTTGATGAATACCATGTAAAGCATAATCTTGGTGCAATGGAAAAGTTGTTTGCAGGTTATGTGAATGCAGGGCTGGATAGTTATTTGAAAATACTAGAGATATCATAAATCCAGAAAACTATACGAAAAGCACAGGAGGTTCTGTAATGATTGTATCACAATTACAAATATATAATTTTCGGAGATTTAAGTCGATAGATGGAAAGCCAGGTCTTTCTATTACATTTCATGAAGGGCTGAATGCTTTAATTGGTGAAAATGATTCAGGGAAGACTGCCATTATTGATGCGTTAAAATTGGTATTGCTTACACAGAGCAATGAATATATTCGCCCTGTAGAGGATGATTTTTATACTGATGGGACGGGGAGCGCTGTAACAGAGTTTAGAATTGATTGTGTGCTGGAAAAGTTTACGGACAACGAAGCAAAAAATTTTATTGAGTATCTCACATTTACAAAAGAAAAATTTAGTGATCGTGCTGGTCATAGGTTAAAAGAAATACTTAGTAATGCGAACAAAGATATAGAAAAATATTTTATAGAAGAAGATGGAAAAGTAATTTTGTAGACAATCCATCCATGTCAATGTGGAAATGTTAGAATTTTATTGGTCTCTTGGTAAAGATATTGTGAATTTGCATGCTGAGCATAGATGGGGTAGTAATTTTTTTGAAAACCTTAGTAATGATATGCTTCACTTGTTGCCAGATGTGAAGGGATTTTCTGTGACCAATCTTAGATATATGAAACGATTTTATGAATTGTTTTCTGTATCTCAGGAAAAACTGCCCCAAGTTGGGGCAGAAAGTGCGTCATCTACCGAAATGGAAATATTGCCTCAAGTTGGGGCAAATTTGTTTTCTATTCCGTGGGGACATATGAAAGCGATTATTGATAGAAAGCAAGTTTTTATGTAAATCAGGTAAGAGAAAATTCCTGGTCTCGTGCGGTATTGTTGAATTTTTTGGATACAGATCTATTTGAACGTCAAGGTCGTGCAATAACTAATTTTAAAGATTCCCTGCCTGATGCACAAAGTGGTTTAGCCCAGGAAATGACAAAGGATCCATATAGTTTTGGTTAGTTTATAATAAACCAGCAGAACTGTCGTGTTTTCTCTACGGTAGTTCCGCTGATTTTTGTATCTATATTTTACATTTGAAAATTGATTTGATCTGTGTTTCTGTCAGAAAATAGTTTGTTAAGGGAAGTTTCAATTTTGCAGCCAGATCATGAATGAAATCTGTTGATTTTGTTGTATTGATATATTTTGTCTCTCCTTTTGTGACTTTGAAATCTTTTATGAACTGGAAAATGTCTGAAGTGGAATACTCATTTTCTAATACTTTGAATTGAAAAATCCGCTCCAACAGTACCGTGAGATAACAGATTAGGAAATGGCCTTTTATTGTGTCTTCCCGCTGCAGGAATACCGGACGTGCATCCAGATCCGATTTCATGATCTTAAAAGATTCCTCAATCCTCCATAGGTTATGGTATGTATTATAAATGTCGGTATCTTTCATTTCTGTTTCAGACGTCACAAGAAGATTATATCCGGCAAATTTCAAATCTTTATCAATTGCTTCCTGATTAATGGTAACGGAAGCTTTGTTTCCTTTCTTATCTGTAAAACTGACATATTTCCCGGCTTCACCGTATTCTGTTCTTTTTGCCTGCGAAGCGGTCAGCGACTTTGCCTTTTCAACCATCCGGTTGATTTCATATCGTTTTTTGGAAGCAAGGGATGGATTATAGGTAAGAAGCCGTTTTTCACGTAACTTTACAATATATTCTTTTCCCTCATGTTCTGCTTTGTAGGGAAATTCATCAATGCAGGATTTGTAACGGTACAGAAGTTTTCCTTTTTTATCTTTTATGTCTGTAAAACCATTTTCTAATAATACCCATGTTTTTTCTGTTTCAGGAAGGCCTTTGACCGATTTGGAGAAAAGGTAGCCATCCCCGTTTTTTCTGGAAAAAGCAATGTTCCGGGCGCAGTTCAGCCCTTTGTCTGCAACATGTATTGTCTTTCCGGTAACATTATTCTGCGATTTTAACTGGTCAATCACATTTCTTAAGACAGGCTTTTCTGAATCATTTCCGGGATACATTTTCATACCGATAGGAATCTGGTGGCTGTCCAGAAGCAGGCCAAGTCCTATGATCGGTTCTTTTCTATTTTCTTTGCTCGGCCCTTTCCTGCGGAAATCGTCTTCCCGGTCAATTTCGAAGTAAAAGTTGGTATAGTCAAAGTAGGTTTTGGAAGTATCCAATCCAAAAACACGATTTGTCTGGACGGTAAATATCTCAACAAATTTTTCATAATCATTCCCCAGGAAAGAGAGGCCATCCAGGAGCTGGTCATAGGAGTAGCGTACGGTATCGTACAGGTTCGGGAGGACCTCATGGAAAGTTTTGTATTTGCTGCAGGGATGAACAGATCTGGCATAAATCAAGGAAGAGAGCAGTTCATAAAGATCATAATTGAAATCATTTGTCAGTTTAAAATAATCAACGTATTTTTGCACCTTCAATTTTTCGAGTATAGACTTAAGCGGGAAATATCCAAGATAGCGAACAGGAGAAAGATCTGATATTTTCCGTGTTCCGGAATCAGCTTTTTCCAGATTAAGAGTATCGACCTCTTTTTGGAAATGGGATATGGGGTCGGCAATCCCTTTTTCTATCCATGTTTCAACAGAACCGAGAGATTTATAACATTTATGGGCTGTGCCCTTCTTTTCGTGGCTATAAAAACTTTCGTCAATTGACAGATAGGTCCGTCCTTTCAGTTTGGTTTTCTTTAAATAAAACGCCATGATATCACCTCTGCAATATAACGCTACTAACGCCATTATTATAACACATAAAAAATAGTTTTTCAAGTATTTTGGGCAATAAAAAAGCCTTGATTTAAGGCATTTTCAAGTGTTTTGGTATGTAGTTGGTTCCAAAAGAATATGGTGCTAACTTCTAAAGACGGGATTGTGTTTTTGATACAATACACAGAGAAAATGAAATGAAAAAAGATTTTTAATAGTGGTTGTTTTTTTCGTGATAGTAGGATAGAATATAAACAATGATAAAATTAAGATAAAATATTGATAAGGAGTGAATGCTTATGTTGCAGATCAGACCTGTTTCAGATTTAAGAAATAAGTTTCCTGATATTGAGAAAATTGTAAATGCGGGTGAGCCGGTATATTTAACAAAAAACGGCTATGGAGCAATGGTGGTGCTTAGTCTTGAAGAGTATTCAAAATTGACGGATGGCGTTGAAGCAGCATTAGATAAAGCAGATAGGTATTCGGCGGAAAACGATACAAGGTTGAGTCATGAGGAAGTTTTTGGAGGACTACGGAGGAAGATAAATGTTCAGTAAAAAGTACAGATTGAGCTATCTGCCACTTTTTTATGAGGATCTTGATGAAAAAGTAACCTATATCGCAGAAAAACTGAAGAATCCCAAAGCTGCAAATGATTTATTGGATAAGGTAGAGTCTGCTATTATGGAGCGGCTTCCGTTGGCTGAATCTTTTGAACCATATCATTCTGTGCGAGAGCGCAGGTATTCTTATTATCGTATTTACGTAGATAATTATATAATTTACTATGTAGTAATTGATGACAATCTTCTTTGTAATTTCTTTAGTCAATGCAAAACAAAAAATGTAAGGGTATGATTTTTTGAAGATGGTGTGTATACCAATACTGAAGAATGATAATCAATAAGTGGGGAATGGCAAGATGTTAAAGAAAGTAAAATTCAAAGGCGGTTTTTTTGACGATGAAACAGAAGTAGAGTTATTTAGTGAAGAAGACAGGCTTTCATTAGTTTATGGAAAAAATGGTTCGGGAAAGAGCACAATCTCAAAGGCAATACGTAAAGCGAAAGGCGATACAGTAGAAGATATTGAACATGCAAATCTATATGATGGGGAAAATAAGGCATATTGCATGCAACCGCTAATTTATGTCAAGAAATATCGTTTCATGGCATAAGGTTCTTAGAATATCCTTATTATTGGGAAAAGGAATCACCCCTTTCTCACTTCTGGCATGGACGGGACAAGGGATTGATTGATCCATTAATTGATTTTGCCAATGTATATTTGACAGTAATATCGCGCTATCTTTGCATGATTTTCTGATTGAAACTGACATCCCCAAATGCTATAATACTAGCAGGAATTTCTCATACTATGAGAAATTTTTCTCCGACCTTGAGAAATAATTAAATGCAGAGATAATCCTATGATTTTTATTGGATTCAGCTTAGAAGGTGACGTAGTGTCCGCTATCTTGTGCGTAATTGTTAGATGAAGTCAGGGAAAAAGGAGAAACTGTTCATGGCAAAGAGAAAGAGCGTATCTTCAAAGACACACACTCAAAAGCAGCTTAATGATTATGCAAATCAGAATAATCCGAACAACAAAGCTTATAAAGCCAGAATAGCAAACGATAAGAAGATGAAGAAAACGTCGTCTAGGAATGAAGCTATTCGCAGGGCAAAACAACAAGCTAAGTTTGAAGCTGAACATGGGGTTCTTTATCCACTTGATTGGATGTGCTATAGCAACCCTTATGATTTTGACTAATCATTACTTAAAGAGACTGTTTCAAGTTCTGTGTAAGCTCAAAGTCTGCTATAAGATAGGTGAATGGTTATTTAAGGGACGGAGGCCGAATTTCGGACTCCGTCCCTTATTCTGTATTGCGTAGGCTGTTCCTATGCGGACAATAAAATATGATGAAACTTTCTGGTTATAGATTCCTGTCGGAAAGTCGCTTGTTTGAATGAAGTTTTCTATAGCGGAACAATTAGGTATATACGTTTTTATGATGTGTGCTAAGTACTTGATATTTTTGCGTTCGCAGGAGGTTCATATCAAAAACAGGGTAAATGTGGAAAATTTCCAGCTATTGCAAAAAATATTTAATAGTGATAAAATAGTTATTGACTTAAAGTCAATAACTATTTGCAGAGGAGGTATACTGGAAATTGGCTAGACCTGTAAAAAAAACACCAGATGAATGGAGAAAAGCAATTCTTAATGCCACGCAAAAGCTATTTGCTTCCAAAGGATATGAGGAAACATCAATTTCCGATATTATGGACATGGTAGGCGGGGCGAAAGGAATGTTTTACCGCTTTTTTCAAAGCAAAGAAGATGTTATGCACGCATTAGGGAATCAAATGTTTTTTGAGAACAATCCTTTTGATGCAATCAAGGAACGGGATGACCTGAATGGATTGCAAAAAATTAAAGCACTGCTGGTATTGAATCAATCGGATACAGAGCGTAACCAACTGAATATGCAGGCAATTCCTATTCTAAAAGATCCGCATATTTTAGCCACAGCAGTGGAAGAAAATAGGCGTATATTAACTCCTTTATGGTTGGAGCTATTGGAAGAAGGAAAAAAAGACGGTTCAATCAAAACGGAATATACAAAAGAGCTTTCCGAAATTTTGCCACTCATTAACTTTTGGCTGATGCCAGTGGTATTTCCGGCAACGGAGGAAGAGATACATCATAAATACCATTGTGTAATGGATGTCTTAGACCATATGGGACTACCCATTTTTGATGATGAAGCCGTATCATTTACGGAAAAATTTATTGCTGATATTTCAGAAAAAGGAGGAAATGAGCTATGACACAAAAATTATTTACAAAGAATTTTGTGCTTCTTATCTTAGGACAGTTAACATCATTGTTTGGAAATTTCATCTTGAAGCTCGCATTGTCTATGTATGTACTGGAATTAACTGGTTCAGCCGCTATATTTGCGGGGATATTATCTATTGCCACAATCCCGACTATTGTTCTTTCGCCATTAGGAGGTATTCTTGCAGACAGGGCAAACAGGCGTAATATTATGGTTGCGTTGGATGGATTAACAGGTATGTCGGTTTTATGTGCGACACTTCTTTTGTCTGAAAGTAATGCCCTGACTGTAATCAGTGTACTGCTTGTCATACTTTCTGTTTTGGGGGCATTTGAAACGCCTACAGTACAGGCGTGTATTCCGACTATGTTACAAGGCGATAACATAATGAAAGGAAATGCTGTTGTAAATCAGGTGGCTTCCTTGTCTTATTTATTGGCTCCAATGTTGGGTGGCGTACTGTATGCGGTATTTGGTTTAAAGCCTGTTATGTATGCAAGTGTTGTCTGCTTTTTTATTACAGCGTTGTTTGAATGTTTTATAAAATTAAGTTATCAACGTTCGGAGAGTAAAGGCGGTATACTATCAGTTGTCAAACAGGACTTCCTATCAAGTATGCGATATATTTCAAAAGAACAGACGAACATTGCAAAAATGCTGCTCTTGACCGCATTTTCAAGATTTTTTGTAATGGGTATTACCATAGTTGGACTTCCCTTTATTGTGCGTACCGTTCTTGGATTAAATGCACAGTATTATGGGGCAGCGGAAAGTTCGTTAGCGATTGCCACAATTTTGGGAAGTGTTGCTGCAGGACTTCTTACAGAGAAATTGAAAATACATAAATTAGCTATCCTGCTTGCTTCTATGGGAGTTTTTATTATTCCTGCGGGAATTGTTTTCCTGTGTCCGGTTGATTCCATTATAAAATATGTTGTCACCATTGTTTCTTTTTGCGGTATGCAGATTGCAATTAGTATTTTTTCAATTTTTGCAGTTTCCCTTATACAGCAAAGGACACCTAATCATCTGATTGGTAAAGTGATGGCTTATACATCTACAGTTACATTGTGCGTTCAACCCATAGGACAGATCGTATACGGTTTCCTGTTTGATAGATTTAGCAATATGATTTATTTATGTTTAATACCGACTGGCGTAATTGTATGTGCTGTTGGGATGTCTGCAATGGGATTTTTTAGAAAGATGGAAAAAGAACAACAGGAGGTTTCAGTATGAAGCAGGAAAAATGGTTATTGTGTCCTATATGTGGAAATAAGACAAGATTAAAATTGCGTGAAGATACAATTCTTGAAAATTTCCCTTTATATTGTCCAAAGTGTAAGCAGGAAACTCTTATAAATGTTCAACAAATGAATATGTCTATTATCAAAGAGCCAGACGCACAGACGCAGAGCCGATAAACTTGAGAACAATCACAGTTTGTCGGCTCTTTGCTTTGGAATTATTGAGAAGAATTGATACTGCAATGTGATTCTTTTCTAGGCAGGATTGCATTGCAGTTTGTTTGGAAAAGCATATTAAATACGTTCAGATTGAGGAAAGGCACATAATGAAGGCAAAACAAAAATTACATAAATGGAGAATAAAAGAAATTAACAAAATAAATTGCATACTATACACATCAAGGTGTACCGCAAGGGAGGAAAAAACTTTACTGTGGTACACTTTTTTGATAATGCGAAATTTGTCTGTTTTTAGATTCTATTGCAAATTTACTTTTGCAGATTTGTAAAGGAAAGTAGCTATTGCGCTTGCAGTAATTTGGATGCAGTTTACTGTTTCATATACGGCTGCTTGGACAGCATGGATTTTTGAGTATCCCACACTTTTTTCATCAGCTCTTTGACTTCCTTTACATCAGCAGCATAGATGTTACCTGTGGCGTTCATGCGCTTTGCTATCTGGTTCAGATTATTCCCAATTCTTCCGAGTGCGGCGGTGTATTCCCGAAGCTCTGAATAGTCAATGTCATAAACAAAACCGTACAAAATTTGGCGGCGTAGGAAAGAAGATTTGCTTTTCATGCCAGAGGCTTTAACTTTCTGCTCCAGTATGTATTGTTCATCATCACTTAAATATATTTTTAACTCGTTTTTGCGTTCTCGGTTTGCCATTTTTAATGTCCTTTCTGCAATGGGATTATGAAAGAATTTTACACTATCTTCTATCCCATTACGGGGGATATTCGTGCAAAAAAATGGGTGAAAAAACAGAAATTCCGAAAGGACATTTCGTGATTTTTGAGCGTAGAGGGGGGCTAGGGGGAAACTTCCCTCTACAAGCAATTTTTCAAGTTTCCGCTTTTGGGAAAATTGGAAAAATTCAGCCTGTGAGGGAACACAGGCAGTGCTTGCTATGACGTTATACCGACTTTTTTGGCAGCACTGATAAATACGGGATTCTTTCAGAAAAAAGTCGGTATAACTTTTCCCTTTTTTGAAAAAATAACCAGATTTTTTTGAGGAAGGTAGCCATAGGGGGAACATTACTTTTTCTATAATAGCCACAGGGAATCAAGCAGCGGAAGGAGGTGAAACATGAAGGACAACGCATTCCAGCGGCGGCGTGACATAGAGCGTATGCTGCTGTCGGGGAAAAAGCTGACCACATCGGAAATGATGAAGATGTACGGTGTCGGCAGGAAAGCCATACACAGGGATTTTGACATCATAGGCGAAGAACTCCCCGTTATCACAAAGCAGGGATATGACGGAGGCTATCTCCTTGCGGACGGTGTGGGGCAGCACCAGAACACGCTCACGCAGGAACAGTTGGAATGCTTGGAAAAAGTTGCTGTGACCTGTGGTTCAGAGGACAGGAAAATTGTTTTATCAATCATATATGAATTTGGACCGTACTGCGGAAGTTTTACATAGAAAATGACGGGAGGCGTGGCATGGACACTGCACACCGGAGAATGGAAATCATCAGCATTTTATCCGCCAAAGGGAATGCAACAATGAGGGAGCTTGCATGGGAACTGGATGTTTCAAGGCGCATGATAATGAATGATGTTATCGCACTGTCTTTTGACTATCCGGTTTACACAAAGCCGGGCGAGGGCGGCGGGGTTTTTATTACGGAAAATTACAAGCCTTATATCAACACCTTCACGCAGACGGAGCTTGAAACACTTTGCAGGCTGTACGGAAAATCAGAGGGAAAAGAGAAAGAAATATTGTTCCGTATCATTCACAAATATGGTGCGGACAAACTGGAAATATAGGGCAGACATATTAAAAATTGAATACATAATCCCACATATGATTCTGCAATTCTTCCCAACTGTTTGCAGAAAGTTTTTAAGGGATTTTTTTTAAAGCAGAGTGCGGGATTGCACTCAAAAATAACTAACACAGCGCAAGGGCAGTCACAGACTTATGGGAAAAGTCTGGGCTGTCCTTTTTGTGCGTTTAAGGAGGCAAAAGTAAGTGAAAGAAGTTCCGATTTGGGAAAAGAGTAATTTAAGCCTTGAAGAAGCGGCAGCGTATTCAGGGATTGGTGTCAATAAACTGCGTGAGCTTACCAATGAGAAAAACTGCCGATTTGTTTTGTGGGTTGGCAATAAGCGGTTAATCAAACGCCGCCTGTTCGATCAGTATATCGAGCAGGAATATTCTATCTGACAAAGGTGGTTATCTTATTTCTTGCATTTTTGTGAAACTTGTGGTGTAAAATCGGCTTTGATATGGTACAATGAATGAGTCATATCAAGGCTCTTTCCACTACGGAAAGGAGTTTGAAAATGTCTGGGAAACGGAAAGACAATAAAGGACGAATCTTAAAGACCGGGGAGAGCCAGAGAAAAGACCTGATTTATCAGTATCGCTATACGGATATCCACGGAAAGAGGCAGACCATTTATTCCTCTGATTTGAAGGAACTGCGGGAAAAGGAAAAGGTAATTCAAAAGCAGCTTGACGACGGAATTGACTATGCCACCGGAGAAGTTACCGTTATTGCCCTCTTGGAACGCTATATCAGTTTGAAACAGGGTGTACGCTACAATACCAAAGTCGGATACAATTTTGTGCTGAATCTGATTAAGAAAGAGGATTTCGGTTACCAGCAGATAAGGGATATTAAGGTATCGGATGCCCAGCAGTGGATTATGAAGCTGCATAATGACGGAAAAGGATACAGTACCATTACAAGTGTCAGGGGCGTTGTAAAGCCTGCTTTTCAGATGGCATATAATGAGGACATTATCCGCAGGAATCCATTTGATTTTAAGCTGGTTGATGTTGTGCCAAACGATTCACAAAAACGTATCGCCATGACAGAGGAACAGCAGGAGCTTTGGATGGAGTTTATCCGAAATGATGAAACCTATGCAAAGTATTATGATGAATTTGTCGTACTATTAGGAACGGGAATGCGTGTCAGCGAATTTTGTGGCTTGACAAAAAGTGATTTAGATTTTGAAAGCCGGAAAATCCGTGTGGATCATCAGCTTGTCAGGGAACGGGGCGGGAAGTATTATGTTGAGAAAAGAAAACAAAGACTGAGTGCGGATGCCGCTTTATTCCTATGACAGAAGAAGTCTATCGAAGCCTGAAAAATATCCTTACCCGTCGTAAGAGCTTAAAAACAGAAATGATTGTAGACGGATACAGTGGCTTTCTCCTGCTGGACAAGGATGATAAACCGTTGCCACATATCACGCCTCATGTATTCCGTCATACGTTCTGCACAAATATGGCAAACGCAGGTATGGACATAAAGACCTTACAGTATGTAATGGGACATTCGGACGTAGGCGTTACGCTGAATGTATATACCCATGCCAGCTATGACCGTGCGGCGGAGCAGATGGCAAAGATTTTAGACTTCAAAGAAGCGGATATGCAAGGAAAACAGAGAAAATCAGGTTGAGAAATACACCAATCTACTACACCAATTACTACACCATTTGCCTGTAAATTTGCGTAGATTTATAACGAATTACACAGATTAAGGGTAAAAAACCAAAAATGAAATAAGCGCCGGAAAGCTTGAAAGATCAAGGTTTGAAGGCTTATGAAGGGATATAAAAGATATGATAAAAATTTTATTCGTGTGCCACGGAAGGATTTGTTGGTCATGGTAAAATTCCTATAAATCCAATGTTTTTTGTGTCTCTTACTCATTTTTACCAATGATTTACCAATATTTCCGGAGAGTCAGATTTGCAATTATTAAACCAGAATGTTTCTCCGATAAATTTTACTGCATAAAATTGCGAGTACTCGTAAAAATTTTCATTAGACGTTGTAAAATTAAGCCGGAGAGGGTATAATACTAATGAAGGATTTTGCGAGTACTCGCAAAAATTTTCAGCAGAAAGAAGGAACATGATGTGGAAATCAAGAGAGACATCTATTTGTATAAACTTATCAATAAGAAACACAACGGACTTATCAAGGTAATAACCGGCATCCGTCGCTGCGGAAAATCTTACCTGTTGTTTAATCTGTTTAAAGCTCATTTGCTGGCAGAAGGAGTAGATGAACAACATATTATAGAAATTGCGTTTGATTCTTTTGAGAACAAGCGTTTTCGTGATCCGGAAGTTCTGTATCCCTATCTCAAGGAGAAGATTAAAGATGATGGAATGTACTATGTGCTATTGGATGAAGTGCAGCTTTTGGGAGAGTTCGAATCTGTATTAAACAGCCTGATTCGTATGAAAAATGTGGATGTTTATGTAACAGGAAGCAATGCCCGTTTTTTGTCCAAGGATGTGATTACTGAATTTCGAGGCCGCGGAGATGAAGTGCATATGTATCCTCTCAGCTTTGCGGAATTTATGTCAGTCTACGCAGGGGCGAAGCAGGACGGGTGGAACGAATATATGCTTTACGGCGGGCTGCCTCCCATCATGAATATTTTAGACCCGGAAGAAAAGATTAATTTCCTGAAGTCGTTGTTTGAGGAAACCTATATATCAGATATTGTAGGAAGGCATAATGTGCGCAATAGAGCAGAATTGGAGGAACTTCTGAACATTCTCTCGTCTGCCATCGGCTCACTTACAAATCCAGCAAAGTTGTCGGCCACTTTCAAAAGCGTCAAGCAGAAAACTATCAGCAACACGACCATCAAAAGGTATATCGATTATTTTTGTGATTCCTTTCTGATTGACAGTGCTGTTCGATATGATGTTAAGGGTAAGAAATATATTGATACACCAATCAAATATTACTTTACCGATTTGGGATTGCGTAATGCCCGCCTTAATTTCCGCCAATTGGAAGAAACTCATACTATGGAGAACATTATCTTCAATGAGCTGAAGATACGTGGTTTCAATGTAGATGTGGGCGTTATTATCCTAAATATGACCAATGAGAAAGGTCATGGAATCCGTAAACAGTTGGAGATTGATTTTGTCTGCAATAAAGGCTCCAAGCGTTATTATATCCAGTCAGCCTATGCGATTCCGGATAGGGCAAAGATGGAACAGGAGCAGCGCTCCCTGATGTTGACTGGTGATTTCTTCAAAAAGATCATTATTATGAAAGATGCACCTGCACCGTATTACAATGAAGAGGGAGTGCTGGTCATGAGTGTCTATGATTTCTTACTGAGCGAGGACAGTTTGGATAATTGATGAATGGAAAAGAGAAAAATTATAGTCGGCAAACTGGAGTAGAATACGGTTTTCCGGGAGAGTTTGCATTTATGATAAAGAGAGGATATGCATGGAGGATTTAAATTTAAAACCTGTTCAGAAAGCGGCATTATCTTTGATTCAAAATGACCTAAGATTTCTATATACGGTTATAAAAAGAATTAATCCTGATGAATCAAATTATATTCCGTCACTTTTGCCATATATGGGTGTTATAATTGATGGAGTTGAAGAATGGGTAAAGGCGATTAATAACTCCGGTAAAGTGAAATTAGAGATACCGCTTTTTTCTAAATCGGAACAAGTTTATTATGAAAAAATGAGAAATTCTATTAAAATGTGGCAGAATGATTATTCTGTTATTTATGAAACCCTTAAAGAAGCATATAGTATAAGTGATGATTATTTTGGAAATCTTTGTAAACCAATCGCTAAAAAATTGAAACTGTATGATATTTTTGGCGTTGATAGGGCAAATGGGGTAATTTGTGGAAATACGATTTTGTGTTATTATTATACTCCGCTGTTTTCATATGGGCGTTATATATTAGGAAAACAAGCAAACGGAATTGTTTTAGGTTAGGGGGTCAGACAGCGGCCCCCGTAACCATAGGGGAATTGAGCTCGATATATTCTGCTATACGGCGGAACTCGTCAGCGTATTTGAATTTCACGCTGATATTGCCGCCCTCGTAAACCTTAATGTGGTCGATCAGCTCGCCTAAAATTTCCCGTGTCAGCTTGTCAATGTTCCGGTATTTGAGAAATGCGGTAAGGCATGGGCTTTCCGCATCCACGCCGTTTTCCAGTTGTTCCTGCTCCGCCGTCAGCGTTTGCATAATGCGTGTGAGGGCCTCAATCTGCTGTTCAAAGTCCTCGCTCATGTGCCGGTAATCGTTGCGGGTAATTTCCCCGTCTTTCCAGTCTTGATAAAGGGCCTGCTTGTACCGCATGATTTTAGCAAGCTCTTTTTCTTTTGCGGCGATGGTATCTTCCAGCCGCTTTGACTTGCTCTTTTTCAGAGGTGCGGAGTTGATACGGGCAACAAACTCGGAATAAGTAAGTGCCAGATGCACCTGTTGCTGGATCGCAAACAGCACTCCAGCCTCAAGTCGGTCACTTTTAATCGAGTGCATAGTGCAAGCCTTTTTTGACAGGCTTTTATAAGTCCCGCATTGATAATATACATAAATCCCTTTGGATGCGATCCGGGACATCGCCCGGCCACAGTCGGCACATTTCAGAAAACCACTGAACAGGTAAAGCTGTTTAGCTTTTGGAGCGGTGCGGGTATCCCGTTTGAGCAGGCTCTGCACCTTTGCAAAGGTTTCCCGGTCTATAATGGCCTCATGGGTATTCTCCACGATAAACCATTCTTCCTCCGGCACCTTTTCTTGAATGTGGATTTTATAGCTTTTCACCCGCTGGCGGCCTTGTACCATATCCCCCACATAAACACGATTTTTTAAGATTGTGTCTATGGTGATTGTACTCCACATAGGATTGCCCTGGGCGTTGGGGGCGTTGTACTTGAGCCCCTGCTGTTGCTTATAGGCTGTGGGACAAAGTGTCCCGTGGTCGTTCAAGTAATAGGTGATCCCCCGTTTGTTCATACCGGACAGAAACAACGCAAAAATGCTTTTTACCACTTCGGCGGCCTCGGGATCAACCAACAAGGCGTGTTTGTCATTCGGGTCTTTCACATAGCCATAGGGGGCATACGAACCGATAAACTCACCGTTGCGGCGTTTCATATCAAATACCTGCCGGATTTTCTTTGAGGTCTGATAGCAGTATTGATCGTTCATTACATTCGTGATCGGCACGATAATGTTTGATACGCTGTCCGGGTTGCGGTAGCTGTCCACACCCTCCGCCAAGCTGATAAACCGTACATTCATCCGGACAAACAGATTTTCAATCAAGTTCCCGGCATCGGTATAGTTACGGGAGAGGCGGGACAGGTCTTTGACAATCACGCAGTTGATCCTGCCGCTATACACATCGGCCAGGAGCCGCTGGAAATCTTCACGGTCAGTATCCGTCCCGGTTTTGCCGTCATCCACATATACATCCTGCTCGGTTCCGTCATAGAACTCGTCCAGATGGGTCTGGTGGTATTGCTCCAAAAGCCGCCTCTGGTTGATAACGCTGTTGCTTTCGTCCCGGCCACGGAGTAAATCTTCTTTGGAGAGCCGGATATATTTACCCAGCCTCCAGCGCATCGCATTGTATGAAGTAGGGGCACTGGCGCTTATTGTCCCCCGGTTTGCTGTTCTTGCCATTTGTCCTCCTTCCCTATCACATTACATCTATATTATACCTCTGCTGGGGAGGGACAACAAGGATGCCTTTGTATGGGACACTTTGTCTCGAAGTTGCAGAGGGGCCGAAGTCGAAGTTACAGCCCGCTTTTCTGCCGGAGAAAAAATGCGGTGAGCAGTTCCTGGAGGGAGGGCCCCTCGTCCGCAAACTCCAGCTTAATCACCATATCGCCCAAACGGAAACAATACGGATTTTTGAAATGCTCCAACATCCGCTGGGCCCGGGTTTCCTTGGGGAGCATCGGATCGAAAGTAAAACCGCTTGCGTCTGCAAGGGTTTCCTTATCTACTGCGCCGATGTCAACGCTTTTCATTTGTTCAATTTCCTGTGCAGTTAATCTCACGGTAAAACCTCCTCTTCCAAAACAGGGTTAAATCGCCTCCCGCTCATAGTGGGGAAACGCAAGAGGGCAGCACCCAAAAGGTGCCGCCCTCTTGCCTCGCTCCACCTCGGGACATTTTGTCTCGAAGTCAATAGGAGCTTTTCTGATAATGGGCCTCGGCCTCATCCAGAGATACAAAGTCGAACAGCTCATAGAGCTCGGCCATGATACGGCGGATGTCCTGGTCGGCAAAGCCGCAGTTTTCCATCGCCATAATGACATAGCCACGGCAAGCGCCGTTGCTCCACGGTTCAGATAACAGGGCCGCCAATTCTGCGGGATCGTAACTCATAGACTGTACCTCGCTTTCCTAAAATTGAGGGAACGCCGCCCTCATTTTCTTGACCCGTCCAAAGACAGCTTTATTCGGAGCGGCGCTCCCACACAGACAAGAGGGCGGCCCGGAGGGACAGGCGGCCAGCCTGTCCTGCGGCGGATCGTGGCCCTGGGGTTGGCCCGCCCCATTTGCGGCGCTGGTGTTGTTCGCTCGTTCCTCTGTGGAGAAAGTCACAGCGCACCCGCCGCCCGGCTCCCCGTATGTTGCTCGGGGCCGCTCCTGTTGTTCTGCAGAGAAAGATAACCTCCTCTCATAAACCGAGACATTTTTTCATCATTTCCAAGTGGGCAAAATGAAAAAATTAAAAAGTTTTTTTCATGCGCTCAAGGCCCCGCTTGATGGACTGCCGGACAGACTCCTCATGTACGCCTTCGGCCTCGGCAATTTCCTTGATGCTCTTTCCAAGAATGATATGGGCGTCGATCCTCCGGCCCTGGATTTCCGGCAGAGAATTGAGGGCGTTCCACAGACGGCAGAACAGCTCCATCCGCTCCAAGAGCTCCTGGGGCGTGGGCTCATGCAGGCAGGCGGAATATTCAATCCCGTCCTCACAATCCAGAGAATACTGCGCCTTGTGCCGGGAAAGCCGCCGCTGGTAAGCCATTTCGTGACGGGCATCGGCCAGAAATACCCCGGCCACCTCGTCAGAAACCTCGATAAACTGATCCTGCGTGTACCAATAATAAAAATCTTTCAGATTGAATGTAGTCATAATTAAACCTCCGTTTCGGTGTTGGGTGGATGAGTGACCGAAACGGGGGCGGTGGGGAGCGGCATCCCGGGGAGCTACACCGCACCTTGGGACACTTTGTCTCGAAGTGCGGATAACAAAAAACGCCCGCATGACACAGAGCCATGCAGACGCACGAAGTTATATATTCGATTATATACTGTCTATTTTCACATCCATAGCCGGACTGCTCCGGGGGAGGGGCTACGCTTTTTTTAACTGATGGAGTTCACGGGGGCTACAAAATATGAAAATGGACACAGCGATACCTCTTTGGCACCGCCGTGTCCTTGAAAAAGGGCAACTTTAACACACCCTCCGTATTTCTATTTTTGAAAAAGAAAACGGCGGCTTGAATTTATATTTTTCAAACCGCCGTGAAACCGTTGCTGTCAAACAGCGGCCTTTGTATGAAGTGCAGTCTTGTCTTTATGCAAAGTTGTTTCCATCAATAATGGAGACTACTTATTGCTTTCTAACTGGCTAAATATCTTTTTGGAGTACAAGGAAATCAAAAACGCTGCAACTGCGGCACCTATTAAAACTATCCATGTGTGCATAGCAAAAATATCAAACAAAACTCCATAAATCGCTTGACCTATCGGTTGGCCGCACATCGCAATAGAGATCAGCGCCGCCATAATCTTTCCTACTAATTGTGGTGGAGTTTGTGTCTGCACCATCGTATAAATCTGTACCATAAAGAGCGTAGACGCCCCCATCGCCGCAAAGCTCATTAAAGTTATTGCCCAATACGATACAATAGTGGGCATATTCAAGAAAAGAGAAATTCCCATAACTGCCACAGCCACAGAACAAGCCAAAAGTAGCACATACGAATTTTGAAGTTTCAGTTTTTCAGATACAATGGCCGTTAAAATTCCACCACACAAACCGCCTAAAGCCAGAGAGCCTTGTGTAAAGCCATACATGGTATCAGACATTCCCAATACCTGCGTTATTAGAATAGGTATTCCCACAATCATTACCGCACTCAAAACCAAGTTGAAGATAGATACCAGAAAGACCACCGAGAAGAAAATAGGCTTTTCTGTTTTTACAAACTGATAGCTTTCTTTTAAGTCCATTCCTATTACATGAAATACGCCAACTTCACGAAACCGCTTTTCATGTGGGATACGAATGAAAATCTCCATAACGGCGGAGAGTGTAAAACACGCCGCACTCAAAAGCAGAATCGGGTAAATCCCCCAAAGGGTAAACATCACACCGCCGATCACCGGCCCCAGCAGGCCGGAAAGCGTATTGACCTGGTTAATAACGGCATTTCCCGCCATTAACTTTTCTCTCGATACCAATAAGGGGACGCTCGCTTGCACTGACGGCTGGTAAGTACCAGAAATGCCATACAGTAACATCAGTACGATAATAAACAATGGGACTGTTGGCAGTTTGCCAAGAGAAAAGTAGAACAGAATGATAATTGCCGCTGTTGAAAAATCAAGTCCTACCATGATATTGCGTTTGTTCACTCGGTCAGCTAATACACCACCAACCATAGAGAGAACAACCATCGGAGCAAAGGAACAGGCTGTCACAGCGCCAAACAGAGTTGAAGAACCTGTTTCCCGCAACAAATACAGTGGCAAGGCAAATCGCAAGATGGCGTTGCCGAACAGGGAAATAATCTGGCCGATCACAACAAGAGTAAAATCACGCCTAAAAAGTTTTGTTTGCATAAAGTACCTCCATTGATTGATTTATTAAACCGACCGTCGGTTTGATAAATGTCCAAAATAAACTGCTCTTTTAGGGAGCAGCTTATTTTAGGAAGTTAGGCCGGGTGCTGAGACTTGCAGTAGCTAACATAGCCCTCTATCATTTCATCGTCCAAAAGCTGGTTAATACCAACGCCTTGTAACAGGTCATTGAATGTTTTGCACCGATTACGCACCCCCGTTTCGTCAGTCATGCTAACCAGCGGATTGAGCCATACATTAGACAAAACCATGATTGCCTCTGCCAGTTCACGGGGAGTTGTCGCTTGAATGGAGCCATCGTCAATCCCCTGCTGTAAGATCGGTTGAATAAACTTTGGAGCAACAATTTGGTAGAGCTGAGCAATTTGCATCGCTAAAAAGCGTGGATTATCCAATAAGCATGGTGTAACTGTCAACATTAAGCTCTGATTAGAATTAAACAAAGCGGCCTTAAAAATTGCCCGCAGTTTTTCCAGCCCATTCAAGGAATTATTATCCCGCACTTTTGCCAAAGCGGTTGTGTTTTCTTCACCTATACGATGAAAGATCGCTTCAAAAATTTCCTCTTTGGACGAAAAATGATGATAGATTGCACCTTTTGAAAGATTTGTTTCGTTGATGATGTCCTGCAAGGATGTTGCGTCATACCCTTTTTCGACAAACAGATGGGTGGCAACATCCAAAATCAGCTTTACGGTTTCCTCCGGATATTTGTTTCTTGCCATCCCGCACCTCCATACAAACCAACGGTCTGTATAAAATATAGCAGAGAAATTTCCTTTTGTCAACCCTCATGTGCATTATCCTCTATGCAGACATGAAATTAAACAGTCGGTAGTATGAAAATATAAATCGTTCAAATAATATCACATGAAATGTAAAATTACATTAGGTGATATTATGAAGTTAGAGCAAGACAAACGGCGATTTGATTTTCACGATATAGGACGGGCCATCAAGCGGGCTCGGGAGGCCAGCGGGATGACACAGGAGCAACTGGCCTATATTGTTGACCGCTCTCCACGCACGATCATGTATAACGAAAATGACGGCCAGCACCCAAGCCTTAATACTTTTTATCAACTGGTCACAATGTTTGACATATCAGTAGATCAGTATTTTTACCCATCCAAGAACGGCGGGAGCGAATGCAGAAAACGCATTGACGCCATGCTGGGCTCTCTGGACGAAAGAGAATTGAAAATTGTAGAGGCCACCATCCAAGCGATGAAAGCCGCCAAGGAAACGGAGGATGCGTAAGAAAGCGTGACCTCCGTTTTTGCGCCATGTAGCGGGATCGCACGAAACGGCAAGCAGGGCAGGTGTGGCCACACCTGCTATTTTTGCCGGGCCGCTGGCCCCGCAAAAATGCTTGTTGGGGAGCTCCCCAAACCCGCTGGACTTCGGGACAAAGTGTCCCAAAGTCCCGGCGCTATGCGCCTGTTGTCTGCGGCCTGTCGCTATCGCTCCTGGGCCTTATTTTCCCGCCCGTC
>JAETNT010000133.1 GCA_021772025.1 Enterocloster bolteae | reverse complement strand
GAATACCCCTCCCAATGGCGGAGCTGCGATTGCCGGAACCAATACAAGGAGCGGGGATATGGCGCAGCATTGGGCCACAGACAGCCAGACAAGTCCCGTATTTACTGGGGGTAGCGCTAGGACCGCTCTTGCTAATAACATGCAATATTCCTCTTATGTGAATGACGGCCATAGAATGGATAAGCATTTTGTTCCAGGGCTAATAATAGCTGGCGGTATGCTTCAGGAAGAACCGGATGGGGAAGGAGGCATTATGGTAGGAACGAAAACTACCTATGTTCTAGGGCTGTACATGAAAGAGAAGGCAATTGGCAAGTTCCGCTCTGTAGTACGCACAGAACTGGGGAAACGGGTAAGGGAGGCACTTCAATGATATTTGCTCTAAATCATGTTCTTGACAGCGTGGCAGGGCTTTTAAATAAAAAATATCCATATCCGGTTTATGTCAGTCCCAATCAGCAAGGAACCCAATATCCCTGCTTTTTTATTTTCTTCATGCCATCTACGATAGAGGGTCAGATTGGCGGCCGGTTCATCCGGGATTTAGGACTGGATATTGTTTTTGTGCAGCAGCGTAATATTATTAATGGAAATGCTGAAATTCATGCGGTAGCCGAATATCTGGATGAAAACCTGGAGTTATTTTCCTATACAGACGGGAATGAAGAGACAGCGCTGATTCGGACATATGAACGGGAATGGCAAACGGAAGACGACGAGTTGCACTATAAATTTCATATCCGTCAGAGAGTAGCGGTTCCAAAAGAAACGGTATGGATGCAAGTTATGGAGGAGGATCGTGCATATGTCAAAAACGAGTAAAAAAACTGTGTTATCACAGCCTATGGAAGAAAAGAAGTATCCGACAAAGAAACTTTTAAAGAGCCGGCATCTGGCAGGCTATCAGCGGGACTTTGCTAAGGTGATACTGACAAAGCCGGAATATTCCATATCTGAGGCGGTGGAAACATTGGATATGAGTTTTAAAAAAGGAGGCAAATAACATGGCAGGAGGAACTTGGACCAGCCAGAACAAAGTGCAGCCTGGGGTTTACATTAACACAAAATCCCAGGGTAATATTACCCCTGGTATTGGAGAAAAAGGCATTGTAGCAATTGCTGAGCCGCTTTCCTGGGGACGGATGGGGGTGATACAGGAAATTATCCCTGGGGAAGATTTGAGACCGTATATTGGCTATGATATCACCAGCGAGAAGGCTATGTTTCTGCGTGAGATGATGAAGGGGAGCGATACGACTCCAGGACCGATAAAAATACTTCTTTACCGGCCGGAAGGAACCGGGGGAGCGAAAGCGGAAGCTACTATAGGTGACGCAAAAGTAACCGCCCTTTATGAAGGCATCCGGGGAAATGATATTATCATCATTGTAGAAGCAGATCCGGATGCAGAGGGGAGTTATGACGTAAGCACGGTAGCAGATGGGAAAGTGGTAGATAAGCAGAAAGGAAAGAACTTTCAAGACCTTACACCCAATGAGTGGGTAACCTTTGACGGGGCCGGAGCGCTTGCAGAGACCGCCGGAACTGCTTTATCAGGAGGGACTGACCCGGCTGTTTCCGCGGCCGATTACGCAGATTTTTTGACTGCATTGGAACCGTACCAGTTTGACATTCTGATTTATGACGGAAGCGATAAAACGGTAATCTCTGCTATTGCTGCCTTTGTAAAGAGGATTTCTAATAATGTAGGGTTAAAATGCCAGGCAGTTATGGCTAACGCTCAAGCAGAAAACAGTGAATGGGTAATTTCCGTAAACAATGGAGTGAAGCTTTCAGACGGTGCCACCCTTACTGCTGAACAGGCTACCTGGTGGCTAGGGGGAGCGGAAGCCGGCGCGCCTTATAACAAATCCTTAACCTATTCCCAGTACCCTAACGCAGTTGAGGCAGTGCCGAAGCTTACGGAAGCGCAGATTGATGAGGCAATTAAAGCCGGTGAGATTGTGTTTATTGATACATTCGGCAGTGTAAAGGTCTGCACAGACATCAACACATTTACTTCGATTACAGCAGAGAAAGGCGCAGAATACTGTAAAAATCGGGTGATGCGGGTGCTGAATCAGTTCTGTAATGATGTGTATAAGCAATTCAGCCTTTATTATATCGGCAAGACCGATAATGATGAAAATGGGCGTAAGCTTCTGAAAGGATGGATTGTAGGTTATCTGAATGAGATTCAGGCAAACAGGGGGATTCAGAACTTTGCTGCGGAAGATGTGGAAGTCTTGCCTGGAAGTGCGGTAGATGCGGTTGTGGTGAATGTAGCGCTGCAGCCGGTAGACAGCATTGAGAAAATCTATATGACCGTGACGGTATCCGTAAATATCGGGGCAGAGTAAGGAGGTAGAGTATGGGATATTTACTGGCGCAGGATGCCATAAACGGGAAAGCAGGAAAAGCGTTTATGGTAAATAATGGGCAGAATATTGAATTATTCGGCCTGAAGAAATTTGAGAGCAGCGCGGAAGTTCAGACAGATGAATTCCCGGTGGTTGGTTCGATTGTGGATCAGACAAAGGTAAAAGGACTAAAGTATTCCGGAACGGCAACGGTGTATTATGGCACACCGGCATTTTTGAAGATTCTAATGGAATACAAACGAACCGGACGCTTCCCTTCATTGAATTTTCAGGTTACGAATGATGATAAAAGTTCTTCATTGGGGAGCCAGGTGATAGGAATTTACGGGGTTGTTTTAACGAAGATTCCGATTGCACTGCTGGATGATTCCACCTCAAATCTTCAGGTGGAAATTTCATTTAATTTTACGGATTTTGAGCCATTGCAACACTTTAAGGATGTACCGGATCAGTTAGGAGGGGAAAGATTTTGAGCAAATTAACAGCATTTTTACAGCCGATACCGGCAGGAAAAACAAAGGAAGTATACATTGCAGACCGTTTTAAGGATGAGTCGGGAAAGGTTCAGCCTTTTGTGGTACAGGCGATTACACCGGAAAAGAACGAACAGATTTCCAGGGAGAGTATGGACAGTAACGGAAGATTAGATGCTGCAAAGTATGGAAATAAGCTGATTGTAACCTGTGTAATTCAGCCGGATTTAAAAGATGCGGAATTGTGTAAATACTATGGGGTTATGGATCCGGAAGCAGTGCCAAGCATCATGTTTTCCGTTGGCGAGAAGCAGATCCTTCAGGAAGCAATTCTGGAAATCAATGACTTAAAAAGGTCTCAGGAAAGTAGGCTGGAAAAAGCAAAAAACTCTTAAGAGGGGGAGATTGGGAGGTGGAAGCGGCTTACTTCGCTTTTATCTCCCTTGGAATCTTCCCCGACGATTTCCGGAAAAGATCAGAGAATGAAAGAATTCTTATGTTTGCCATGATGGAGAGAGCTGCCAAGGAAAAGAAAGTAAATTAAGGAGGAACCTATGGGGCAGATAAGAGAAGAACTTATACTAACTGACCAGTTTAGTGCATCTTTCAGCCGCTTTCTTTCCCTTGGGGAGGAGGCAGCATCAAAGATGGATCGGCTGGATGCTTCTATCCGTGAAATGGCGGAAGCATCCAGATATGTGTCTGTGCAAGGTATGAATGAGATAAATCAGACATTGCTAAGAATTGAAAGGAATACCCAGAAGGCAACAAAAGAACAGGAAAACCATAAAAAGAAGGTAGAGCAGACTGGCTCATCCGCCGAAAAGCTTTTATCTACTGTAAGAAATATTGCCGCAGTAATGGCTGGTTCTAAACTCTTTGGCGATCTCATTAAGCTTTCGGATACCATGACACAAACAACCGCCCGGTTAAACCTGATGAATGATGGTTTGCAAAGTACCGATCAGCTGCAGAAGATGATTTACGCATCCGCTCAAAGAACCAGGGCCTCTTATACGGATACAGTGGATATGGTGGCTAAATTGGGTCAGAGAGCAGGGGATGCTTTTGATAGCAGTGCGGAAATTGTTCAGTTTACAGAAAATTTAAACAAGCAGTTTAAGATTGCAGGTGCGACTCAACAGGAGATTCAGTCAGCGTCCTTGCAGCTTACACAGGCTCTAGGCGCTGGGGTTCTTCGG
>JAETNT010000132.1 GCA_021772025.1 Enterocloster bolteae | reverse complement strand
TTTGATACATCTATTATACCAAAAAAGAGCCTCAAAGTCTTGTAAGTGCTGACTTTTCTGGCTCAATGGCGAAGAAATTCCGAGGCACTTGTCCTCGGAATTTGTCTACAGTCTGATACCACAGAATAATCATTCTGTGGTACTTTCTCCGCCTGGGCGTGTATCAAAAAGAATCCGCTAAGGATTTTATAGGAAACTCAGAGGAACAATCAAGCAAATTTGACACACCAAGAAACCGGCAAGTATTTTTTTCCTTCCCGGTCTTGTTTGCTTTGAGGAAAAATAATATATGTATATTGACGCAGTCCGCCTTTTATTATAAAATACAAGAAGATTGTAATTTTGGTTTGTAGAAATGCCGGCATGATACCACAGAATGATTATTCTGGGGTAATCCACATGAAAACGCCGGAATTCACATGCATCACCGGATTGGTGCTGCTTAAGGAAGGAGATACAGAGATGGTGAGTTGTTCCTTGTTAGAGTATCTGGCCTTGAAGGCAAAATGTGAGTATATGTCAGATTTACGATTCATGCACGTGGAAGAACGGTGGCTAAGGGAATTCATCCTGCGTAACAGAGATGACTTTACACAGGAAGAATGGAAGGAGGCGTGTATCTATCTGACAGGACAGAAGGCATCCACTGAGGATGAGGCAATCGGAACAATCCTGCATCGTTGGACGGATACGAAAGACCGGCCAGGCATGAATTACAGGACAGATATGAATTGCAGGACAGACAGGCAGGATAAAATTTAATAGGAGAGGGCCATGGGAGAAATAGAAAAATTTATAATCATGGAGGATGATATTGCCCGTGACGGAGGGCGTTATCCGGAATATACATATACATTTCTGATTGGCCTCCAGTCATTTTCAGAAGGGATTGCCAGAGGGTATGTAAAATCATTCCATGTGGAAAAATTATTATACTTCCAGGGGCTTGACCAGATGATCTTCATTATGGAAGATATAATGGATGCAGTGGGTGCCCCCATGAGAGGGAGAGTCCCCCGGAGTCTGACCGGTAAACGGAATAAAGATGCAGTAACGGTTCCCTTTGTGGATTTGAGAGGGAAAATAAAGAAGGAGTATGGTTTTGAGCGGGAGGTTTTAAGGGAATTTCCGGTTTATCCCGCGGCCTCTGTCCGGGTTGTGGGCCGTCAGGACGCAGGGATACAGGGGATATTCCGCTCTAAATATGGGGATGTGGGATTCAGGAGCGGTGTGGAGCTTATGCGTTTGATGTACGAGTTTTTTGAGAAAATGTGCTAAAGCAATTTCAAGAGCTGTTGCCCCAGCTCTTTTTCTATTTTAATCAGCTGCCGGTCCAGGCCGGACTTTTCATAAAACCATGGATTCTCAGGGCTTTATATACTATAATTAATAATCATCAGGGCAATAAGGCCCTATTCCAGGTAATGGAATTAAACAGGAAAACAGGAAACAGCGAAAGAAGACCAGGAGATACCATATGCCAAATATAATTGAAATAACAGATTTTGCGGCCCCGGAGCTGGATATTTACGCCCGGCTTACAGAGGGGCAGCTTTTAAACCGTCATGAACCGGACAAGGGCGTTTTTATTGCTGAAAGCCCCAAGGTGATAGAGCGCGCTCTGGACGCGGGATGCGTTCCCATATCCATGCTGATGGAAAAGAAGCATGTGGAAAGCCAGGCACGGGAAATAATACAGCGCTGCGGTGAAATCCCAGTGTATGCGGCGGAATTTGATGTATTGACACAGCTTACCGGGTTTCACCTGACACGGGGCATGCTCTGTGCAATGTACCGGCCGCCCCTGCCCGGGCCTGAGGAAATCTGCGAAGGGGCGCGCCGGATTGCTGTGCTGGAAAATGTCATGAATCCCACCAATGTAGGAGCTATATTCCGCTCAGCAGCAGCCCTGAATATGGACGGAGTTCTGCTGACATCCGCCTGCAGCAATCCTCTCTACCGCCGCGCCGTACGGGTGAGCATGGGAACCGTTTTCCAGATTCCATGGACCTTTCTGGACAGCCGGCTGTCCTGGCCTCAGGAGGGGGTGGGATTTTTGCGGGAGCTGGGATTTGCGACAGCTGCCATGGCATTAAACGATGACTCTGTCAGTATTGATGATTCCGGTTTGATGTCAGAGGAAAAACTGGCTATTATCCTGGGGACAGAAGGGGATGGGCTGGCGGCAGGAACCATTGCGGGCTGTGATTATACGGTCCGCATTCCCATGTCTCACGGCGTTGATTCGTTAAATGTCGCTGCGGCAAGCGCCGTTGCTTTCTGGCAGCTTGGACGCAGGTAAGAGATTGATAAGATGCGGAGGAGGCGGAAAATATGGTTGATAATACACAGAAAAATATATTCTTTTAGCAGTAAACGGAACGCTTATGCGCGGATTGGAACTGGAGGGGAATTTACGGGAGGCAGGAGCTGAATTCGGGTTTGAGGCCAGAACGGAGGTAAGTTAGAGAGGAAAGAGAAACGGATATTTTGCAGGAAGCTCCGTGGTTCAGAAGGCATGACAAAAAGAATGCCGCAGGATGTTTCATATGCGGCAAGTGTGAATATATTTGTGCCTGCTACAGGCGAAGCACACCGATTCCCACCAGTCCGGGACCGGTGTGTACAGCCAGGGACGCGGTGATGGCCTTTTCCATAATCAGGCGTCCTTCCGGGATACCGGCAATCAGCCGGGGTCTCAGTTCATCGGATGCATCCTGCCCCTGACCGTTTAACAGGGCGGTCAGGCAGGGGCGGCCGCCTGCAAAGGACCTGGCTTCTGTCAGCAGCCGGGATAGTCCCTGCCTGGCTCCGCGTATCTTGGCGGCAGTATAGTATACTCCGTCCTCATTGCAGGAGATAATGGGTTTTATGTTTAGAATGCTGCCTACCACGGAGGTGACCAGACCAATTCGGCCTCCCTTTCGCAGGTAGGTCAGTGTATCCATATAATAGAAAACCTTGGAATCCCCCACCTTTTTGGGAAGCATTTCTTTCAGCTCGTCAAAACTTCTGCCTTCTTCCAGCTGCATCGCTGCCCATACGGCCAGTATACCGGCTCCAAAGGAAATACTCCTGGTGTCCAGCACAAAGGAAGTCAGCTCCTTTTCATCCCCCAGAATGCTTCCCACCGTATTATATGTACCGCTTAATCCACTGGAAATACAGAATGCCAGCACATGGGTATAGCCCTCAGCCTTTATTTCTTCAGCCATATCTTTCACATCCTGGGGACTGGGGGTTGAAGTGGCGGGAATTTCTCCCGGAAAACGCTGATAAATGGTCTCAGGCAGAATATCCACCCCGTCAACATAATCTCGTTCCGGATAAATGATATGAAGGTGCATTACCTTCATGTGAAATCTCTGGATTAACTCATGGGATACATCGCAGCCAGAATCAATTAAAATCGCTGTTTTCATACAACACCTCCATATGTAGTATTCGATACTATATATAAAAGTATCTCATAACACAATGGCTGTGTCAACATGAAAATGAATATATCTCCTGTTTACTAAAACTGTAAGCGGAGCCGCACTGTTTCATGGAAGTCCGAAGCAGTGTTTCTTTAAGCATGTCCAGCAGGTCCCTTTCTGTAATCTGATTTCCGCCTGAAAGAATGCAGCGCCGTATATTAGTCTGGATATTGCCATGAACGGCGGGAAAGGATATAATATCAGCATGTATCAGCACAAGAGGTGCAAAAACAGTACAAGAAGGGTAAGAGTTGCGTTGGATGAGATAGCAGACAGCAGGAAAAAATTGTCAGAATCCATAGAATATCTGTTGAGCAGAAAAAGCCTGGATGATATCCCGGTAAGTGAAATTGTAAAGATGGCAGGCGTATCAAGAAGGACCTTTTACCGTCATTTCTGTGATAAGTACGAACTGGTAAACTGGTATTACGATGAATTTTACGAAGAGAGCTTTGGCAGCATTGTGTTGGGCGCCGGTCTGGAGGAAGCGCTGACCCAGTGCCTGAAGATTTACCGGCAAAAGCGCAGTGTCCTGAAACATGCATATGAGAGCCGTGATATCAATGGCCTGAAGAATCATGATATCGAGATTACCAGAAGGATTTATGAGACATTCCTAAAGCAAAGGGGAGCCGACATCCGGTCTGAGATTATGTGGTTTTCCATTGAAATAGCTGTGCGCGGCGGAAGCGACATGGTGATTCAGTGGATGCTTGG
>JAETNT010000131.1 GCA_021772025.1 Enterocloster bolteae | reverse complement strand
CGGGAGCGCATGCTTGAGGGGGAAGCCTGTCAGGATTATCTGACCGGACTGTTAAACCGCAGAGGCCTGGAGGCTGCCGCGGATGCTCTGGACGGGAAAGACATGCCGTTGGCTGTGTATCTCTTTGATTTGGATAACTTAAAACACATCAATGATACATTTGGCCATATGAGGGGAGACCAGACCATATCGGCTTTTGCAGAACTGCTGAGGGAACAGACAAGGGAAAGCGATATACTTTCCAGGTTTGGCGGTGACGAATTCGTGGTTATTATGAAACAGATGAAATCAGGGGAAAGCGCTGTCAAAAAAGGGGAGGACATATGCAGGAGCATCTGTGAGTATCCCTTTGCCGACAATGTCCGGGCCTGTTGTTCCGCCGGTGTCGTCATTTGGGACACCAGGAAACCTCTGCCGGCCATACTGGAGTATGCGGACCAGGCCCTGTATCGTGCCAAGGCTGAAAATAAGGGCGGCTGCTGTATGTGGGAAGACGGGTATGAATATCCATAAAATAAGGCGGCCGTGTGCTTTGCCCATAAATATATTATAGTAGGATTTACGGCAATTGGTAATAAGAGTGAATTCATGTTTATGCCTAAGAGGGTTCCGGGTGAATTATCCGGAGCCCTTTCCGGACTGCGGGTGAGAATGTGACCCACAAACTGCAGGGCAGCCGTAAAAGCGGCCTGAATCATTTGGAGATAATCCGATATAAGGCTTCTATCCCCGCATTTAATAACCTTTCCTTTTCTAATCTTGCTTCTTTAAAAATAATCCGATCAACAAGTGCTGTAATGAAATCTACTATTACAACGGATACAGCCTCTAAATCTTCATACGGCAGCTCGCTTTGATACAGCCTGATATATTCATATGTTGCCATCTGCACTTTTTCCGACTGTGAATCTTTTATCGCCTTAACTTCTGGTTTTGCAAAATAAAGTACGTTTAATTCCCGTAAGAAATCCTTTTCTGCTTCATGTAACTGAATCAGAGTATTTACGAGGTCATAAAGCCATTTTTTCGGTTCCTTTAAATAAAGCTGCGCACTTGATTCAGGGCGCAGCTTTTCAAACACATTTGAAAAGTGGTATTGGTTGCTGCGCTCCAACAATTCTGTGAGTATAGCGTCTTTATCAGGGAAATAAGAGTATAGACTTCCAATAGATATACCGGCGGTTTTCGCAATTTCATTTGTAGTTGTATTGTAATAGCCGTTCTCACAGAACAATGACTTTGAAACCTCAAGTATAGTTTCTTTCATCTGAATACTTCTCTTTTGCTGCGGACGACGTACAGATTTTTTGTTTTCCATTTTATCAACTCCTGATTACTATTTTAGTATAGGAGGATGGGTTTGTCAATAAAAGTGAGTTAAAACTCACATAATCATTGACAAACAACAAATACGAGCATATACTCAGATTATAAACGCGAGTTAAAACTCACGTAAAGATTGAATTGGAGGAGTCCGCTTATGGAAGTAGCAGAAAAAATCAAAACACAACCAATCCCAAAACTGATTTGGGCATTATCAGCACCGGCTGTGCTCTCGTTGTTGTTGAATGCACTAAACACAGCTATAGACGGTATATTCGTAGCTAAAAGCGCAGGGATAACGGCCTTGTCGGCGGTAACAGTATCATTTGGTGTTATTCTCATTATTCAGGCGCTGTCGCTTCTGATTGCAGCAGGGGCATCTGCCTCCATTTCTCTTAAAATGGGAAAATCCGATAAACAGGGCGCGGAGAAAATTATTGGAAGCGCTTGTATGCTTTCAATCCTGTTTTCAGCGGCCATTACAATCATCGGGTTGCTGACAATTAAGCCATTGCTTTCCCTATACGGAGCAAACGCTGATAACATGGTGTATGCTAAAGAATATATCACAGTTATACTAAGTGGTTCCTTTTTCTTTGTCACCGCCCAATCAATGAACAACTGTGTGAAAGGTATGGGATATGCCAAAAGAGCTTTTTTGAACTCTCTATCCAGTGTAGTTACAAACACAATTTTAGACGCTGTTTTTATATTTGTTTTTAAGTGGGGTGTTTTTGGAGCAGCTTTATCAACGGTCATTGGTAACTGTGTTTGTATGCTTTTGGCAATGCAGTTTTTATGCTCTAAAAAGTCCGCAGGGAATCTAAAGCCAAGTAATATAAATCTAAGTGCCAGCAAAAAAATTATGTCGACAGGCGCTCCTGCTTCTATTACTCAGTTCGCATTAAGCCTGGTTTCTCTGACATTTAATCATGTTGCTGCATTTTATGGGGGAAACGTAGGGGTTGCAGCCTATGGAATCATGTATAACACAACCATGTTAGTCTATATGCCGATTATTGGATTAGGCCAGGGAATACAGCCTATCTTTGGATTTAATTATAGCGCGGGGAATTATACGCGGGTAAGGAGCACACTAAAATACTCTGTAACCTGTGCCACTATTTTTGCAGCAGGAATGTTTTTGGTGATAGAGCTATTTAGCAGTCAAATCATAAGCACCTTTGGCGGGGCCGGTAACAAGGCGCTCATGGATATGGCTGTGCCGGGTATCCGCATTTTTACTCTGCTGCTTCCTGCTGTGGGATTTCAGATGATAAGTGCAAATTATTTTCAGTATATTGGTAAAGTAAAACAGTCTGTTGTTCTAAGTGCGCTTCGGCAGTTATTACTGCTGATACCGTTTGCAATCCTATTACCGGCAGTTTTTGAGGTCACAGGAATATGGATAGCAACGCCCACAGCAGATTTTATTTCCCTGATTGTGACTGCAATTTTTGTTCGGCAGGAAGTCTGCATAATTCATTCGCAGGAACTAGGCGTAAATCTGGTGAACTAAACAATAGTCTATTTTTTAGGTTATATTAAGTAAATTGTAAGATTACCGGGCTGTATATATGATAATATGGAGATATACAACGGGAAAGAGAGGTGTGGATTTATGTACATGGATTCCTTTTTCTGGGGAGGCGGCTTTGAAATCATGTTTACACTGGTATTTGTGCTCATCATAGGAATATTTGTGGTTACGGCGGTAAAGGGACTGAGCCAGTGGAACAAGAACAATCATTGCCCCAGGCTGTCGGTAACAGCTTCCGTGGTCTCCAAAAGGACCAATGTCAGCCGCCACAGCCATCCCAATGCAGGGGACGCCACAGGAGCCCATGGTTTCCATTCCACTACATCCACCAGCTATTACGCGACGTTCCAGGTGGAGAGCGGTGACCGGATGGAGCTCTCCGTGACAGGGACTGAATATGGGCTGCTGGCAGAGGGGGACCGGGGAAAACTGACCTTCCAGGGAACGCGCTATCTGGGATTTGAGCGGCTGGGGAATGTAGAGCCGGTTTGATCTATACTTGCTGCGCATGCACGTTCCTGAATATTTTTGTCTTATTATACTCCTGGGTTGTAAGCATTTCCAGGGAATGATAAAATGAGAGAGGAAACGAAACAATATAAGCCAGAACAAAGAGAAAACAGGCCAAAAAAGAGAAGCAGGCAGGAGCAGGTAATGCAGGGGAATCAAGTTATATACGGGCAGGAACAGAATAGTCAAAGACAGAATGCTGAACAGAATAGTTTCAAACAGGATAACAGAGAGAAGGAAGTCATGGAGGTTTCCCTTCAGGCGGGGCATCTGCTCCTGGAGAATGGAGCTGAGATTTCCCGGGTGGAGGAAACCATCGAACGGATATGCCGCTATTACGGCGTCTGTTCCGGCAATGCATTTGTGCTCACTAACGGTATCTTCGTCACAGTGGGGAGCAGGAATGAGCCTGATTTTGCCAAGGTGGAGCACATTCCGGTGAGCGGGACTCATCTGGACCGTGTGGCGGCTGTGAACCAGCTCTCCAGGGAGATAGAGGCAGGCATGTATACGGTCAGAGAGGTGGCTGAAAGGCTGGAATGTATAAAGAGCATGCCGGGAAAGCCTAAATACATGCAGGTGCTGGCATCCGGTTGCGGCAGCGCTGCCTTCTGCTATCTGTTCGGGGGCAGTATATGGGACAGCTCTGTGGCGCTTATGACCGGTATCATTTTGTACATCTACGTGCTTTATGTCAGCGCCCCCCATCTGTCGAAAATAGTGGGAAACATAAGCGGGGGTGCCCTGGTGACGATCCTGTGCAGCACCATGTATCTGGCCGGAATGGGACAGCATCTGAATTACATGGTAATCGGATCCATTATGCCCCTTATACCCGGAGTGCCCTTTACCAATGCCATACGGGAAATCGCGGACAGTGATTACATTTCCGG
>JAETNT010000034.1 GCA_021772025.1 Enterocloster bolteae | reverse complement strand
GTGCAGCAATGTATGGAGCTGACTAATACTAATCGGTCGAGGGCTTAACCAGAAGGTTCAGGGGATAGGAAGTTTGTTCAATTCGGTTTTCAATATGTGGTTTTGAAGGTATGTATTTTTGCATAAAATCAGCAAAAGTTTCATACAATATCTTCAAAAGGTACTTGATGAATCTTTGATTATAAAGTATAATAAAGACTCGGAGAGCACTTTTAATAATCCTCGATAGCTCAGTCGGTAGAGCACGCGGCTGTTAACCGCGCTGTCGTAGGTTCAAGTCCTACTCGGGGAGTTTTTCTATATATAATTATTTGCAAGGCCCCATGGTCAAGCGGTTAAGACATCGCCCTTTCACGGCGGTAACAGGGGTCCGAATCCCCTTGGGGTCATTCAATTTAATATGGCGACGTAGCCAAGTGGTAAGGCACGGGTCTGCAACACCCTGCTCACTGGCTCTCAGCCAACATAAAAAATAAATACGGCGACGTAGCCAAGTGGTAAGGCAATGGTCTGCAACACCAGTATCCACCGGTTCAAATCCGGTCGTCGCCTCTCATCAAAATCTCGGAAACCTTGATTTTCCGAGGTTTTTTGTTGTCTGCGTTACGTCTGATGGTGCTATTTATACAGTTTAGACCCTTGCCTCTATCTCATTTTTTTCTCATTGTACTTGAATTTGTAAAATTAACAAGTGTCGTTAGAAATCGTTAAAAATCGGATAAAATCGTTTCATAAGGTGGAAATAGAGTGGAGTTTTTTAGGCCGTTAGTAGATCAACCAATCCGCCCTTTCCCTGTTCCTCTGTGTGAAGATAGGTTTTAACCACAACCTTGTAGTCATCGCCTAATAACTCGGCTACGGCCTTCAGCTCCTGATGATTCTGTGTCTTACGGAGCAATCTGGTAGCGAACGTATGACGAAGGGCATGTGTGCCATAGTGAGGCAGTCCGGCTCTTTTCAGAATCCGATCCAGAGTCAGCTGAATATTACGGGCCGTTGGGAGTAGTCCTGTTTTTGTTGTTACAATCAGATCATCCCGGACGGTACTTGTTTCGTAATAGCCAAGCATTAAATCCAGACAATACTCTGCTTCCTTGTTTAAGGGAACTGTCCTAACGCTCCGTGGATACTTTGGAGCAGTCAGAATACGCTTTGTTTTTGTTGAGGCGTCCTTATCCCGATTCTTTACGGTGCTGACAGTTTCGTAGACGTGGTATGCGCGCCTACCATCGACTGTCATAATACCTGATTTTGAAAGTGCGAGCAATTCGCCTTCCCGGAATCCCGTATTTAAGGCAAAGACTAGAAGCGGTCCATAGCGATAAGCCAGGGAACCATCTGGATTTCTAGCCATAGCGGTTTCATTAAATTTGGGGAGGTACTCATCAGGCATTATCTCAATCTCTTTTGTTTTCACCTCCAGCACAGATTCATCAGGCAACTCGACAATGGACAACGGGTCGTATGATTTGGGTAGATCCTTCATTTCAATGCCAAAACTTATCATGGCCTGCAAAAAGAGGTATGCTTTCTTGATGGTTGATATGCTGTACTTGCTTGACAAATGATCAATGAAATCCTGAATTTGCAAGCCATCTAAATTACACATCAAGACCTTTGCCAGATCGCTCTCCTCTATCTGTTTATGAAATGTCCTTTCAAGCCGGTCCAGGCTGGAGTTCTTAAATTTGCCGCGTTTATTTTGCTGCTCCTTGTGATAAAGAAATTTTTCTCCATATTGCTGAACCGTCAGCTTTCTTGTGACAGCTTCACCAGTTTGAACCAGTATTTTATACTTATCCATTCTGGCTTTCACTTCGCTTTTTACATCTCCCGTGAATTCTTTGCCTTTGTATCGAGCTACCCACTTACCTTTGGAGTTTTTAAAGAGTGATCCATCACCTTTGCTTCGCCTCGGCTTCGATTGAGGCTGTTCTTTAGATTTAAGTTCTGCTTTTGTTTTACTCATTGTATGCTCTCCTATAAGGTACAATGAACTCTACCCTACAGGAAGCCATATATTTGCTGTAGGATTATTATAGTACGATATAGTGTTTGTGACAACCGTAATCTATTTAATTGAGAGTTCCTTACCAGTATTCTTTTTCATGAAATCTTGCAATGCTTTAGGTGAAGTAAAGTAGTCCCGCCCTAATTTGGTTACCGGGAGAATTTTACTTTGCAAGAGTTCTCTGGTTTTTGTCTTACCCAATCCGAGCATATCTGCGATTTCTGCAATCGAGTATTTCTTGAAATCTTCCGAGACTGTATTATCTGCATTAGGATTATTCATGAAGATATCCTTCTTTCTAAGTTTATTAAACGCATATCTCCCTGCATCCCCTTCCTATGCCCTTCCCGGCCACGTAGCAGGCTGTACGGTGTACGATTCAATCCAGGGGCGGCGCAGCTTACAGCCAGGCCGTCCAGGGAACCTATATAAAATGCGGGTATATGCTCTTCAGTTATCAAAGTGCGGGTGATATCAAAGCTGGAAGAAAAGCTACTTACCAGCTTCGGAAAATCACATACTGTTTATAAAGAGGGGGATAAAATCCAAATATTTGAAAGAATTTTAAAAATTTTAAAATACTATAAAAAGTGCTGAGATATTGACAACATACTAGATATTGTGTTAGTATGGCTTTGTAATTGATTTTTGTGCTCCGGAGGACGGCACTCTGGCGGGTAAAAGGCCAGGGGGATTCGTTCCGCACACGTTGTTTAAGATTGTAGTGATGTCAGGAAAACGCCATGATGAGTGGTATTTTTCTGGCATTTTTTATGGTCCGGGAAAAGGCGGTCCTGTCTTGTGGGTATCCACACGTATAAGGGAATGATGACAGTGTAAGAAATGCTTATGCTGGCTCATTCCCTTTTATATTGCCTAATAAGCACATGCTTTAAGGATAAAAACCAAAATAAGAAAGGTGGAAAAACAAATGAATGAAATGATGTATGCAGACAACTATTCCAGGCAGTTTCAAGCGCAGGACGAATTTTTCGACTGTCTGAAGGCGATTGGAGGAAGATCCAGATGGGAACGGAAACGCTCCAAGGATCTTCGGCTCGTTGCAATCACGGATGAGGACAGTAAAATTGCAAAGGAACTGAAGGAACAGTATGAGCAGGAGGGCCTGGATATCGGTATTCTGACGGATACTATGGAGAATACCAGGCTGGTGCTGAAAGCCAAGGATAAGTATTACCCGGTGAGAAGCTGTGCGATTAAGACAATCTTAGACCGCGCCGGCATTTCAGGGGCGGTGTTAAACCGTCTGGAGAAGAATGTATATGCCCGGATACTGAACGACTGTCTGAAGATCACAAAGGGCGAATCCCTGTTGCGGATCTCAGACGGGAAAGTATCTGCGGTGCATGGCGGAGATTGCTGCGACTACTCCATTCTGGATATGGAACAGGTTTTTACTCATGTAGTAGCGTTTCTAAATAAGACATTTCCAGGGGCAAGTTTTTTGGGCGGTTTTTACGATCACACAAGGGCATCGGGCCTGTGGGAACTTTCCAGGAATGATGAACTTCTGGGAGCGTACCGCAAAGAGCTGGAAAACTGCGGCCTTGATTCGGATGATATGAAGGCAGCCCTCCGGGTATCCACATCAGATGTCGGTACCAGCGGGGCTAATTTATATCCTATGCTGCTCTGCGGCCCAAGGCAGAACACCATTGCTCTGGGAGATCCGTTAAGGCTCAGTCATGAAAATGGAGCCACACTGGAGCAGTTTGATAAGCAGCTGGGGCTGTTGTTTGGAAAGTACCAGGCTGCATTAAAGAATCTGACAAGGCTCCTGGGTATTTTAATTACCAATCCCGGAAACTGTATGATTGGGATTATGAAGAAGGTGAAGGTTCCGAAACGGTATATTACGGAAGCCGTGAATTTGTTTATATCCCAGAACGGAACAGGAAGCTGCACAGCCCACGAAATTTACTGTGGGATGGCAGAAGTGATTTTTATGCTGACGTGCGAAGGGGAGACAGGAGGCCATATTGCCGCCATGGAAGAAAAACTTGCCAGGGCTTTGTCTTTGGACTGGAAGGAATTTGATGTTCCGGGAGAAATCAAGTGGTAAAAAATGCAGGCTGTGAAAAACGGCCAATCACATTAAGAACGAAGAGGGGGGAGACCTCTTCTTTTTTCTTACCATGAGGAAGGAGAGATTTTATGTTTTTGAATCTGAATTATAGCCCGGAGGTAGTCGTTGATACGACTACGCTTACTGAAAAGGAATGGCTGGATTACCGCAGGCTGGGAATTGGCGGGAGTGACGTAGCTGCCATTATGGGACAATCACCGTTCTGTACCGGCCGGGATCTGTATTATGACAAGCGGGGTATCCGGCCGGTAGTCAATGAAGATGAGGATAACTGGGTGGCTAAATCCGTTGGACATCGTCTGGAGGAACTGGTTGCAGAGATATTTTCTTATAAAACCGGGCTGATGGTCTACCCCATCCATAAGATGTTCCGTCATCCTCTCTATCCATTTATGGTGGCGGACGTTGACTTTTTTATTAATTTTCCGGACGGAAGCAAAGGCATACTTGAATGTAAAACATCAAACTATCACTGTCAGGACAAATGGGAAAATGACTGTGTACCGCTTAATTATGAGTATCAGTGCAGACATTACATGGCTGTCATGAACTTAAATGTGGTCTATATCGCCTGTCTGTTCGGAAATAATGAGAATGAGTATGTCATCCGGAAAATTGAGCGAGACTATGATCTCGAAGAAGATCTTATCAATGAGGAGGCTTATTTTTGGAATGAATATGTCCAGAAAGGGCAGGAACCTCCATACGTGGAAAGCGGTGAGCTGGTACTGGAAAGTATCAGGAGGCATTTTGGGCCTGGAGATAAAGACGAGGATGAAATAATCCTCCCGGGAACAATACGCGATAACCTGGACCAGTATTTAGCCTTAAAAGAGCGGAAATCCGCGATTGATAAGGAATCGAGAGAGATTGAGGGGAAGATGAAAAGCCTCTATGCCGGTGTGGTTGAGCGTATGGGTGTTAGCTGTAAAGCATCACTGGATCTCGGTCCGTGCAAATACCTTGTTACATATAATCCGGTCTATCGAACCGGAATCAGTAAGAATGGTCTGGAAAAGCTGCAGGTGCAGCATCCGGATATCTATGATGAATATGTAGAAGTTACGGAAAGCAGGCGGTTTTCTGCCAAGAAAGTGGAGGCGGCCTGATGATAAGAGAAAACGATATGGTTTATATCTGTTCTCCCCTTTCCGCGCCAACAGCTGATGAAATCCGCGCAAATATGGAACTGGCCCGCAGTTATATGCAGCTGGTTTCGAAAGTTTTCCGGTGCCGGGCGGTGGCTCCTCATGCGTATCTTCCGGAGCTTCTGGATGACAGAGTTTTATGGGAGCGGGAACTGGGAATCAGTGTTGGCATGAAGCTGTTGGAACACAGCCAGGCGCTAATCGTCTGCAGCCCGGTAATCAGCTGCGGTATGCAGGCCGAGATCGTAAAGGCCAGGGAGCTGGGAATACCCGTATATGCCCTTCTAAAGGAGGACCCTTATATTGGCGTGGTGCAGACGCCTTCCACATGAAAGGAGGCGTTGACGTGAGATGTAGATACGACAGGGAGATCTATTCCAATCCGGAGAACGGATATTGTATATTTCAGTATCTTACGGAGGAACAGGTGCTGGAAGGTGCGAAAAACTCCTTCTATAAGGGAAATAAAACTGCGTTTGTGGCGGTCGGATACCACCTGCCGGACGGGGACGTGCTGGAATATGAGTTAAACGGAACCTGGGCCAAGGGCAGGAACGGGCTGCAGTTTGCGGTGGAGTATTATGACGATATTTTACCGGACACAGAGGACGGCATTTACCAGTATCTTAGTTCTGGAGCGGTGAAAGGAATAGGCCCTAAAACAGCGGAGGCGATTGTGAACCAGTTTGGTACACAAACCTTTGAGATTTTTGATACAGAACCGGAAAAGCTTCTGTCGATTAAGGGAATCACAGAGAAAAAGCTGTCCGTGATTCTGACGTCCTATCAGGAAGCGCATTCCAGAAGGGAATTAACTATGTTACTGGCCCCCTATCAGCTGGGGCCGGAAAAGATTGCTAAGGTGCAGGCCGCATATGGGGACCGCGCGCTGGAGGTAGTACGGAATGAAACCTATGAACTCTGTAAAGTGCAGGGATTTTCCTTCACGCAAGTTGACCGAATCGCAATGGCAAATAACATATGCCTTTTCAATCCGCAGCGGATTAGGGAGTGCCTGCGCTATGTGATAGACGACAATATGCGGGCAGGGAACCTCTACATGGATAAAGAAACCTATATCAAGACTGTATATCAATATTTAAACCATGGATTCCCGATGGAAGCCGTCAGCAGGAAACAGATCTGTGCAGTCGCTAATCAGATGTTTGCAGAGAGTGAGCTGGTGGTTGATGGAACTGCAGTCTATACCAAGAGTGCTTATGAACAGGAGGAAGGTACAGCAAATGCCATAGCGGAGCTGTTGCTTCAGGAGCCGGATAAAACAGATATCATTAGTCTGCTGAAGGAGGCTCAGGAGGAGCTGGGAATTCAGCTTGCCATGCGGCAGGAAGAAGCTGTTATCATGGCTTTCCGTTACCGCTTCAGTATTATTACGGGAGGGCCGGGAACCGGAAAGACAACAGTGGAGAAAGTAATCCTTTATATTCATCAAAAGATTGATGATGGAACCGTCCTTCTTATGGCACCGACTGGGAAAGCAAGCAGGCGTATGGCAGAGAGCACCGGCTATCCGGAAGCGTCTACCATGCACAGTGCGCTGGGAATTGTGAGTGATGATGAGGATTTTTGGATGGACTCCGATTCTTTGGAGGCATCCCTGCTTTTGGCCGATGAGTTCAGTATGGTTGACATGAAGCTGGGAAACACCTTCTTTGGCCGGATAGACAGAGATACCAGAGTGGTTCTGGTTGGAGACGTGAAGCAGCTGCCATCGGTGGGACCGGGAAATGTATTCCGGGAGCTGATTGAAAGCGGAATTATCCCTCTTACGGTTCTTGACGTGGTCTTCCGACAAAGTGAAAATAGCAGGATTGTTCAAAATGCGGATCTTATGCAAAAGGATCAGACAGAGTTCGATTATGGGGAGGATTTCGTCTGGCTACCGGTCGAAACAGAGCAGGAAGCTAAAAACCTGATACGAAAAATCTATGCGGAAGAGGTTAAGCAAAACGGCCTGGAAAACGTTCAGATTCTTACTCCGCGCAGAAAGGGTGACGGTGTGAGCGTCAACGGGATGAATGAAGAACTTCATGAAATGATGAATCCAGCCCGGAAAGGCCAGCTGGAAATGAAAGCTGGCGGTCATACGTTCCACGCCGGGGACAAGATTATCCAAAATAAAAACAAAGACGGCATCAGTAACGGGGACAGCGGATTCATAAAAGCTGTTTACCTGGACAGTGACGGGATTAAAAAAACCGAAATTGCGTTTGGCAGCCGTATTGTGGAATATGATGAGGAACAGATGGAAATGGTGGAACACGCCTATATCCAGACGATTCATAAATCCCAGGGCAGCGAGTATCCGGTGGTGATCCTGCCATGGCTGATGACGTTCCGCCTCATGTTAAAGCGTAATATCCTTTATACCGCCATAACAAGAGCCAAAGTAAAGCTGATTATTATAGGACAGAAGCGGGCCATTGAGAAGGCAGTCCATAACACGAAAAATGAAAATCGCCTGACCCGGTTAGGGGAACGGCTTACCAGACGGTATTATGAGCTGTTGGAGGAACGCAGGCCGGAGGAATCCGTATATGAACAGATGGCAATTAATTATTAGGAGGAATTTAAACGATGAATAGGACAAAAATTGTTTCACAGGGTATGGTGCGCCGCCTGGATGCATTATCGCAGGCTGCAGTTGACTTCTGTAAGGTACTGGTGGATGGCAGCACGGGCAGAGACGGCCAGGAGTTAGAGAATGTCTTAGACCGTAGTGTGCGAAACCAGATGATCCATTTTGCGGCAGAGAAACTGGAGGAACTGGGATTTACCATCTGTATCCCATACGTTGAAAGCCGGAATCCAGCGCGGCTCAGACGCTGCACCCAGCTGGACTGTAAATGCAAACAGTGTAATTATCAGGAGAAGCAGGACGAGCGGGAACGCGTTTTTGATGTGATCGAGCAGGCGCTGTCCATGGAAGGCTACCAGGTGCTGTATGGGGAGAATGGCGAGGTCATAATCCGTAACGGTATGTTGGAGAAGGACATGGCCGTACAGATCAGTGAATTGCCGGATCAAGGAAAGGGGTCAACCAATGAATAGAAAGCTGGACTGGAAAGCGGAATTTTGTACCATGCTGGAGAAACTTGCCGAGCGCCGTTCTATCTGGAAGGTGTGGAGTGACTTCATTACTCTGGCTGCAATCACCATCTCAAACCTTGTGAAAACAAGCAGCTGGGATGAGCGGGAAGAAGAATATCTGTCCATCATACATACCTATCAGAAGGAGGAACAGGACATCATCGTACAGCTTTTCGCTGTTATGCAGCTGGCTTATGAAGAAAACGACAAACAGGATTTCCTGGGAAATGTATGTCAGGAGCTGGAGCTGTTGCAAAGGCTAAAAAAGCAGTATTTCAGCCCTTACAGTGTTTCCGTTGCAAGTGCCGAGTTTGTGTGCGAGAAACTGATCTGGAATGACCGATTAGAAATGAAAGGATATTTGTCCGTATATGACCCGGCGTGCGGAACCGGAACGATGTTAATTGCGTTTGCACATATGCTTCAAAAGAAAGAAATCAATCCGCAGACGAATGCATTATTTGTGGGCCAGGATGTTGACCGCATATCGGCATTGATGTGCTACATTCAGTTAGCCATATTGGGCTTACCCGCGTATGTAATTGTCGGGGATACCTTGTCAAGTCCGGGAAGAATTCCGGGTAATGAGGTTTGGTATACACCGGAATACATTGTAAATGCAGAACTTTTTGTGGATAACCAGGAACTCTGTCCAGAAGAATGTGGACAGTCCGCCCCTCTTGATGGAAGGGTAGAAGATTGTTCTGAAGATGAAGAGGAGAAACGGGCCAGTTGAGTTTCTGTAAAAAAATAAAAAAGATTCAAGTATTTCAGCGGTTGGCGGCTCTTTACTTTATAGAGGTTAAGATACCGCCTGCCGCTCACAAGAGAGGAGCGAAAGCGAATGAGTGAAACAATCAATACAACAATGTATGACAGGGTGGATGAAATCAGAAATTTGAACCGGATCGAAGGTTTTGATCCCAGGCAGTATATGAGGAACTTAACCGGAAGTGATGGGACCGTAAAGCAGTATCTGGATGTGGTTTACCGTAAACTGTGGTTCCGCCTGAAGAATCCGGATGGAAAGATTGTCAAAAAGCTGCTAAAGCTCACGGAGCAGACGGCCATTGTGGAAGCCAGGGTCTACTTAAACAAGACAGATCCGGAGGACAGCTATATTGCCAGTGCGTTTGCCCAGAAGTTTTCAAATCAGGATGAACAGTTCGGAGCCAAATTTCTGGAGCTGGCGGAGACTGCCGCCGTAGGCCGGGCGCTTGCTGATGCGGGATATGGCTTACAATTTGCCGATCTGGAAGGCGAGCAGGACCCAAATGTGGTCGATGCGCCTCTTGGACAGAACCGCGGTGAGGGAAGCAATTACATTTCTGATATGCCCGGCAGTATGGCTGGAGAAGTGAATGGTTCACAGGGCCAGCAGGCCGTTCCAAACCAGAATCTGGTAATGGCTCAAAATCAGACACCTATGCAGGAGAATCCGGCAGCGTCGGCAGGTTATATGGAACCGACAGCTTCCCCGGAAGCATATATGCAGGAAACCTCCAGTGTGGCTTATGGAATGCCTCCGGCTTTTGGTGAAAGCATACCGGTACAGAATTCAGCGCCTGCTAACTATAATTATGCTGCAGGCCGGACAGTACCACAGGGACAGGCACAGCCTCAGAGCCAGGCAGCCCCGCAGAACCAGGCACAGCCTCAGAGTCAGGCAGTACCACAGAACCAGGCACGGACACAGGGCCAGGCAGTCCAGCAGAATCAGGCATGGCAACAGGGACAGACAGCCCCACAGAATCAGGTGCCACCACAGAACCAAGCTCTTGCACAGGAGCAGATACAGCCAGTCGGCCAGGCACCGCAGTTACCGGTTATCACACCGGATATGACGGACGAACAGCTCTATGCGTTGTTGGACTATAAATCAGCGGCGTCTGTCGTTATCTCAACCAAGATCAATCATGGCAAGACGTTAGGGCAGATTGCGATAGACCGGCCGAAGGACTTAAACTGGTATGCAAATGATTATAAGGGGCCGGATAAACTCTTGCGGGTTGGCGCTAGATTTTTGATTGACGCAGCAACAAACAGGGGAGCTTAATGACATGCAGCCTGGCTTTTGCCAGGCTACGGAAAGGAGGGAGGAATTATATCAGATGAATGAGGTATTTCCATTCGACATTAGTGATATCGTATTCCTTCTGAACCTGAAAATACGTCGAAAAAATCAAACAAGCTGGGATTGTGACTGCCCATTTTGCGGCAAAGAGGGGAAGCTGAATATTAACCTGGAGAAGAACGTATTCCGCTGCAACAAATGCGGAGAAGGCGGAGGTCAGCTTCAGTTATACAGCAAAGTATATGGTCTGGATCGGGCTGCGTCCTGTGAACAAATCAAGAATTATCTGGGAAAAGGCATCCAGGCTCCGGGACATGAGAGCTTTAAGAAAACGGTGAAATGCAAACCGGAAGTGATCCGTGCAGACCGGGCTCCTGATTGGGTGCTGCATCAAACATATTCCACGTTCCTCTCCATGCTTACTTTATCGGAGACTCACGAAAAAAATCTTTTGGAACGCGGATTAAGCATGGAGCAGATCCAGAAGAACGGATACAAGAGCACGCCGGTCTTCGGTTTTCGGAAACTGACAGAACGGTTGATTGAAGCTGGCTGTACCGTGGAAGGTGTTCCTGGATTTTACCAGGAGGAAGATGGGGCCTGGAGTATTCGCTTTAAGCGGAAATGCAGCGGCTTTTTAATTCCGGTCCGGACAATCGAGGGGTATATTGTGGGAATGCAGATTCGTCTGGATCACCCGTTCGATCACACCAAGTATATCTGGTTATCCAGTATCAATGATAAGATGGGAACCAGCTCCAGAAGCCCGATTCATTTTGTAGGGAATCCGAGGGATGAGATTGTATTCCTCACAGAAGGCCCACTGAAAGGAGACATAGCCAGTTTCCTGTCCGGTCGCAGCTTTGCCTGTGTCCCGGGGGTCAACCAGTACGCGAATCTTCCGGAGCTTATCGCACAGTTAAAGCGGCGCAGAGTCAAGTTGGTTTATGAGACCTATGACATGGATAAGTTGTTAAATACGGTTTGTCAGGCGGATTATAATACAGACTGCGTAACGTGTGCATTCCAGCAGGAAAAAGGAAAACATCAGTGCTTGAAGAAAATAGAGAAACGGAAGCATATCCAGAACGGGTGCAGGAAGTTGTATGGCATCTGTAAGGAGCTTCTGGTGCCGTGCAAGCAGTTTGTCTGGGATTTAGACAAAGAGGGCGCCTGGGCCGGAAACTTGAAAGGTGTGGATGACTGGCTGCTCGATCTGAAATGTAAAGCATCCGAGTGATATGGAATAAATATAAGGCAGGGAAAAGATGAAGGTAACAATAGAGATTGATGAAGATGAGCTTCAGAAAGCAATTATAGATATGGTTGCAAAGGAGTGTGCGAGGGCTTATTTTAAGCGTGATGAATATAAAGGGATTGAAAAAGCGGTCAAGGAGGTTGTCTATAGCCAGAAAGAGGAGCTGTTGTCGCGCTGCGTGGATAAAGCATCGGCAGAACTTACGCGGAAAGCGTTACCCAAGCTGTTGGAAAAGTTGACGGAATGATGTTTCCGTAATAAATGACAGCGGTTTAGACAGCTTGAAGCTGGTAAGGAGAAAGGTGCAGATGTATGAAACCGAGATTTAGAAACAATATGATTATCCATTGTCCGGAACGGCAACAGGCTTTGTGGCTGATTGCAGAAACTGAAGTTCCGGAAAGAAACTGCAAAGAGGAAGCCATTGCAGGCTGGGATAAGTATAGAGAGAAAACCGTGTATGGCCTGATGGGGGAACCTTCCTATGAGGCCCCGACGTTGGTGTGGGTATGCTCGATGGATGATGAAATAATGGAAGGCAAAGTAATTACGGAATATGCTGATTTGTATAGCTAAATAAGTAATATATGGGTGTTCAATACTAATTTTAATTGGTATTGGCACCCATTTTTTATGCCGTTTGTTGGGAAATACGTGGTCTGTCCGTATATAGTATGTATAGAAAATAAAAAAGGAGTGGATACATAACATGTATAGAACGAAAACAATCGCAGTCGATCACGGGAACCGGAACATAAAGACCGAGAATCAAATTTTTACATCAGGGCTAGTAGAGAGTGATACGGAGCCGCCGCTGGGGGACTTCCTGTCTTATAACAAGAAGTATTATACACTGTCACAACAGCGGATTCCTTACATGAGGGATAAAACGAAAGACGACCGGTTTTTCATACTGACCCTGTTTGGGATTGGCATGGAACTGGAGCTGGAAGGCCAGCGGCCGAGGAATGAAATTACAAAAGTAAATCTGCCCGTAGGGCTGCCACCGGCGCATTACGGTTTACTATATAAAAAGTTTGAGCGGTATTTCAAAAGAGAAGGAATCATTCAGTTTTCCTTCAGAAGAAACAGTTATTCTGTTACAATCGGGGATGTGGTTTCCTATCCACAGGACTATGCAGCAGCCATGACAATCTATCCGGAGATCAAGCGGCATACCAAGGTCCGGATTTTTGATATTGGCGGATTCAGTGTGGATTATCTGGAGTTAAAGAATGGAGTGCCGGATATGAATATCTGTGATTCCCTGGAAAACGGAGTTATCACTTTATATAACCGGATTAAGTCCAGAGTCAATTCCGAGTATGATTTATTACTGTCCGAATCAGAGATTGATGACATCATCCAGGGAAAGAAAACGGATTTTAATGAGCAGATACAGGGGCTGGTAAGGAATATAACCAAAACCTTTGTAGACGATCTGTTAGGAGCCTTCCGGGAGCGGAGTATGGATTTAAGGACAGGCTGTGTTGTCTTTGTCGGTGGCGGAGCTTTACTTCTGAGAGAGCATCTGGAGAGGTCAGAGAAAGTGGAAAAAGCGATTTTTATACCGGAGATTACGGCCAATGCGCGAGGCTATGCCAAGCTCTATAACCTTTCAAAAGTTGGGAGGTAGCCTGATATGCGGGAAAAGAAGAATGAATTTGTTTTCACGATTGGTTTTAAGAAAAAGGATCCGGAACATGTTAGAGTTGCAAAGATGTTAAATGAGATGGACCCCAAAAACCAGTTTATTGTTAACGCGGTCTTATGCTATGTAGATTCAGGGTATGTAAATGTCCGACCATGGAATCTGCAGCCTTTATTTGTACAAGCTGAAAATATCCAGCCCTCAGTGCAGATTAAGCAAGGGCCTAAACCACTGAAGGAGGATGAAGAACTGGATGAAAACGATGCCAGAACGATTATGCAATCTCTAAAAAATTTTCGTGCATGATACTACTATGAACATTGTTTTATTATTCATTACCATGAAAATAAATTTTTACTACCCAATAAAAGTAACAAATATATTTGGGGTTTTACAATGGAGACGGTAAGTTGAAATGTACAGCTATGTGTGTATAACATTCAGTAAATATTTCTTAATATCACAGATGTAATCGTTTTATATACTGTTTCTCTGTGATAGGAAACAATGTGATACAAACTTTGGCACTGAATATTAAATAAGTATCTTAAATTACATAGTAATTTTTGGTACAATAGAATGAAAGAGGGGTAGATGAAAGGTTATTTTTACACCAGCGGTTTTGGCTTGTCCTGTTAGTTTTCGGATCATAGAAAATCTTGTCGGGAAGGATTAAAAAACGGATGATATCTATGTAAATACCTATGGAAGGCCATGTTTATTTCAGAATAACCCCTTACAACCAATTTTTTGTACTTTTAATTATGTTATTGTAGAGGACTGAAAACACTTAGGCTAAAATGAGGGAAACATTATGATTGAAATATTGATATGTGATGACGATAAGTATTTTTGTGGCTACATGGAAAACTGTATATTGGATTGGGCATCTAAAAATCAGTGTGAAGTAAATATAGAACAGTGCTATTCTGGAAAAAGCCTGCGACAATTCATGAAAAAAGAACGTCCCTATTTACTGTTTCTGGATATAGAACTTGGGGATGAGACGGGAATGCAGATTGGTGATTATATCAGAGAGGGGCTAAAGGATGAGAATCTTCAGATTGTATTTGTATCATCCCATACACAGTACGCGATGCAGCTGTTTCATATAAGGCCCTTTGACTTCCTGGTAAAACCAGTCAGGACGGAGCAGCTTGCACAGGTCCTTTCCAGTTACTGTGCAGTTAAATTAAAGGATAATAAGAAATATTTTGCTTATCAGCAGAAAAGCCACACCATTCGCATTGACCTGAACGATATCATGTATTATCAGAGCGACAGAAAGAAGGTTAAAATTTTTACGGAAAGTAGACGAATGGGCCAGCAGGATTTACTCTATGGAGGAGAGTCGGATCAATATATTGAGTTTTATGGAAGCTTAGAAGAGACTATGCAGCAGTTAGAGCGAAGACAGTTTTGGTGTATCCATAAATCATATATAGTGAATGTAGACTATGTAAAATCATTTGGACGGGACCACTTTCTTCTGAAATATGATATTGAGATACCTGTTAGCCGATCGAGATGGAAAGAAGTTCAACAGTGGATATTGCAGTATGGGTATGCCTAGCATCTCACCTAAGAAACAATATGGCGGAATAAAGCATGATACAGAATGGAGAAAATAGTTATGGTAATTTTTTGGATAAATAGTCTATTTGGAATTTTCCTGACCTATAAGATGGTTGGTATTCTGCTTAAGCGGTTGCGTATCAGCGTAAAAGCGTGTATTTTACTTTATTTTATATATTACATAATTAACAATCATGTATATTTCTTATGGAAAGACGATAAAATTACATTGATTTCAAATTATATTTGCCTCTATATAATTGTTTTCATTGCCTATGATGAATATATCTGGAAAAAGATACTGGTACCATTGTTGCTTGCGACTATAGGTTATTGCACGGAAGAGCTGTTTTGGTACCTGCTGATGATATTCTTTAAAACACCAGATACATCAGTTATTGCAGTCCTTTCAAACTTTATGTTCTGTATTATTCTGGCTCTCCTACAGGGACATTTTAATAGGGGAGTGAACGATTTGCGTCTAAGGCATGAGAATCTATTACTGATAATGTTGCCAATCACCAGCATGTTCGTCGTGTTGGCAATGGATACAAAAATGAATCCGGAACTAAAGGTAGGAGGGATATTCGGGATTATTTTATTGAATATTGTAGTATTTTATATATATGAGCAACTAGCGAGCGCGTATGAAAAAGAAATGGAACAATATTTACTCAGCCAAAAGCTCAGGCAATATGAGAATCAATTGGAGTTGATGCGCGAATCTGTCAAACGGATCAGTTCGATTCGTCATGATATCAAGAATCATATCATTGTTGTGAAACAGTTGCTCAATGATAAAAAGATAGAGGAGATTAGCGACTATCTGAAACAATTAGAAGACGTAATGGCAACAAATAGGGAATACGCAAAGACGGGAAATGATTGTGTAGACAGTATCATTAATTATTATATGGATGAGGCCAAAATGATGGGGGCCATGACAGAGCCGATACTTAAGATACCGACATCCCTGCCAATTGCCTCATTAGACATCAGTATCATTCTTGGAAATCTATTGCAAAATGCAGTGGAGGCTCTAAAAAAATGTGAAGGGGACAAAAGGTTGTACGTTTTATTTAGTATGGAAAAAGGCGCCTTACGGTTAAGGATTATAAATACCTATAATGGTAACCCTATCATGTCTAATGGAAAGCGTTTACAAACATCAAAGACTATGGAGGCGGACCATGGATTTGGCCTGCAGTATGTTAAGGAGTCAATCAATAAATATAATGGTGAAATGGAATATAAGATTAGGGATGATGAGTTTGAAGTGAATGCTTTTATTTTAATTGGAGAAGAATTCTAAACATAAAAATCAATCGCAATAAAATGCCGATTTCCGTATGAAAAGTTGTAGCTAAGGAACCGGCATTTTTTATATATGGGTAGAAATAAATTCCACTTACATGATTCAACTCGAAATAGAATCTTTTATGCTCTTTTTAATAACTTTCTAAGCAACATGTTTTTTTGTCTGAACATATCCGTGGATTACATTCAACAACGTGATACAAGTGCAATAAACATATACGTTCTGCTAAAAGTGACTGGCAGGTCTGGTGATAAATTGTATAAAATGCAAATTATACCATTAGAACGGTTATTTGTACCATTTGAAAATTCTTATTAGAAAATTATGATATACTTTATCCATTAAAAAGTAGGAGGGGTAAACAATGAAATTTATCAAAAGTTTTATTAAAAATCATTCCACTCAAATTACCAGTTTTGCACTGGCAATGGCCGTAATCATTACAAACATGAACTGCTGGGGAAAAGCATTTCAAGAGAAATTGCCGGAAGAGATTGATAAACTCCGTAAATACAAATGATTGACTGGATTTTAGAAATCCTAAAAGAAAGCGGCGCAGTTGGAAACAATAATGAAACAATTGTAAAATATGGACTGCAGAAGGCAGGAAGTTTTTTGCTAGATTTGATTATTACTTTCATATGCGCTGCTTTTTTTGGAATCCCCATAGAAGGATTGGTTTTCTGGATAGTTTTATTTGTGCAGAGAATGTATATTGGTGGATATCATGCCAAGACCCAGCTAAGGTGTCTGTTTATTTCGTGGATAGTGACCATAATTTCTTTTTGGATTATAAAAATGGATATGAGTGATAGAGTATTGCTCTATATGATGGGAGTGGTAACCATAATTATTTGGTTGGCAGCACCCGTGGAAGCTGAAAACAAGCCATTGTCTGAACTGGAAAGGGTACTTTATCGGAAGATTGGAAAATGGATGATGGGAATTTGTTTTATGGTGGCAGTGATAGCTAAATCCATCCACCTATGTGTAATATTTAAACCACTTGCACTTGCAACAATCGGAACAGGACTAGGAGTTATCATCGCGCTAGTCCTAAAATATCAAAAAGTAGGTAATTGTAGAATATAATATATGGTAAATGAAAGGGACGATTTCTATCGGTATGCGGCCAAAGTAGAAATTTTAAAGCGAGGCAGATTTGACGTTGTGCTATACAATATTGAGACAGACATTAAAAAAAGACATTTGTATTTTTGGAATCGATCATGGCAGAAACAAAAATACCGTTATAAATTAATGGATTGTATTATGAAAGATAAAACCGTTGTGAGCTGTTCAATTAAGGAAGATTCATTTGTACAGGCGATGTGGATTTTTCCTGACAGGGAAGAATAGCAAAGGCCTAACTTACAATTTTATCTGTCATGCCAAAACAATCTGCAAATATGAACGGAGGCATAACAGAGAAGAGATATCCAAACTTCGATGTTTCAGAGCGGGGAATAGGAAGATAACAATGAAAAAGTATAAAAAGAATTATGGCTTTTTAATTATGGCCCTCCTCTTTATGCTGATGTTTTCCTTCATATCGGAAGCAAACGAACGCAGCAGTGATAAGAAAGGGCTGGATGTTATTTTCGTTATGGACTACAGTGGTTCGATGAAAACGAATGATCCGGAACAAACAGCACAAGGAATGGTAAAAGCATTTATAGACACTGTACATAGCGCAGACATACGCATTGGATTCGTGGCCTATAATGACCGGCTTCTTTCAACAACTTCCCCGATTTCAGTAGGGACAAATGAGGAAAGACAAGTATTAAGGCAGTTAATTGATGCACCTGGATATTCTGGAAATACAGATATAGGTCTGGGACTACGGAATGCTCACGAATTGATTTCACAGGAAACGAACCGCAAAAAGGCAATTGTTTTAATTTCAGATGGGGAGTCAGATTTAAAAGGATCCCAAACCGGCAGGGGATTGGAACAATCGCTTCAGGACGAGGAGTATGTGGCACAAAAATGCGAGGAGCAGGGCATACCAATCTACTCCATAGCTTTTGGAAAATACGATGGGAATACTGCGAATCTGGAATCGCTCTCAAAACGGACCCAAGGACAGATGTACTTCGTTAATGAGCCATCGACGCTGATTGAAATATTGTATGGCATTTTTGCTGACAATATGGACTACCGCATCCAGCAAATCACAGACAGTATCTATGCACCTGGTATACAGAATATTCGGTTTAAACTGGACGATGCCTATCTGGATGAGCTGGATGTGCTTGTCATATCACCTCAATCAATTGGACCGGTTCGTGTTTTGTACGGAGAACAGCAAGTTGAGGCTGTAAATTCGAAAAATTATGCCGTCACAAAAATAACGGATGTAAGAGATGACATCGAAGAACTAACGATACAAACAGAAACCGTAGAAAACCAGAAACTTCAGATATACCTGGTTAGTTACCGTAATTTGACACCGGTTCTCGATGTAGAAAGTACCATTGGAAAAAATTTACCTCTGAAATATAAAGTTTATTTTAAGGACAAAACTGGAGCGGTTATATCAGACGAGGCTTTCTATAAAAATTTCAGGTGTGAACTGAGGCTGTATGATGGCGAGCAGAGGGAAAAAGAATCCTTAGCGTGCGAGATTCGGGACGGGATTATTGTAGGAGAGACGAGTTTTGATAAATCGGGTATTTACTACATGGAAGGGCAGCTGGACGACCGCATGGGTTCAGCCTCTTTTAAGCCGTTTAAAATTGAAGTGAATAATCGTCTGCCCATGGGAAATCTTCCGGAAACCGGGATATTAACATCAATCAGCAAGCAAACCGAGTATGTTTTAACCGAGTTCTTTTCGGATCCGGATGGAGATGTTCTTAGTTATTCATTGAGAGATACGAGTGGGGGCTGTGTGGAAGCAAAGATTTCTGAAGGACGCCTTCTTGTTGACCCAGTGAAATCCGGTAACCAGTCATTAATTCTATGGATTTCTGATGGGGAGGGTGTTCTGGAGTATTCATACCACATAACAGTTACTCCACTATGGAAAGTATATTGGTGGATAATTCTTCTTTTTGGCATGATAGCAGCGGGAATTTTGTGGAAAGTATTCCACAAACCCAAACCGGTATTAGATCAGATAACAGAGGAGAAGAAACGCAACCATTTTTGTGGAAAACTGGATGTTTATTGTACCGGGCACCCAAATACGATTGAAGAAATTCCACCATTGTCCTTCCAAATGCATAAAGTAAAGGATAATAAAATAACACTTGGCAACCTTATGGGGGATTATCCGGAGATTTCTGATGCGTTAGGATTAGATTCGCTTCATCTGATAGCTGACGAAGACAGAAGGATGATTCTGTATCATACATCCCACGCTGTAGTAATGATAGGGAATTCCATCGTTTGCCGGCAGATTCAGTACAGTGTGAGCTTTGGTGATGTGATTTATATTACTTCACAAGATGGGGCATATGAACTGGAGATGCATTATATAACGGTGATCCAATAAATTCAAAAGAGGGAGTGAAAGCCTATGGAAACTATCACACAGACAAACAGAACGATTCTGTTTGCTGAAATGAATCCGGAGCGCCTAAACCTGATTACTTTGATTGGGGATGTGCGGGGAAAGAATAGTCTGGATGATGACAAAGTCAAGGAGATTAATGAAGAACTGGTAGTCTCCAGCTTTGAGGAATTTCTGGAGAAATTCACGCCGGTGGTATATTCCTGGTGTGACGCCGCATCATCAAGCATCCAGTACAGCCTTGTGAAGCCGGAGAACATCCCAGATAACTGCATTACGGAAATCCCGCTGAACGAGTCAAATGATTTACTCAATATGCTGATAACCTTGTTAGGGGCAAAGGGGGCCCAAGGTGTGGCAAATGTTGACTTCAAGTTCAGCAACGTGCTGGATATGATTTCCCCCAAGAAAATCATGGAGGATATCCGCCAGGTCAGAAGAGAAATCCAATACACCTATGGCAAATACATGGAACTGGATGAAGGGGATCCCAAACGCCTGGACCTGGGTGATAAGCTGAATTACCAGTTTGAACAGGCCAGCCAGAATTATAACAATGTGCTCGCCATGCTCCCTCTGGCAATCGAGGACATCAAGACACGGCTCCTTCTGGGGGATGGGGAAACAAAACAAGGCGGACAGGACTTTAAAGCCGGGCTTCTCAGCATGGGGGATGACGGGGAACTGAAGATCCTTGAGATGAAACAGGAGGAGAGCACCCAGCTGGCCGTGGTGGATGACCATATCAATACAAGCCTGAAGGAGACGTTCAAAGAGGATTATGATGAATTAAACGAAGCCCCATCGGATTATGTCAGGGACTTGGTGGTGCGTACATTCTGCCCTCTTGGATCCACCATGGAAAGTGCTGTGGATACAGAGATGGAAGTAAGAAATTATAATAACTACCTGGAGTTTTACAAGAAAAGCAAGGATGATTTTGTGAAGGCGGTCAAACCATTGATTGAGAAAATCCTTGGAGTGAAGACATTCTTTGACCAGTACCAGGTAAAAGAAAAAGGTATGCAGCCTAAACTGCTGATTTCCAATACTTCCCTGGACATGCTGGTTAAATCCAGCAATTTGCCAAGGCTTTTGACCTACTTAAACACGACCAATGATAAAAACGAGTTTGAGAATACAATCTGGTATGGGATTGTCCCGGATGTTGAACTGAACCAGAGCGGCGGCGGTAAGCTTCAGAGGATACGGTTTGCAGGGAACCAGAAGGTGGAGAAGCAGGGGACCAATTCCATGGAAAGTCTGGCAATCCTGATGAATGCACTGCTTCCGTATAAAATCACCACTTTTTTCAGCTTCTGTACTGGTGAAGAGACTACATTCAACTATGTGGCAACCGAGGGAATTGGGATTTTTAAGGATAAATGCACGCCTCTCATGAAGCAGGATTACAGTGAGTTTGTAGTTCCGTGTATTCCGAACGCAACCATTATCCCGAAAGATAAATCGGGTCTGATTCTGGACAAGCGTATGATCATGGATGAAGAAGGGAATGTAATGCTCTCAGAAGAAAAAGAAGACATCATGAAGATGTGGCTGGAGGGTATTTATATCAATGCAGCCTATGAGGCAGCCGGTATTGTGGCTGCATGGCAGTGCCCGGAATATTTAAAAGAGCGTTTCAACAATACCAGCAGTGAGTATCCAGGTGTTCGGTTTGATGTGGAAGCAGACGACAATGCGCTTCTGGCAGCAACTAGTATGACAAAGGAGATCTCAGGCTTTACGAATGCAATTAAAAACTCCATTAATCATACCGGTTTCGGCTTTGTATTTTCCTCGGACAATGCGCAATATAAAGGGCGTGAGATTAAAAATATCACCGTTTATAAGGCGCGAAATCTGTTGAGCAATGGTACGGAGTTTGAGCCGATTTATAAGACCTTGGTAGTTACCTATATTGAACGTATGCTTCGCTTCTACAGTGGGGATTTCAAACAGGATAAAATACTTAAATTTTTTAGTAGCAATCCGAGCAGCCAGAAAAGCCGCTGGGATGCAGACCGCCAACATGTGAATTCAATCCTGCAGGATGGTGACGAGCTGGATTTCACGATTGATGAGAAGAATGGAATCTGCAATGTACAGGTAACGTTTGCGAATGTCACAAAGAACCTAAAAGTGCAGCTTACCAGAAAAGTGGGAGATAAATAAAAATGTACGAATTAGTTGAGTTAATCATTACGATAGCCTTTTTTGCGGTAGCAGGAATTGCGATTTATAAATCAATTAAAAAAATAAAAGATAAAAATAAAATGATTAATAAAAGGAGGAGACACAAATGGGATTACGTTTAAAAATTGAAGGAAATGAGTCAATCCATCTGCCAGAGACTAGCATTATAACTGTGCAATTTGGTGCGGATATCCCGCATGACAGCAATGCTCGGTCCACAGACCTTGGATCTACGGTATTAATTAAGGGCAAGATTCTGGCGGCGGTAAACGGAGAAGCAGCGGATGATACCAGTAAGATTGCAAGATGGTCCTTAGTTCCGGCAGAAAATTCCGACTGTTACCGGAACGTACAGATTGATGTAATCAGTGCGTCCCAGGTAGTCCGTCAAATTACAGTACCGAATGCATTTGTCATAGATTATGAAGAGGATTTCACAGATGACACAGGTGCCGGAACGTTCACGCTTCTGATGAAGCAGAAGAAGGATAAGATGGTTAATTTGAAATTTGAGGGCGGATTCAGCGGGGAATAAGCGCTTGATTGAATAAGCCGGTAGGTAGATACTGCAGAAATTGATGAGAAGAAAGGAAGGAGCATATTATGGGATTTACATTAAAGGTAGAAGGTCCATCCACCATCGAGTTGGGTACCACGAGTGTCATTGGAGTTAAATTTAGGACAGATATTCCACATGACAGTAATGCCCGTTCGACAGATATGGGGAGCACAGTTGAAATCACAGGGAAAATCCTGACGGCAGTCGATGGAGATCCATTTGACAGCACAAGGCAGCTGGGGTTGTGGGCACTGGTACCAGCTGAAAAATCGGATTGTTATCGTAAGGTCACCATTGAAGTGATTGCCGCCTCCCAGGTGGTACGCAAATATACATATCCCAATGCCTTTGTAGTGGACTATAAGGAGGATTATGGCGACACAGAAGGCGTGGGAACTTTTAAGTTGATAATCAAACAGAAGAAAGACAAAATGGCGCAGGTTACTGTGGAAGGCGGATACAGCGCATAAATAACCGCAGGAGTTCCGCAAGCAGCTTCGCGGACCGTTATCAAAGGGCTGCCTGTTCTCTTGGGCAGCCCTCTTTCTATAGGAGGCTTAACCAGAATTATTTTGGACGATAGAGGGTAATGATGGAAGATTATTACAAAATACTGGGTGTATCGGAACAGGCTACGGAGAAAGAAATAAAAGGTGCATACCGGAAACTGGCAAAAATATATCATCCGGATGTGGTGAAAGACGATGCTGAAAAAACAAAACGTATGTATGAAATCCATGAGGCATATGGGTGCCTTCAGGATGAGGAGAAACGGAAAGAATATGACGAGGAACGTATGAAACGTCGCGCCGGATTATCCACGGAAAAAAAACGTTCGAAAGGGACGGACACACAGCAACAGGTGGACAGCCAGAGGGCATCTGACAAGAGCCAATTTGAACGTTTTTTCGGTTTCCAGCCTGGAAAAGGAATGGAGACTTATCAGGATAAAAAAGGTGGAGCCAGGAAACCAGATGGACCAATTAAGCCAGAAGAGATGTTTGCAGCCTTCTTTGGCGGAACAAACCATAAAGGAGGCAGACACTAAAAGATGAAAACAGGAAAAAAGTCCAAAATAGCAGCGGATAGTATTATTTTATTATGCAGCGGCATTCTGCTTGTCAGCGTTTATAGATGGGGGATGGATAAAAAGTGGATTTGGGTCCTTATGCTCATTCTGTTTCTGGTCATGATTGCTGCTATCGGGGATTTAGTGGCACAGATCAGGGGTAAAAGAATAGTGGAGGAGAGTGTCCGGCCATCGGATGATTTGATCATACAGCAGTTGATTCTTCTTGACGACCAAAACAGGCCGGTAAAATCATGGGAACTGTCAGGGAAAATTGCGGTTGTGATTGGAAAAAAGAATGAGGATGAGGAAGTCGATGTGGACCTGGAGGATTGTGAATATAGTACATTCATCAATCCGCAGCATGCTGTGCTGAATTTCTGCCAGGATTTCTGGTACATTGAGGATCTGGGCTCTCAAAATGGCATAAAAATCAAAAAAGTGGAAGACGGGGTCTGCTATAAAGTATTAAACCGACCCTGCAAGGTCATGCCTGGTGACATTATTTTTATTGCAAATACAAAGCTTCTATTGACTTAGGGAAATAGCGAATTAAAAAAGATGGGAGACAAGAGCAGGATGAGTTTAACAAAATGCCCGATTGGACACATATATAATGAAAGGCGTTATGGGAAGATATGCCCTTATTGCAACATGAAGGTCCAGGAGGAGAGTGCTGCAACAAAGCCGTTGGGATTTGAGCCGCCGGTGGAACTCCTTCAGGAGGAAATACGACCAGTCTGTGGCTGGCTTGTCTGTATTGAGGGTGCACGGGTCGGTATGGATTATAAAATCCATGACGGAAAAAATTTTGTGGGTCGTGGGGACGATATGGATATCCAGATACTTGGTGATAATGCCATCAATCGAAAAAACCATACAATCATTGTCTATGATTCCAAGAAAATGAATACAGTAATCCTTCCCGGGGATGCAGCCGGGTTAGCGTATCTTGATGACGAGGCTGTCTATGTCCCCACAGAATTAAAACCATATGACACCATTAGCTTGGGAAACAGCAGGTTTCTGTTCGTGCCTTTATGCGGAACAAGTTTCAGTTGGGATGATGTGAAATGATGATAGCCGTGATTGTTCAGATAGTTGCCGCTGTGGTACTGGCTATAGCGGTTGTCATAAGGGTGTCATTCGTTGTACAGCATAAGGAAGCAGCGCGAAATTCATGTGAAGGAATCAGCCAGACAAACGGCTGTCGGGAAATCCAGGCGGATTTGGTGATGACTTACACGAATGAAGCAGGGACCATGGCTGTTCTGGCGGATGGGATAGGTAATGAGAATACGGGAAGGATATGTGCGCAGCTGGCGGCAGATACAATACTGGACCGTTTTGAACCATACCATGTACTGAATAACCCGAATTATTTTTTCAGAAGTACCTTTGCTGAGGCGAACAGACGGATCCAAATGACGATAGGGGAGCGCAGAGGCGGCGCAAGCCTTGCTGCAATCTTCATGGATAAGAGCTACTTATATTACGCAGTGGCAGGGAATTTACACATTGCTCTGATGAGGGGGCAGGAACTGATTCCATTAAACAAGGGACAGACTATGGACGTGCTGGCGGCAAAAGCCTATGATGATGGGACCATAAGCAGGCAGGAAGCCATATGGAGTATGGATGAGAAACGGGTATGGAATTATCTGGGTATGGATGGTTTCAGGGAAATCGAATTGTGTGACAGACCTGTGCGATTAAAGAAAAATGACACAGTCCTGGCTGCCAGTAAAGGAGTATTTGAGGAATTGTCCTGGGGTGAGATGGAAGATATTTTGCTACATGCAGACACTGTTCAGGGACTGGCTGATGAAATGGTCCGGAAGGCAGAATCTAAATCAAATCCGGAGATGGATAACGGAAGCGTACTGCTTCTGAATGTACAAACGGAGGCAGCAGATGAGAAGGATAAATTCTGAATTCAAGACCGCTAATATGTCGGAGGAAGGACATAAACTTTCCAACCGTGATTATTTTGGATATGTGGAGATGGATGACTATGCCTGTTACGTCCTGGCAGACAGTCTGGACGAAGAGCCTTCTGTCAATAGTGCCAAGCTGGTGGTGGAGAGCCTGATACGAAGCTTCACGGAACGGCCAACGATAGGGAAAGGAAAGTTGAAAAGCTATCTGGCGCAGGCGCATAAGGAACTGACAAGGCAACATGGAGGGATGCATTTAAAAGCCTCTGTGGTGGTTGCCGTCACCGATTACAGGAAAATCCGTTATGGCTATGCGGGGAACAGCCGGTTTTATCTGATACGGAATGCGAGAATACTTGGACGGTCTGTTGATCAGTCCTTGACCCAGAACCTGTTAGAAGAACATAAGATTCCACTTGATCAGGCAGCCAGACATGAGGCCCGGAATAACCTGTATTCCTATCTGGGGGAACGGGGAATTCCTAAAATTGAAATCTCCAAGAAGATGAGGTTGGAAAACGGAGACATTTTTGCGGTTCTGTCAAGAGGTGTATGGGAGAGGTGCAGCGATCAGGAACTTCTGGGGTTTACAAATGATGCAAAGGAACCCCAAGCGGTATTAGACCAGGTAGAAGACCTGATATTAAACAATCAGGAACACAACAGCATAGATAATTATACATTATCTGTCACGTTTGTGGATAAGGTATATCAGTCGCCGAAGAAAAAATGGACGGTCAAACGAATACTTATGGTTGTCCTTCCGGTCCTGTTGATCGTGGGGGGAATCAGTCTTGTCCTTTATCTGCGTCACCGCAGCATACGGACCAAACAGGAGAATCTGGTTCAGTATATGGAAAGTGGAGAGAGTTACTTAAGATATGACAATTATCAGAAAGCAGCCGAAGAATATGGAGAAGCATTAAAGCTGGCTAAAAGCCTGAAACGGCAAGAGGACACCCAAGAGGCGGATCAATACAAGAAACTGGCGGAGCAGATCATCCTTTCAGATGAAGCTATGAAAGCAGGGGAGTATCAGAAGGCGCAGGCATTATACCTGACCGCCAGGTATATGTCGGTAGAAGCTGGGAATGTAGGGAAACGTTACATTGATGCTCAGCTGAAAACTACCAAGGATTATATTGATGTTTTTGATCTTATCGAGTTGGGGGAGAAGAAGGAGGCAAATGGAAACATAGAGGGGGCAATAAAAGCCTATAAAGAGGCCAGGGATAAGGCAGCGTCCCTATACTATGGGGCGGGGAAAGAGGAAGCCCTGGCAAAACAGGCAGCGGCTGAGGAAAAACTGGATCAGGAAGAGCAACAGGAAAAAATACAGAAAAAAGAAATCGAAGAGTCAGCTGCAGCTGAGGCGGCAAAACAGCAGCAGGAGAAGGAGAGCAAAAAGGAGTTGGAAAACCAGCAGAAAGCCAATGACCAGCAGAATGCCATTGAGCTTGAGAATAAAGGGAATGAGCTGTTGGCGGAAGGAAAGTATGAGAATGCCATTACATTTTATCAGACTGCCCAGGCTATCTATGTACGCCTGGAACTGCCAGAACTGGCAGACGGAATTAATGGTAAAATTGCTGCGGCAAGAGCCGGGATAGAGGCTGAAAAACAGGCTGAGGAAGAAGTACAAAGACTTGCCAGGGAACAGGGGACCACAGCTGCAGAGACTGCGGAATACGGACCCGGTGCAAGTGTGCAATAAGATAAAGTGAGGGATGAACATGAGCCGATATACATATACCCTGAATCGGGGACCCCAAAAAGAAGAACACGGGACTTATAAGCATAAGGAACTGGAAAAGATGACGATGTTCCATTTACGTGAGATCTGCAGAAAAGAGAAGCTGGTCATACCGTCCTCCCAGTCAGCGGACAGGGAAGCACTTATCCGCCTTATTATGCGGTTCAGGGGACAGAAAGAATATCGGCATATAAAGACATACCAGGAGGAGGGGATGAAGCGCCTGCAGGAATTTGTAGACCGGAATACCATCCACATCTCTGATGAACAGCAGATTTGGATTCCTGGAACAATCACGCTATATCAGGAAACAGGTATGAATGAATTGGATGATTACAAGGTGCAGTCGGAAGGCAGGATTTATGAAGGCAATTTAATCCTGATTGATGAGATGTTTCAGATTTACACCTGTTTATATATAAAAGAAGTGAAAGGATCCTACTATCTTTTTAAGGGGAAGGATGTTCCTGTATGCCCATTGGGAAAGCATCAGTATTTTATACTGTATCTTCCGAATGAAAAGGATTCTGAATTTTTATATGACTGCTACCATGGGAACCGTGTATCCGTTCCCGGGTACGTGGAAGGTATCATGATTCCGTTACTGGATATACAGGAAAAGGAAATTGTAAAGGCTGAGCTGCCCCTGGTTATTGACTTCGGCAGTTCCAACACCACCATGGGTATCTGCCTGCCGGATGGGACTACAAGAATTGCATTGGATAAGGGGCAGACAATCATCCCCAGTATCATTGGTGTAAAAGGGGTCCTGGAAGACAGGACGGAATTCGTATTTGGATACGATGCGCTGGCCCTTACTGATGAGAATTACCAGGATGAGGATGTTACTGTGTTTTATGACATGAAACGATGGATTAGCGATGCTGGCAGAAAACAGGGGGTTGTTCTAAAAAACGGATATAAGTATCAGATAGACAGGAAAGAAATGTTGAGGGCATACCTTTGCTATCTGATTGAGCTGGCCCGGCAGCAATTCAAGTGCACATTCACCTGTGTTCAGCTCCTTGCTCCAATTCGCCAGAAAAGGAAGTTTGAGGAATTGTTCACGCAGATACTTCCAGAATACAGTGTAAATTGCGAGCTGGACGAAGGGATGGCAGTATTATTCAACAGTATCAACAATCTGATAAATAACAACCAATACGAAAGGGACCGGTGGTATCATGCGCTGATTATTGATTGTGGAGGAGGAACTACGGATTTGACCTCCGGGTTGTTCCGTATCGACAATAACAGGGTCTCCTACATTATTGATCTGGAAACAAGATATGAAAACGGGGATACAAACTTCGGGGGAAATAACCTGACTTACCGGATTCTACAGATGTTGAAAATCAGGATTGTATTTGAACTGGGGTACATAAAACAGGCAAACATCCCAGGACCGGAAAATATGTTCTCTTACGAGCAATTGGAGAAGCTATACCAGCAGGCGGAACAATATATCCCTACACGTTTTAAGGATTACCAGGAACGCAGCAGGGAACATTATTTCTTTGTGAAGAACAATTATTACTACCTGTTTGAGATGGCAGAGATGATTAAAAAGCAATTTTTTCAGTCCAAGTTCCGTTATGAGCTGTATGTAAGTACAAATAAGGACACCCGGGAAGGAACGGTATACCTTGACAGATGGAAACTTTCAATCTGCGTGGATGGACGTTTTGACCGAATCCATGATTCCATTGAATTTCCTCTGTACCTGAATGAGATTGAGGAACTCCTGCGGCCTGATATCTACCAGTTGATGGAACGCTTCTTAGACGAGAAGTTCGAGCAGGGGGAGCTACAGGAATACGAGATGATAAAACTGACGGGACAGTCCTGTAAGTCCAGGCTGTTTACAGAAGCTTTGAAACAGTATGTTCCCGGCAAACTGATTCAGAATACAAAACAAGACAGTGACGGGGCGGAATTAAAAATGTGCTGCCTGGAAGGTGCATTGGCCTATTTCCTGAATTGCAAGCGTGGATATATGAAGGTCAACCAAAGATACCAGGTGGGGACCCTGCCCTATGAGATTATGGCGCTCACACATGAGAACAAGGAAAAGATACTGATTAAGAGTTTAGACCGGGAAGACCACATTGGATACATTTCACGCTTCATGATAGGGAACCAGCTAGACCTGTATCTGAATAACGAGCGGGGTGAACGGTTAAAGACATATTATTTTGAATATGACACCTCAAAATTTGAGAAGACGACCCAGGAGGAGATTGACCGCAGCTATCAGAATACTGTTATCCAGGAAGAAACGGATATCATCCTGGAAGGGGAGATGAAGTTCTTTGTATGGGTTTCACGAGAGCGCTGGGGATTTGTAGTGCTACCGATTCTCAGAGAAGGGGAACTGCTTTACAAAGGAGAGGAGACGTTCTTTGACTTTGAGGATGATACTTGGGAATTGAATTTCTTTGATGGGAGAAAGTAGAAAATAACGGTAATGATGTAGGAGATAAGTATAGAATCCTAAAATAGGAGGCGTATATATGCCATGAATCAATTAACAGATATAAAAGAAATGATTCGTCGGGAAATACAATCTATCAGAACGCTTGAAGAACGAGTAGCATTTAAAAGTTTAATGGAAAATGTTTTTCTTGCATTATATGAGATAAATGAACAGATGTATTCTGATTTAGAAAAGAGAGTACAAGATGAATTAGCATATGATGTAAATAGGTATCTGATCAAAACGGGAGTTATTGAGAAACAATATTTTGATGTATCCCATCATCTAATGGCCCCTATGGATGAAACTGATTTAGACGATAGAATGTATACGATAGCTGATATTGCTGATGAAATAAAAGAACACAAAGAATTTTCTTTGATGAGTGTATTATTGCGGTGTGATTTTATTCAAATTCAAGATATCTGGGACAATAATATAGAATTTGAGGGAACATTGGAAACGGATAAATCCGAGAAGAAATGGAATATAAAGGTTGAATTGCATAGAAATGAAAAATATTTAAAAAAGATTGGACATTTATATCAATTATTTATAAAAAATGGAATTCCATGGCAGACTATCAATGCCCCGTATCTTTATAAAATTGCAGACGTTGTAATCACAAAACTACCTGATGGAATATCATGGAATGACACAATCAAACGAATAGAGATTAATTTTGAAAGGTTTAATCAAATAATATGCCATAACATAATTCCAATATGGAATATTCAAAAATTGACTCTTAATAGTGTCGGTTTTCCGGTTCCATGTGAGGATCATAAAAATTTTGAACATTCTATTTCTATCCGCGAATATGGGACGCAGCATGCATATCTGGCAGAGAATAATTTGGAAATCCAAAGTATCAGCCAAAGGGAAGAACGGTTGATGATTGTCAGTGAGGTCAGCGAAGCAAAAAAATGGGATATCTATATAATAAAGAATTCATCAGATAGTAAACTTGACCAATTTACTTATCCAATTATGCAGAATGGACGTATAGAAAATTTTTCGGAGAAATTCCAGAAAAGATGGAACCAGAGCATCAAAACACGTGCAGAACTAGCGCGTTTTATCAAAGGATTTGGATTGGAACAGTATGTGGTCTATCAGGAATGTAAGATAATGGAGCAGTTTGATAAGAGAATTGAGACTTATTCCATGAACCCGTTCATAGAAGATGAGGTTAGAGACACGAGAGCACAAAAAAAACTGTTGTTGCAGTTTCAGGCAGGTGAGCAGGAACCTTGGCTGCAGCGGGATGTGGCTAGCTTTCTTGTGTCCGAGGTACAGAGAATATATCCGGAATATGAATGTGGGGGCATAATTGTATGAGATATCTGTGGGAAGTCATTTTGGAGGCATATCAGGAGGGTATTCCGTTAAATTCCATATATTATACTCATGCATCAAATAGTAGTGCCTATATGGAACTGGCATTGGCTTGTTTGAACCAGACAGATATTTTGGGTGAACCAGAAATAGAAGTAAATACATATTATCGTTTTTATTCCATTTTTAAAGATCTTTATAATCCGAATCAACAGGAATATAAACAAACAAGGGATAGCTTGACTAATCTAATTCTTCATGTTCTGGCGAATAATGATGTCCGCAAGGGCATGACAAAAGAAGAATATTATAAAAAGATGCTTATTATGGATATTGAAAGCGGTGTTAGCGGTGAAACAGTGCGCCAGGTATTTCCTCACTTAAATAAAGGTGAGCAGGAAAAATTGTTGAGCGGATGGTTAAGAAATTATCAAGTAGGAAGTTCCTTGGCAATATTTATTGATATGGTACATGGATTAATTGAAGACAGCATTGTTTATCATAACAATGGGTGTCCAGATGAGATACTGATTTATACGAAAATGAAAAAGACCGATAAAATGGAACGGAGAATACAAAGCTTGATTGATTTGTTTTTAGATATCCATTATCATGTAGAAATTTATTATGAGTATCATTTTGGAATTATAGATGTAGAGGATACCATGCTGATTGATGAGATAGCCATGTACTAAAAAATGGGAGGATGAAATGTTTAAAAATATATATCCTTTATTTGAGCGAAAAAGGCTTTTAAAAAAGGAAATGCTTGAGAACTTGAGAGATTATCCTAGAAATATATTTCAGATACTGTATCAGAGTTACAGCGATGGCATTCTTTCTGGATGCAATATTGAAGTGGTAGACGATAGTCTTATGATTTTGCCAGGAATTATATTATATAAAAAAATCCCCTACATTTTAGAACAAGATTGTAAAATCCTATATAATCCAACGGGAGAATGGTCATATTTGAAAATCAAGTGTTTGGAAAAAGTTCCAGGGGTGGAATATGATGAGTACCTGTCACAAATTTATTTAGATGGAATTGCCCCGGATACAACGTGTGAAATGGAACTTGCCCGTTTCAAATTACAGAAAGGGGCTAGATTGAGAAACGAGTACACCGGATTTGGTGATTTTAATACAGAATTTGATACGGTAAATCGGATTCATGTGCCTTATGCGGCTCCAGACAGAAGCAGTATATGCCCAGAGATATTAAAAATGTATGCAAGGGAACTTCTACAATACTCAACAGAAAATATATGGGACTATTCCTTTTGTATTAATTGTATTCAGTCCCAAAACACTGTGCCATATGAAGTGATAGCAACCTATTTAAACATCAGGACAAAACATGACAAGGCAGATTATACAAACGATGAAATATTCAATGCCCTCAAAAGTATTTTGGCGGAAAGCAGCGGAAATGGATATAAAAGCAGTTTGAATGGCAGAAGTGATAAGAAACTGTTGCTGATATAAATATGCAGAATGAAAGAGAGGTATACTGTGTTTTTAGATGAAATATTAGTGCAAAAAGAAATAGAAAGAACCCGTAGAAATAATGGACAACGGCTTGAAGAAATAAAGGAAGAAATCCTAAAAAAGGAAAGAGAACAGAAAATAATCCCAGAGTTTATAACGGAAATCAGGAATGGAATTGTTACGATAGAAGAAAAGGACTACCGCTGTGAAAGAAAAGTAGTATTGGATGGAGCCGCATCTATTATTATTTTTCCAGATGATGTTGAACAGATAATAGAGAATAAACCAGCTGCACACATACAATACAGAACTTTATTAATAGGAGAAAATATTTTTTATATACAGGCTCCGATTGTTATAAAAGATGAGCAGGAATACCAGCAGAATTTGAAAGAGCTACTCCAGAAGGAACATGTCACTTATCAACCAATTGATACAGGAAATTTTATGGCTGGCAGCCAAAAAGTCTGTTATGTTACCGGAATTACAGCTAATATTGCAGGAATGCTTTTTACTATAAATTATTTTTACATGGATTCATCGGGTTTTACATCAGGAAACTTTACGTGTAAATTGCTGGATCGTTTTACGTTTGAGAACTTTTTTCTCGCCAAGTTATATTTGATGGGGGAAAAATGTTAGGGAAGTTGTTAGTTCAATAGTTGGAGGTCAATATGGAAGGACGAGCGGTCACATATGAAAACTTAATAATCAGTACTTATGAAACAGAACATATTTTATCACTTAAGATGATGAAAGGTGTTAATGACCATGCACAAATATATCTGTTAGCAGTAATTCCTGAAGAGTATGCGGAGGAATATGTCTATATTACAACGGCATCTACTCCTCTAACGATAGGATACATACAGGAAGGAGGAGAACCGGAAGTTTTATTTCGGGGAGCAGTTACTAATATTCAGGTAAGCCGTCAGGGGAATGTGTTTTACATGGAAGTATACGCTAAAAGCAATACATATGTTATGGATATTGCAAAGCGTTATCGTTCTTTTCAGGACACAGGAATGACAGTGCATCAGCTTATTCGTGAGGTTATGGCAGTGTACACGAATAGTGACTGCATTATAAATATACCAGATGAGCCTATAGATAGATTAATGATTCAATATCGGGAAACGGATTGGGAATTTCTTAAAAGGTTAGTAACACATTACGGAGCAGGGCTTATTCCCGATGTTATAACGGACAAAATTGCATTCTATGTAGGAATCTCTGAGCCTGCAGAGGTTTATGCATCTGACCCGTATCATTATACCGTGACAAAATCGGTGAACCAGTATATGCAGATAAAAGAGAATCAGTGGCCAGAGGTTACAGAAATTGATTTTACGGTATTTCAGTTGCAGGACTATAGGATTTTTCAGGTGGGGGATTATATTGATCTTGTCGGAAAATGTCTTGTAGTAGAGTCTGCTGAACATGTCTTGGGTGACGGGATTCTAAATAATACCTACTGCCTCAAGCGAAAAGAGGGGTTAAAAGGGTTGGAGCAGTATAATGCAGAAATAGTTGGCGCTTCCATTACAGGAAAAGTTTCGGGTGTTGCCAGGGATAAAGTAATGGTGGATTTGGAAATTGACGAGGCAGGCAGAGCGGCATACTGGTTTCCTTACTCTACAATGTCTGCATCACCAGATGGGAGTGGATGGTACTGTATGCCGGAAAAAGGAGACCAGGTGAGGGTTTATTTTCCAACGAATCAAGAATCGGATGCATATGCGGTCAGCGCGGTCAGTGGTCATCAGCCAGCAGCGGGAGACAGTAAAGACCCTATGGGCAATCCTAATGTGAAGTTCCTAAAAACTAAAAGCGATCAGGTAATACAGTTTGCGGAGGATGGTATCATCATTAATTCAGGAAGTGGGCAGGCAACAATCTATATGAAAAATTCAGGAGAATTGGAAGTGTTTGGAAGCCAAAACGTAAATGTTACTGCAACTGAAGCCATAGTAATAAGTGCGGGAACCGAGCTGCTGTTAGGTGCACAGGAAAGTGTTAAATTAAAAAATGGAGGTGGAGCCAGCATTGCCTTGGATAAAGAGGGGAATATCAAAATAGAAGGTACAAAGATATACAGCAATTAGACAGGGAGGGAAATATGGAACGAGATGAGGCCCTTTTAAAGTATCAAAGCGAAATTGCTGGATGCCTGGAAGCCGGAAAGCAGGAATTAACCAGACAATATATATTAATTAAAAATGATTTTGAGAGACAGCTTCGGGAGCATATTATACAAATCTGTAAAAAGGTAAAGAGACCGGTAACATATTTTCAGATATCACTATTACAATGTTTAATCGGGCAGGGTATATATCGCATCATGATATCAGTGCATGATGAATCATATTTTCTGGATTCCGATATGTATGTGGAATTATTTGATGTGAATGATCTGTTTGACGGGGTTCAGGCATTGAAAAAGAAGCTGTATGATGCTGCTGGATATTATCATGGAGTAATCCAACTTTATTCTGTTGATAAACTTCTTGTGAAGATGGTGATGGGATTTTTCAAAGGTATCTGTGGAGAATTGCGGCATTATTTTCGCGATTTTGATGAATGGGATGGCGTTAGGTCATTGCCAGAAAGTTCAAGGCTGGTTGTAAAGTGGGGAGAGCACCGGGAACATAGTGAGACGGTATTTCTGATTAACAGACAGAAGAAGACACAGGAACAGTTTATTAGTAAGAACAAAGAAAATGAACTTAAAGAATGGAACTTCCAATATATATACCAAGGATGGGATACAACATATTTGAGTGGATTTTTATTTCGCACGAAAAATTTTATGTTCCTAAATATGCGTAGCTGCCGGTTAAAAGATGGAGTCTGGGAATACTGCCTGATTTATGGTGCGGCATTTCGGCAGACAGAATTTGAACATGTTGTCTTTTCAAATTGTGATTTATCTCAGTGTGATTTTAGGAAAACCGTATTAAAGAATGTAAGATTTATACAGTGTAAACTGGATGGATCTGATTTTACTGGTGCACAAATGCAGGAGGTCGACTTTACTGGCAGTTCAATGGAAAACGTTCTTTTTAACAGAGAATGGATTTCCATTGCCGGATTAAATGCGAATCAGCTCCAGCAGCTCAGAGTAGAGGAGGAACCTTATGTATTTCATAATGGAGGAAGATAAGAGGATTCAAAACCGCATAAGGTTTAAGGATATAGAGAGTAACGTTGCATATGAATTTGAAGATAATGAATTATCGCAGATACAGGATATTTCAGTACTGTTTATGAAAGGAAATTGTGACAGCGTTTACCCAGATGTGATTGAAACACCTGTTTTTATGGTTTCTGACCGCCTGAAAGTGTTATTAGAACCATACGACTCTGATGTGTTTTACCGTAGGGTGGCATTAAACCAGGTTGAAGAACAAAAACAGAAAATGTACTGGCTTCTGCTTACAGAAAAAATAGAGTGTCTTGATGAAAAAACGGAATATTATCCGAATGGCTGGAATAAACGCATTGTACTAAACCGCAAACGCATTGGAACCAGGAGAATTTTTAAGGTGAAAGGAATTATGACACCTAAAATATTAGTCCATGTGGATGTGGCGGAGAGTATTATGCGGAGGGATTTTGATGGTATCTCGTTTCATCCCGTTGAGCTATGTCAGGAGGAATGGTAATGGCTGATATTAAGAAGGGAACAATTGATGGTAAAGAAATTACCATAGTTGAAGATGGGAAGGAGGATCTTCGCAATTTTCTGGATGAGGCACAGGAGATTGAAAAGCTGGACGAAAGCGAACAAAAAAAAGCGCTGGAGGCAATTTTTGGCTCTGAAGATGAAAAAAAAGATGAAGAGACGGATGAGTCAAAAGAATCTCAATTACCCAAAAAACAAGAGGATGCTGCTAATAAATTTCAACAAACTTATGATAGCCGGATAAGTAATTCTCAAAGGGCTAATTCTGATGTCGCATTAGCAATGGCAATTACATGCCAAGTGGCGGAGGAAGCTGCGGCACATAGTCCATGCTATGTAGTGCATGGAGCAAAAATAATGTGTTCCATGGGGTCCAGGGAGGCCAGGCTTGTTGTTCCGTTGGATCATGGTGTTTTACTGAAAGACAAGCCCCAGATGATAATTGATGATTATGAGCCCTTAACAAATGTTAAGTGTTTTGGCAACTGTTTTAGTACAGAGAATCCTAATATGGAGCAGGAGGCCATCAATGCTGCAAACCAATATAATGAGAGCAAGCCTAAAACATTCTGGGGGAAAGTTAAATCTTTTTTTGTGAAACCGAAAGAAGTGGAATCTGTCAGCGAGGAACTAAAGGCTGCATGTATTTGTGAGTGTACACCATTATTTGTTGAACAATGGACGGAAGGGGCAGAAAAAACCTTGGTTGAGGAAAAAAAATCGCTTATCCAGACAGGAATACTTGTTTGTGAGTACGGAGGGATTATCCGGATTATAGATAATGGACAGGACGGATAAAGGAGGTGTACAGAGTGAAGAATGTTTACCAGACTATTTGGCTGGAACTGCCGTATGAGATAGTACAGATTACAGATGTAAAAATGAGAGAAGAGATGAACAGCCATTCGTATTTGAGGATAGAGGCTGTTATTTCTGATGAAACACAGGAGGACGTAATCAACCTGCTAATAGAAAATGCGCAGGTAAAGGCAGGATTTCTTGATTGTGTACAACCTTTTTTTATTGGCTGTATTGAAGACGTATCCTGCTATTATGAAAAAGGTCAATTAATGATTTTATTGACTGCCGCATCGAAAACACAAAAATGGGATGTCATCAGAAAAAAACGCAGTTTTCAAAATCTGGATTATACATATGGAGATATTATCAGCCGAGTATTAGCGACATATCCTGGGGCAGACTGGCTAGCTAAAGTTGATACAAATATAAAAATTCCTGGTTTAATACTTCAATATGATGAAACAGACTGGGAGTTTCTGTGCAGATTAGCTTCACATTTTGGGACGTTCTTGATGGTGGAACCATCAAGCGAGGGGGGACGATTCTATTTTGGTTTGCCAGATATTAATAATGGAAAATGTGTATCTGGAGATGTTTACACGATTGCTCAGCAGATGGAGCGTTTTCAGTCCTATACCGAAAATGCTAGCGAAATAATTTTGCAGGATAATTTGGAATGGGAAGTGACAAGTAGGGAACCGTATTGTTTGGGGGAACAGGTTATATGGAACCAAGTGCCATGTCAGATTACGCAAATTACAATGGAGACAGTAGGTGCAGAAATTTGGTATACTTGCAATCTGAGACGGTCTGAGGGCGTAAAGTCATTTTTCTATGGTAATAGAAAGATATCAGGGCTAAGTCTTCCAGCAATAATAAAAGAGAGAAATGGAAACTGTTTGCGTGTTCATTTTTCAATAGACCCAACATATCAGCCGGGAAATCTCGTATATTATACATATGCAATAGAAACAACAAGCTGGTATTGTATGCCAGAGGAAGGTAGTCTGGTACATATTTACTTTCAGAATTGGGATGAAACTTCGGGAATTGCTGTACATGCTATGCGCATGGAGGGAGGAGCAAATGCTGTTTCGGCAAAAGGGGCTGTAGGGGATAAATCATTTTCTACTGTAGACGGAAAAGCCATGCAGTTTACGGATAGCGGGATTACCTTTGTTTCTGACGAAGGACAGGCATCTAAGTTCACTCTGGCTAAAGATGGCAGCTTAAATATGAATGCAGCTAATATATCATTAGGTGTTGGTTTAAAGTTAAGCATAGGGGAAGGCAATGTGCTGGCTGGTGAGGGAGAAACAGAGGTTATAGCGAAGGAATTATCCATAGAGACAAAGGGGCAATTTCTGCTTGTAGGGCTTCTTAATACCAGTGGCGAAGAAGTGGCTTTTTTTGAAGACAGGGGTATTGCGTTGTCACAGGGAGATGTTATGTTGGCGGCCCCTACCGTGTTGTCATATGAGGCAGAGCAAAGAAATCCACCAGGAATACAATATTCTGATGAGGCACTGAAAGCAGAGGATAAAGCGCAAAGAGATGCTCATAATGCGGAAGTATTTGAAGTTAAAGAAAAAGAATCCTCGGGAAAAATCAATGTCGGCGCTGCACTTTGGATTGGCGGAGCAATCATTGGCGCTATTGGCATTACTGCCCTTACTGGTGGCTTTGCGGCCCCTGCCGCATTTGCCGCAGTTGGTGGAACCGTTGCATCTTTCTGCGGTGCCGCACAAGTTGTTGAGGGTGCGCAGGATTTAAATAAAATGAGTTCAGGAGACTTCTCAAAGTCCGACAACTGGATACGGGATGGAATTTGTGGCGGGAATCAAGAAACCTATGATATGGTAATGTATGGCAGCATTATGCTGGGAGCTTCCGGGCTTTTGGCAATGTTTGCAGGGCCATCACTGAAAGCAGCAAGCCATCTGGTTAAATGTGGTGTGCAGATGGGCATGGCTGCAGGAATGTCAACGACAACAATGCTGATGAAAGACCTTACCGATGGTTATATTGATAGCAGCTTCGGAGAATATTGTTCTGCTGGTATCATGGCGGCAGCAACAGCTGGCGCTGGGTATGCGATGGGCTTGGGATTTGTAGCAGCAGGAAAAATGTTGGGGTTACAGTCGGTGGTGAACGCTGCCGGTAAATTTGCACCTGCCCTTATTATTGGTGGAGAAACAGGCATTGATGTTTTTACAGATTGGGCATTAAGTAATATTACTGGACAAAAATTCGTGTGGCAGCAGTCGTTAATTATGGCATTATCTACCAACCTGGTTGCTTCCATTGACCCTGTTAATATGGCCACAGGAGCATTTTTCCTCACTGCTACTGATTTGGTGCTGCCTGATTTAATAGAGAACGGTTTTAAACTCCAGCGTATATATAATTCAGTCCTGCCATGCCATGGCGGTTTGGGAAAAAACTGGATGTTAGGGTTGGAGTCCAGATTATTCTTCAGGGAGGAAGAAGGACTGATTAGTGCAATGTGCATGGATGGCCATATGGAGCGGTTCCGCAGGGTAGAAGATGAATGGATAAATCAGAGAGAGGGCGATGCCAGATACCAGCTTAAAAAGGTGGAAAAGGATGGCTATGCGTTGATTTACATTCCCGAGCAAAAATGGTATGCTTATGATGATATGGGGCGTCTTGTAGCCATCCATGGCAAAGGAGACGGAAACCTGAAAATCCAGTATGAGGAAAGCCGGATAGATAAGGTAATCACATCAACCGGTTATGAACTGAATTTTCAATACGAGAATAATCGGATTGTGGAAATCAGGGATGAACTGGGAAGAACCATACGTTATCGATATGAGGATGACTGTTTAAAGGCCGTGTGCCATGTGGACGAAGGTGTCACCACATATCATTATGATAATGCATATAATATCGCCCAAGTCATTGACCAGAATGGTCATGCGTATGTAACAAATGAATACGATGATAAAGGGCGTGTAATAGTACAGCATTACCTTGATGGTACGAAGAGCAGTATATCTTATGACACTGAAAAACGGGAAAATACAGTGTGTATCGAGGCGCTTGGCAGGACAGAGCGTTACCGCTATAATAAGGATTTTCTAGTGACCCATACATTTTACGATGATGGCACTGTCGAGGAGGTGGGATATGACCAGTGGACAAACCATGCCTACGAGAAGGATAGAAATGGTAATGTAACCAAACGTAACTACAGCGTTACCGGACTGCTCCTGGAAGAAGAACTGCCTTCCGGTCAGAAATGGATTTATGAATACGATGAAAAGGGGAATCAGCTTTCTAAAAAGGCTAACACGGGCGAAACCCTTTGGTATCGCTATAATGAATCTGGTTTCCTTATTGAAGAAGCCATTAAGCTAAAAGACACAGTATGGAAAAAAACATCATACAACAGGGACAGATACGGCAGAATTATCAGCCAGACGGACAGCCTGGGGAATACAACAAAGTTTGAGTATCAGGATAAACACGGGCATATACAACTGGAACCGTCACAGGTGATAGATGCTTTAAATCAGCATACCTACTATGAGTATGACCTTGCCGGGCGTAGAACCAAGATTACAACAGATTACGGTACAGCAGAATTCCGCTATAACAGCCAGAATTATCCGTGCTATATTCAGGACGGAAATGGGAATGAGCTCAGGCAGGTTTATGACAAAATGGGAAACCTGACAGCACTGTTTCCGCCTAACCAGGGAGCGGACGGAAAAGCTTGGATGTACAGATATGATTTCTTTGACCGGCTGGTTGAAACAAGAGACCCATTGGGTCACATATGGAAAAAAGAGCGGAATCTGGCAGGTAATATATTATGTGAGATATCCCCTGAAGGTTACGAAACCCGCTATGATTACAATACAGACGGATTGAAGATTCGGACGATTTATCCGGATGGTTCTGCGGAACGTTGCTTCTATGATGGGAACGGAAATCTGATTAAAAAAATCCGGCCGGAGTACTATGATCTGGAACGGGATGATGGACCTGGCTTAATTTATGAATATGACAGCATGAACCGTTTGATTAAGATGATAGGCGAGGATGGCAGAATACGTAATACATTTTGTTATGATTCCTCGGGAGATTTAATCAAACAGACCGATGGGGCAGGAAACGAGACATTCCATATTTACGACTATGCAGGGAATAGGACAGCTACCTGGAAACCGCTGGAGACCGATGGGAGGGAAAGCTGGTACAGCGTTACTGTTTATGAATATGATTCGGAAGCCAACAAGATTCTGGAAAAACGTGGACTTGATAAGGTAAGAGCCGGAGAATATGCCAGGCATTATCATGAACTGATGTTTACATATGATGCATTGAACCGGCTTACAAGTGTAAATGATCAGGGCGGCGCCAAAGCAATTTATAGTTATGATTGCCTCAACCACAAGACAAGTGAACGATTCCGCATCAGTCCGGAGGTAGAGCGCATTGTCCGGTATAAGTACGATGCAGCCGGAAACCTGATTGAAAAATCAGAGGGAATTGAGGAGCGCTTCTTAAAACCTGGAGGTAAGCGGAGCACAGTCTGGGCGGCCACGCGTTATGAATATGATAAGAATGGAAACTGCATCCGCAGCATCAGCCCGAAAGGATATGAGCGGGAGAAATATTATGATGCGGTAGACCGGGTGATACAGGAAGAGGAGCGGGACAAGGAAACGGGAATCCATCGGATATACCGTTATGAATATGATGGAAACGGAAACCTGATGGAACGTCTGGATGAGAGCATACAGGGGGTGAAGACTGACCCATCTGACAGATGAAGCAGGAGCAACTACTCGTCTGTTCTACGACAGGAATGATAGGATAGTGAAAGTAGTGCGTCCGGAACAGTATGACAGCGTGGAGGATGACGGGGACGGTATTCAATACTGTTATGATTCGGATGGCCATGTGACAGAAATCATAGGATCGGACGAAAACGTTTTACGGTCTTATTCCTATGACCAGGCGGGAAACTTGAAAACTATACTGGAAGGAAACCGGATCTATACAGAATATGATTATAACCTGGCCGGTAACCCGGTTGCAGTCTATTCCGGGCAGGAAAAGGCAGCAGAAAGGAAAGCCGCCCAAAAACTTACCTATGATGCCCAGGGTAATATCACGGGAGTCGAGGATGGAAACCAGAACCAAACCAGCTTTGTGTTGGATGCATGGGGAAGAATTACAGAGGTGCATACACCAGAAGGAGGCGTGGAACGATATACTTACGATTATGCCGGTAATATTACCGGTACCACGGACGCTAATGGAGGGACGATTACCTATTGCTATAATAACCTGGGACAGGTATGTGAAATTACTGATCAAGAAGGGAATACCGAATACTTTTACTGTGATGAAGAAGGACGGACGGAAACGCATGTAGACCGTAACGGGAATGTGGAGCGGACTCTCTACAATATGGACAACCGCCTTACCTATCAGCGTGCGGAGGACAAAAAGGGCAGGAATCCTGTGGTGAATCAGTATGTGTATTACCCGGATGGAACCCTGAAGGAGGCGGCCGGCGGGGGAATCACATACTGTTATGAGTATACCCAAAACGGGTTATTAAAACGTAAAGCATCTTCAGGAAAAACACTGTTGCAGTATAGCTATGACAAAAACCGCAATGTCACCAGCATGTTAGATGTGACGGGAAAACAAGTCCGTTATGCATATGACGCCATGAACC
>JAETNT010000130.1 GCA_021772025.1 Enterocloster bolteae | reverse complement strand
GAATACCCCTCCCAATGGCGGAGCTGCGATTGCCGGAACCAATACAAGGAGCGGGGATATGGCGCAGCATTGGGCCACAGACAGCCAGACAAGTCCCGTATTTACTGGGGGTAGCGTTAGGACCGCTCTTGCTAATAACATGCAATATTCCTCTTATGTAAATGACGGCCATAGAATGGATAAGCATTTTGTTCCGGGCTTGATGATAAATGGCGGTATGCTTCAGGAAGAACCGGACGGGGAGGGAGGTATTATGGTAGGGACGAAAACCACCTATATACCAGGGCTGTACATGAAAGAAAAAGCGATTGGTAAGTACCGTTCTGTTGTACGCACAGAATTAGATAAACGGGTAAGGGAGGCGCTTCGGTGATATTTTCTTTAAATCACGTCCTTGACAGCGTGGCAGGACTTTTAAATAAAAAATATCCATATCCGGTTTATATTAGTCCAAATCAGCAAGGGACCCAGTATCCCTGTTTTTTCATTTTTTTCATGCCATCTACGATAGAAGGCCAGATTGGCGATAGGTTTATCCGGGATTTAGGCATTGATATTGCTTTTGTGCAGCAGCGCAATATTATTAATGGAAATGTTGAGATTCATGATGTAGCCGAATATCTGGATGAAAACCTGGAGCTGTTTTCCTATACAGATGGGAACGGGGAGATGATACTGATTCGGACATATGAACGGGAATGGCAAACGGAAGATGATGAGCTGCACTATAAATTCCATATCAGGCAGAGGGTAGTGGTTCCAAAAGAAGCGGTATGGATGCAGGTTATGGAGGAGGAACATGCATATGTCAAAAACAAGTGAGAAACCTGTGTTATCACAGTCTATAGAAGAAAAGAAGTACCCGACAAATAAACTTTTAAAGAGCAAGCATCTGGCAGGCTATCAGAGAGATTTTGCGAAGGTGATACTGACGGAGCCGGCTTATGCAATATCTGAAGCCAAGGAAATTTTGGATAAGGTATTAGCGGAAAAGAGATAAATTTTTCGAAAAAAGTAGAAGGAAAGAAAATTTATGATATAATGATGTTGCTGTCAAGCCTCCAGCAGAAAGGAGGTGATGTCCGTGGAATACATAGTTGCGTTCCTTGTCTCTGTATTGGCAAGTATAGCTGGCTACTATATTTGTAAATGGCTGGACAGAGATAAATAGACAGCAGCAGCCTGAACGGAGTGGTTCACCGCAACGAACAAGAAAGCCCCAGAGCTGGCACTCTGGGGCTTTCATCATGTCCGTGGACATATAGCTACATTCCTTAGCTATCCTTATGATATGCTATTATGAGGAAAAAGTCAACAAAAATAATCTGAACACCTTTCATACGAGGGGTGTTCTTTTTATACAAATTTTTAAGAAAGGATGTGGATAACATGGCAGGAGGGACTTGGACCAGCCAGAACAAAGTACAGCCCGGGGTTTACATCAACACAAAATCTCAGGGCAATGCTACCCCTGGGATCGGAGAAAAAGGCGTTGTGGCAATTGCTGAACCGCTTTCCTGGGGACGGATGGGGGTGATACAGGAAATTATCCCTGGGGAAGATTTAAGGCCGTATATTGGCTATAATATCACCAGCGAGAAGGCTATGTTTTTGCGCGAGATGATGAAAGGGAGTGATACGACTCCAGGACCGATAAAAATACTTCTTTACCGGCCAGAAGGAACCGGGGGAGCAAAAGCAGAAGCCTCTATAGGAGACGCGAAAGTAACCGCGCTTTATGAAGGCGTCCGGGGAAATGATATTACCATTATTGTAGAAGCAGATCCGGATACAGAAGGAAGTTATGACGTAAGCACGGTAGCAGATGGAAAAGTGGTGGACAAGCAGAAAGGAAAGTCCTTTCAAGAGCTTGTACCTAATGAGTGGGTGACCTTTGATGGTACCGGAGCACTTGTAGAAACTGTCGGAACCGCTTTATCAGGAGGCGCTGACCCAGTTATTTCCGCGTCTGATTATGCAGATTTCTTGACTGCATTGGAACCATACCAGTTTGACATCCTGATTTATGACGGAAACGATAAAACGGTAATCTCTGCGATTGCCGCCTTTGTAAAGAGGATTTCTAATAACGTAGGGCTAAAATGTCAGGCAGTTATGGCTAATGCACAGGCAGAAAACAGCGAGTGGGTAATTTCTGTAAATAATGGAGTGAAGCTTTCAGACGGTACCATTCTTACTGCTAAACAGGCTACCTGGTGGTTAGGAGGGGCGGAAGCTGGGGCGCCTTATAACAAATCCTTAACCTATTCCCAGTATCCTAATGCGGTTGAAGCGGTGCCGAAGTTTACAGAAGCGCAGATTGATGAGGCGATCAAAGCCGGTGAAATTGTGTTTATTGATACATTCGGCAGCGTAAAAGTCTGCACAGACATCAATACATTTACTTCTATTACAGCAGAGAAAGGCGCTGAGTATTGTAAAAACCGGGTGATGCGGGTACTGAATCAGTTTTGCAATGACGTTTATAGGCAATTCAGTCTTTATTATATCGGCAAGACCGATAACGATGAAAATGGCCGTAAGCTTCTGAAAGGCTGGATTGTAGGTTACCTAAACGAGATTCAAGCGAATAGCGGGATTCAGAATTTTGCCGCGGAAGATGTGGAGGTCTTGCCTGGAAATGCAGTAGATGCGGTTGTGGTGAATGTAGCGCTGCAGCCGGTAGACAGTATTGAGAAAATCTATATGACCGTGACGGTATCCGTAAATACCGGGGCAGAGTAAGGAGGTAGAGTATGGGATATTTACTGGCGCAGGATGCCATAAACGGGAAAGCAGGAAAAGCATTTATGGTAAATAATGGGCAGAATATTGAATTATTCGGCCTGAAAAAATTTGAAAGCAGTGCAGAAGTTCAGACAGATGAATTCCCGGTGGTTGGTTCAGTTGTGGATCAGACAAAGGTAAAAGGATTGAAGTATTCCGGAACGGCAACGGTGTATTATGGTACGCCGGCATTTCTGAAAATTCTTATGGAGTACAAACGAACCGGCCGCTTTCCTTCGTTGAATTTTCAGATTACCAATGACGATAAAAGCTCTTCATTAGGCAGTCAGGTGATTGGAATTTATGGGGTTGTTTTAACGAAGATTCCGATTGCATTGCTGGATGATTCTACTTCGAATCTTCAGGTAGAAATTTCATTTAATTTTACGGATTTTGAGCCATTACAACACTTTAAGGATACACCGGATCAGTTAGGAGGAGAAAGATTTTGAGCAAATTGACAGCATTTTTACAGCCAATACCAGCAGGGAAAACGAAGGAAGTATACATTGCAGACCGTTTTAAGGATGAATCGGGGAAAGTTCAGCCTCTTGTGATACAGGCGATTACACCAGAAAAAAACGAACAGATTTCCAGGGAGAGCATGGACAGTAATGGAAAATTAGATGCTGCAAAGTATGGAAATAAGTTGATTGTGGCCTGTGTAATCCAGCCAGATTTAAAAGATACGGAATTATGTAAATACTATGGGGTTATGGATCCGGAAGCAGTGCCAAGCATTATGTTTTCCATTGGCGAGAAGCAGATCCTTCAGGAAGCAATTCTGGAAATTAACGATTTAAAAATGTCTCAGGAAAGCAAGCTGAAAAAAGCAAAAAACTCTTAAGAGGGGGAGATTGGGAGGTGGAAGCTGCCTATTTTGCTTTTATCTCCCTTGGAATCTTCCCCGACGATTTTCGGAAAAGACCAGAGAATGAAAGAATCCTTATGTTTGCCATGATGGAGAGAGCTGCCAAGGAAAAGAAAGTAAATTAAGGAGGAAGCTATGGGGCAGATAAGAGAAGAACTTATACTAACTGACCAGTTTAGTGCGTCTTTCAGCCGCTTTCTTTCCTTCGGAGAAGAGGCGGCATCAAAGATGGATCGGCTGGATGCTTCTATCCACGAAATGGCGGAAGCATCCAGATATGTGTCTGTGCAAGGTATGAATGAGATAAATCAGACACTGCTAAGAATTGAAAAGAATACCCAAAAGGTGACTAAAGAACAGGAAAACCATAAAAAGAAGGTAGAGCAGACCGGATCATCCGCTGAAAAGCTTTTATCTACTGTAAGAAGTATTGCCGCAGTAATGGCTGGCTCTAAACTCTTCGGCGATCTCATTAAGCTTTCCGATACTATGGCTCAGACAACTGCCCGATTAAATCTAATGAATGATGGTTTGCAAAGTACAGACAAGCTGCAAGAGATGATTTACGCATCCGCTCAAAGAACCAGAGCCTCTTACATGGATACAGTCGATATGGTGGCTAAATTAGGTCAGAGAGCAGGGGATGCTTTTGATAGCAGTGCGGAAGTTGTTCAGTTTACAGAAAATTTAAACAAGCAGTTTAAGATTGCAGGTGCGACTCAACAGGAGATTCAGTCAGCGTCCTTGCAGCTTACACAGGCTCTAGGCGCTGGGGTTCTTCGG
>JAETNT010000033.1 GCA_021772025.1 Enterocloster bolteae | reverse complement strand
ACCAACCTGGAAGTGGTAAAGACGGTATTAAAGGCACTAAATAAGCCGGAGAGTTTAATCCGATTTGTGGCGGATCGTCTGGGGCATGACAGAAGATATGCGATTGACCCGGCTAAGCTGGAGAAGGAGCTGGGTTGGGAGCCCAAATATACCTTTGATACCGGGATCAAGCAGACCATCCAATGGTATTTAGACAACCAGGACTGGTGGAAGCACATCATCAGCGGGGAATACAGCCAGTATTTTGACAAAATGTATGGAGAACAGCTAAAATAATTAGTATGTACTATAAAAATAAAAGCTCTTAGCAGAAAATCTAGAAGGAGAGTGGAGTGCTCTGGTTTTTTGCAGGAGCTTTTATATCATCTGTTATTACTTTTAGTGAACAAGGAGAGTGCCTTTGTTTACTGAGAGCAGATAAACATTGGAGAGATTAAATGGAGTTACTGTTATTCATTTCCTTTTTAGTATTAAAGCAGTTTTATATTCTTCCATCCGGAAGCATAGGGCTTGCGGATCTGTGCTTAGGGACGGGGGGGTTGGTGATAGTGGAAAAGCAAATAAAAGAATATCAAAAATACAGAAAAGAAGGAACTTCTGGAAGGTTTGCATTACAGAAAATATTTAACTGGGAGGAAGACAAATTTTTATATGTTTTTTTATTCTGCGTTGTTATGATTAATTTTGTTTATATGAATCGGGAAAGAAACATAGAATTTGCAAAATACACTATTTATTGGCTGTATAATGGCATGGCAATCTGGTATTTCCGGTATATTGGAGGGGAGCAAAACTTTAAAAAATATAGTGTGATTGCTGTAAGAGCAAATATTCTAATTCAGACAGGAATCTGGATATCGGGAAGAGGGCGCCTTTTTTATGAATATTGGGGTGGGATCCGTTATATGGGAACCTTTAACGACCCTAATCAGCTGGCATTTTTTTTATTTATGATGATACTTCTTCTGTATTTCCTAAAAGAAAGGCATCAGATATGGGATATCGTTTTTTATGGAATGGCAACAGCAATAATTGCCGCCAGTAAGTCTACTGGGATTTTTCTGGGAGTATTGATCTTTGGCGGGTGCCTAGCGGTGAGATGGATGTATGGGATTTATACAGCAGAGAAACTGCCCAGGCAAGTTTGGCGCATTGGAGCAGCGATATTTTTTGTATTCATGATAGCCGGACTCTGGATTTTGTGGCCGGATGCGGATTTTTCTATACAGGAAGGAAATTTTACTCTAATTGAGCGGATACAGGAAAAAATATGGAAGCTTAGCCAAGACGGAGCAGCGGGAATTTTAACAGACAGAGGATTAGATAAGCTTATGCTGTATCCTCAATATATTATTTGGGGAGCCGGGGAAGGCGGATTTGCCAGGTTTCCTGTATCTTCTCAGACAAACGAGATTCATAGTTGCTTGTTTAGCATACTGTTCTGCTATGGGATTGTTCCTACAGGAATTTTGCTGCATTGGCTTGGCAGGCAACTGAAATTTCTGGAAGGATGGATGTGGCCGGCAGTGTTGGCGCTTTTGGCGGAAAGTTTTTTACTGATTAACTATCGGCAGCCACTGTTCTGGCTGATATTAGTATATGGGACAGCTGTCGGTGAAAGAGGAAAAATACAAAGGAATTAGCAGGAGTAAACGTGCGGTTGCAACCATTTGCAGAAGCAGAAGCGGAGCGATGAGGGGCAGGTGCGAAATTGTCGAAAAGTATCAGTTCAACGGGATAAGAAATTTTAGATATAGGAAAGTACTTCTAAAAATAATAGGATTTAGGACAAGTTTTTATTGCATACTATACAATAGTGTGCTATCATGAAAGAAAAGTTTTGGTGAGATATGTATGGTGCCAGGAAAAAGAAAGCATATAGAATGTTTATTTGGACTTGTTCCGGACAATAATTCAAAAATTGAAGAACTTATTATCAGAAAAGACAGGAGCTGTGCAGCAATTTTGCAGGGCTTCTGTTGTTTTGCTATCTATAGGTCAGGATAAAGTGCTTAGGCAATGGCGCTGCATAGAACACTACCTTTACGGAATGAATAGGATAGATTAAGAAGAAAATGGAGGAGCGGAAATGAAGGAACAGCGAATTAAGGTAGTAAAGATTATACATGGAGAGTTAAGCTACGGAGAGTACCGGTTTTTGGCGGATTTTTTTCGGCTGACTGGCTGTTTTGTGTGTGATTGTATTGCCAGTGAAGAAAAGGGGAATACAGATTACGATGTTGTAATTATTGTTGATAGGGGGGAAGTTCATGAGAAAATTGACAGGATTAAAACAAGGTATTCTCAGGTGATTATAGTGTCTAAACTAGAACTTGAGAAAGAGGACATAAAGGAACAAAAGGACTATTTGATGAAGCTGCTGGAAGAAATTCAGGTTCAGCTTTATTTTGGCGAAGAAAGTGATGATATAAAGCAGCTGAAAACAGTTGCTGAAATCTATGTAGAACAGGAACTAATGAAAACAAGAAATTCCTATGTATATTTATATGACGAAAAGGATGTTGTTAAGCGTGAACAAAAGAAATTGCTGAGGGCGTTTGCAAACTTAAATGATTATATGAAAACAGTAGAAGAGCCGTCACAGTTTTTAATATATTTTGAAATGGATTTAATGCGGTCTATTAACGAAACCTGTGATTTTTTATCGCAAATCCCTGTTTTTGATGTGGAAAAAATGATGGATGGCTTAATGGAAGCGCAGAAGGAATATTCTTTTGTTTCAAATATGTATATTTTACAGGGAATGATAGCGGAGTCCCAGAAACGCCTGGAACGAGATGCGGCGGAATGGTATAAGAGAGGGATTGAAGCAGTAGGCGAATATCCATATGCCAGTTATGGATATTACAGATTGGGAAGGGTATGTGAACGGAGAAATAACTGGAATGAGGCGATTAAATATTATAAGAAGTCGTGTGAGATAAATAGCAGAGAATACCGCTCCTGGTATAAGATAGCAGTGCTTGCGGCGAAAGAGGAAAGTGGGATTGATGAGGCTGTCGAAGCTTATGGGAAGATATGCGATATTTTAAAAAAGAAAGAACAGAACAATTACTTACAGGAAAAAGAATATGAGTATTTATATAAGGCCTACTTTAGAATGGCAGAGTTATATGCACAGAGCGGTCAGAAAAATCTGGCAGTAGAGAACTATGAGAAAGTTATAGCATTAAATAAGAGATTATCAGACTCTAATCTAATGTATGAACAGATTTACGGAAAAAATGCCGCGGAAGAATTCAAAAATTATACGAAAAAGCGTCTGAAGCTTTATCGGGTGTATAAAGAATTGGTAAAATTATACAGAGTATTAGAGGATACAGATAGGGAAAACAAAGCATTAGCAGAAGTGAAAAAAATTGAAGAAGAGAGTACACAGGATGAGGGAAGAGAAAATATTACTGAAGGTTGCCGGAACGGGAAATAAATATGAGACTTGCGAAGAGTTTGAAAGTTCGTATTTTCATGAACAGTATACCCAGGCGATTACGATTGCAAAGAATATTATTGAACAGAGCAACCGAATACAGGAGATGTCGAATCAGCTTTATCAAAATCAGGAGATATGCAATATTATTTCATTTATTGGTGGACGTGGCTCAGGAAAAACGTCTGCAATGCTCTCTTTTGCCGGGGAATTGCAGAATTTCTGGGAAAGTAAAAGAAAAAACGTCGGATCTTCCGATTTTGATTTGGGCTTGAAGAATATAGGAGAGCTCGACTTTACTTGTTTAGAATGTATTGACGGTTCTTTATTAGAAAAAAAGGAAGACATTTTTAAGGTTATTTTGGCGCAGATGTACAGCAAATTCCAAATTGAAGACGGAAAGATAAGGAACCGGGATAAAAAATATGACTATGACAGGCGAGAACTCCAGATAGCCTTTGAGCAGGTATACCATGGAGTTTGTAAGCTGGAGAAAAATGACTGGGAGAATTGGAATGAAGCTTCTATTACAAAGTTGAAAGACCTGGCTAATAGTGTTAAGATAAAAAGCGAATTTTCAAAACTGGTAACGCAGTATTTAGAATTTTTGAACAGAGATAAATCCGGCACGGGAAGAAGGGACAGCAGAACTCAGGATTTTTTAGTAATTGTAATTGATGATTTGGATTTAAATATTGAGAACGGTTTTGATATGTTGGAAAAGGTTCATCGATATATGATGGTTCCTCAGGTTATTGTATTACTGACCTTTGATCTTGTTCAAATAAAAATGCTGTGTGAAAGGCATTTTTTTGATATGATTCCCCGCGTAAATAAAATTATGGAAGAACGGCGGATTTATGCAGAAAAATTGGCCCAGGAGTTTATTGAGAAAGTGTTTCCGCTGGCTACAAGAATATATATGCCGCTTATTAAGCGCTATGAAAATGTATATATAGAGGACAATAAAACCCAGAAGGAAATTAAAGAAAAGCTGTTTTTGGAAATATATAATAAAGTGGGGATGCGCCTGGATAATCAAGGGAAAAAGAGACATTTTTATGAACCGGATTCTTTGAGAGGTTTAGTAAATTTTTATTTAATGCTGAAAGACATGCCGGATACGGCTTTCGAAAAAGGGAAGTATTGTGAATATAAAAGGAATTACAACCTGTTTTTTACTGATATCGTAAACCGAATGGTTAATGAAAAGCTGAATATTGAATCAAAAGAATTGTTTGAACGGTTGGTTAATGTGGAGCTGGTGCGGTGCTGCAGGAATATTGTGGTTCATGCTCGGAGATGTTCGGTTAACGGGAGTGATCTGGAAAAAAGCATGCTAAAAGATTTAGGAGGAAATATTGAAAAGTATGGCTATAGCTATGGAGAGCTTCTGCGTACTCTTTACTGCTGGGGAAGAGTAGATGAACAGAGCAAAGAGATTGTCCGCTGCTTAATGGCCTACCTATCATTGGAAATGAAGCATGTACAGTATTTATACTGCAATGGATTGGATGAGAATGCTGAGCAGGCGATTAAAGAGATTATTAACGGCTCTGCTACCGGCAGCTGGAGTAATAAAATGTTTCCTAGCATGATTCAAAGTACTGATTTTATGCAGCAGGAGGTACGAATTGGTATCGTTCAGGATGTAGATTTATCCGAAGTAATAAAGTTTGATTTCGTTTTTCGGAATGAACTGCCGAAAATTAGTGAATGGAATGGAAAAGACGGCTTAGGAGAAAGTGAAAAAGAATTGAGGAAAGCTTTCCGCACAGTTGTTGCTGCTTCTCTTTTTTTTAGTCAACCATATTATAAAAATCAAAAATCTTATTCTTGGGATTTTGAGAAATTTAACCAGGTGGAATATGAGGACGCTCATATTAAAGAAAGTGTAAGAAACAGCCAATACAGTAGAGATGAAAGAGGGACTGTTAAGGAAGTGAGTATTCGGTATGATAAAAAAAGGACGGTTATGAGAACCTTTAATATGTTTAATTTTGCTACAAATATTTTTGAATGGAAGGAACATATTAAGAACGTCCAGGAAGCATTATACTATGCGCTGTTTACCAGGGATGGAAATGCAGAAGAGCTGGAAGGAAAAAAAGAATTTTTTATGGAATTAATCGGCATTACCAAAGAGTTTGAAGAGTGGCACAAATACTCCAAGGGATTTGTAATCCCGCTGTGTGATTTGGATTTGAATTATAATCTGATGAAAAGAATTAGGCTAAATATGTTTACACTTCCCCAGAGAGGGAAAAAAAGCTCGGATATGCTTTCATACTATAAAAAAGTTTTGACCTACATAGAGGAAATGCTGAAAAAGAGCGATGAATATTACGAGGTTCCCACAGACGGAGAGAACAGCCTGACCAAAAAGTATGAGGATTGTCCGTATATTAAATGGCTTTTAGAGGCAGAGAAATATTTGTCAGAGAATTTTGACGTAATATTCAATAACATGCTGTTGAATATTGCGGGTACGGAGCAGATAGAAAGCATATCTAATGAATCAATAATGCTGAAGAGCTATGATGATTATTGATAACGATAAATAAGTTAAGGTTAAGAAAAGTAATGGATAATTTGGAAGGCATTTTAAATCTTTTGTTTCGGCGGGTGTCAGTGAAAAATGTACTTGATAATAGGATTGTTTATCATTCATTTGACCGGAGGGAATTTATTCAGCTCTGTTTTGCTTATGACGAAAAGCATAGTGAACCGGAAATTTCCAACATGTGGATGTACTATAAAGACAGATTTCATTCAGAGTATCCATATTGCAGTTGGCCGCCAGTTCACAAAGGTTTTTCAGTTTTTGAGGCCTTGTTTTATTATGTAAACCGGATGCTGACGATTCAAAATAATGAAATCATGTGTAGATATAACGAACTTCTTCACTGGCGGAAGGTTACCTTTGCTTTAAGCGAAGAGCTTATGATATGTGCTTACTGGGCTGCTAATAAAGAACCGGAAGATATGGAAGAAATTGGTTTTGCATGGCGTACGGTTATTCGGCACAATAATTTTCAGCTTAATCAGATTATGCAGAGGGGGATTTCTGAAAACCATTTTCATCTATATGGCTCTGCGCCGATTTTTCATATATCCTGGCTAAGTGTGATGAATCATATTACAGAGTCCAGGATATTAGAGCACCTTAAGAAATATGATTTGGAAAGAAGATACACCAATGTGCGGTACAGTGCGAATTATGAAGAAGAGCCATTAGCAGTACAATGCTGCCAGGCAGCCTTCATTCGGGTGCTGCTATTTTCCAAAATTTCTAATAAGAGAATACATATAGGAAATTACACGGTTCAAAAGGAGGAAATAGAAAAATATATTCCCAGAGATAGAATGAATGATTTTTTGTCTTTTTGCAGGGATAAGACGCAAAAGAATTCTGAGGGGAAAAAAGAATATTTTGAATTGGAAGAAGTGTCGGGCTTTTTGCCGGGTAATGTGTATGAAAAAATATGGGAAGAGCGGACTTTAAACAATATATGCAGCATTATACAAAGTAACTTTCAAATGCAGGAAAATTTACAGACGCTTCAGAATACAATAGAGGCTTTACAGAACGAAAGGATTTCGGAGAAACAGTCCTGCAAAGCATTAGAAGATTACGCATTGGGCGGAAAAGAAATCTGGTTTGATGAGGAAAACAAGAAAAATAATATTTTTTCCGGAGAAAGATGGCTGCTGTATAGTTGCTTGAGAAAAATATGCAAAGGCGAAGAGGACGAAAGATATGGTAATTTGTTATACGGATATATATTGATAAAGGAGACGATAAGGAGTGAATTGATCCAAGCCAATCAACAAGTGGGGTTTGAAAATTTTCAGAAATATCAGCGCCGAAAAAAGGATTTGATTACAGATCCCATTTTTAAAACTCAGATGGTTCGATATGCAGTAGCGGAAAATCTGATGTCCGGATATGTCCAATCCATGGAAATTCGGATTTCTCCCTGCAGGACAGTAAAAGAAAACTATAAGTATATTCAAAAATTAGATAACCTTATCGGTCCGCAGCATGAGAGGTATTTTTATACGATGCATTTTATAAAATCAGAAGATATGGCAGAGCTGGAGCAGGAACCGCTGCAATGCCGCAATTATAATACCAGGAAAAAGGCAGAGGTACAGGCGATAGCATTGAGAGGGCTGCGGGAAATGCATCCCCAGTGTGCGGTAAGAATTTTGGGAATAGATGCAGCTTCAAATGAGCTGGGCTGCCGGCCTGAAGTATTTGCCAGTGCATTCCGATATCTGAGAAACCATATAAAACTGGAGCATATAGGAAAAGCCGCAATTCCTCAATTGAGAATCACTTATCATGTCGGCGAGGAATTTTTGGATTTGGCAGACGGACTGCGGGCAATTGACGAGGCCGTTAATTTCTTGAACATGGACTGCGGGGATCGCCTGGGACATGCCATGGCATTAGGAATGGATGTTGAATCCTGGTATCAGAAAAAAGGAAACCGGATTTTAATCGCTCAACAAGATTATTTAGATAATCTTGTATGGATTTATAACCGATTAATTCAATTTAATATTAAAGGAATGGATATTTTAAAAAGCTATATTGAAAAAGAATATAGTTTTTATTTTCACGAAATATATGCAAAATTTATGGATTATAATGTGATAAGGAAGATATTAAGGGCGGCCGGGAAACGGTACACGGATTTGGGAATCCCCCAGGGATTTGCAAATGATCGATATCAGTATGACATATTCCAGTATTATACTGCGTGGAAAATAAGAGGCGATGATCCATCCCTTTATAAGCATGGCTATTTCTGCAAAGACGATTTTGAGGCTAAAGTTATAGCCGAATTTTACCCGAATAAAATTTATCCGAAAAACTTTAATGTACGCTATATACCAGAAGTATTTTTAATTAATTATTACTACCACTTCGATAGAAATGTCCGGCAGGCAGGGCAGAGAAGGATAGAAGTGAAGGTAAAGCCATTTTATATCCAGGGAGTAAAGGTGATTCAAAGAGAAATGCAGAAAAAAATAGCAAAGAGAGGGATTGGTATAGAAACGAATCCTTCCTCAAACTATTTAATCGGAAATTTTAAAGATTATGCAAAGCATCCAATTTTAAATTTTTATAATAAAGAGCTTATTAGAAACAAACCATTTGATGCAGACTGTCAGCAACTGTCAGTTTCGGTCAATACAGATGACATGGGAGTGTTTAGTACTTCTTTGGAAAACGAATACGGATTGCTTGCCAATGCGCTGGAAAACTTGTTGGATGAAGAGGGTAATCCATTATACAACAAGTCGGATATCTATGATTGGATTGATGCGGTGCGGCAAATGGGAAATGATCAAAGCTTTAACAAGAATGAAAAAAGCAATAATTATAGAGCGAATGGACTGGAGGAGCAGGGATGAGTTCTGTATTCGAAAAAGTAACGTTATACGATTTGTTGGGGTACATGGTTCCAGGGGCGGTATTTGTGCTTTTAGGAATTACAGAACGTCTGTTTTTATTGAGCCCAAATGAGCAAAAAATGCTTTCGAATTTTGAAGGATATTTTATGACTGCTTTCGTAATTATTTCATATGTGCTAGGGGTGGTGCTTTCCGAAATTGCCAGATGGGGGAGCTGCATAATGGAAAAAATATATAGGAAGAACTATACGTTTATCAATACTGAAGTTGTAAAATCTGCATTAGAAAAAAGCCATTTAGTTGACAGGCAAGAGTTACAGGGAGTTTTAGATTCCAAAAAATATTTTAAGATTATGTATGGGGTGATTCAACAGGAAAAAGATTATGGAAGAATCCACGGATATACGTCAGCAGAGATTTTGTATAAAAATTTGACAATGGCTTTTTTGCTTAACTTTATGCTGCGTATAGGATTTCCGGAAGGGTACTCTATTCCCGGAGGTACAATAATTTGCTTGGCCATTGCCGTTATATTTTTTATCCGTTGGATGCGCTTCCGCGATAAGAAAGTCAATTATACGGTGCTGTGGTTTGTAAAAAAGTATACTTAAAAGAGCCTTTCGCCCCTGTAAAATCATTGTTCCTACAGGGGCGGATGCAAATTATTTGCATCGATATTTTTCTTATAATCCTTTCTATACCCTCTATTCCCCCACATAGCCATAGTTCCGCTCAAACCACCTTACCAGGCAGTTCACTGCACGCGGCGTTTTTACGTATTCAAACCATATAAATTCTGCACAGGGGATGTCGCTTCCTTGGATAGAATGGGTAACAATCTTGATTTGGTCGGATTCATTTAAAACCGTATTCAGGGAGACCTCGACATTGTTCACATATGCGGTTTTGGCGCATAATCCGATATTTTCGTGGACAGCAAAAGCAAAATCCAGAACAGTTGCGCCTTTGGCAATTTTTTTAACTTTGTGATCTTTGGTATAAACGGTGATTTTGCAATCGCTGACAGAATCTGGCGCGAAAGTTTCTTTGGAAGGTAAATAGATCTTTCGTTTAGGGTTATTTCCATATAAGTAGAGTTCGTAATATTCGCGGCTAAAAATGGAAAGCCGGTACTGATTACAAGCCTGATCCTCCAGCAAGAGCATGAATGGCTCGTCTGTCTTTTTTGTGAGAATATCCGTTATAATAATGGATTCTTCTTTCAAGTACTGTTTGTAGAAGCTGAGGAAAAAGGACAGAGGATCGTCGAAACATTTTTGCTCCAAAATTAAAAATATATCATATAGAGGAACCGTATATTTGGTAATGGCCTGCTCATATTTGGGTTTATCCTTATTGAGGTATGGTTTGACCTCTGAATAAATTTCATATATGGCTCTTTGCTTAAATATGCAATTGTATACTTTTATGCTGTTTTGGATCAGATTCTGAGAATTTGGCAGAGAATCCGGTTGTAAAAAAACTTGAAAGAACAAGTTTTTTATAAGCTTTGTAATATTTTTATTTCTGCTTAATAAATTGTGGTAAGCATCAGATACTCCCTTGTATACGGATGCCTCTTTGGCATGAAAGCAAGCGTCTAATAAGAGAGAGTGCAGGTGGTCATTGTGAGTGTCTTTGGCTAAAGGGAGATACAGCTCTTCTGTCTCTTTGATTTTTCGGGCCTGAGCCGGCTGGGGGGCACTTGTGAATAGTATGAAGATTATGAATACGGCCGGCAAGTTTTAGATAAAGGGGCCGGTAATCCTCTTTAATAAGCTCTGAAAGGGAGTCATGAAACGTAAACTGATACCCATCTGAGCGATAAGGTGTCTTATTTATTGATACCGCGGCTACCAGCTCCGCAACCGAATCGCCTGCACAGTTTTTTAAATCCTGGATTTCTCCTCCGTGCTCCAATGTATCATGCAGCAATGCTGCTGCAATTAACTCTGCATCCGCCCCCATATCAGCTAGAATACGGGCCGTTGCCCAAGGATGAGTAATGAAAGGAGCCCCATTCTTTCTTAGTTCATTTTTGTGAAATTTTTCTGCCAGTAGGGCGGCATTTCGAATAAGGGTCTCTTCCCGCAGGCTCAACTTTTTTGCGACAGCCATGATTCTTTGATAATCATTGTTCGTGGTGGACATGATGCTTCTCCTTTTTTGGCAGATAGGTTTTTATTAATTCATAGAATTTCCGATCTTCTTCATCAATTTGGTGAAATCGCAGAGATTGTTCGGAAATAATATTACTTATGGTGTGGGTTAAGTAGGGCTCAATAATAACAGAAGATTGTTCCGGGTTTAAATTAACTGCCCGGTATAATTTATCAATAAAGACATAAATTTCGTGAGCATTAAATGGAAGGGGATTTGACTTTCCCATATATAAATAGGAGGCTATTTCCTCGGAGGAAGCAGAGTTCAGGCTGTTTTTAGATAAAGCAATATACTGCACACAGGGAAGAGAACGCTTTCTTGATACAGAATTAATCGTTCCTAATCCGCCTAAATAGTTGTTTCTGTCATTTAAGGTGGGGCGCTGAAACAGCATAAGTGCAGTATCAAGTCCACGGACTAAGTTAATGGAAAAATACTTGTTGTACTCAGGGGACAAATTTAAGTTTCCTCTGTAAATATGCTTGGCCCCGGTAACGGAAAAGTCCTGCAGAAATTTTTCACGATTTTCGGAATCCAGTTTATGTATATTTAAGTATATCTCCATAAGATTATCCGGATTATGGATTCCCATAATGGCCCTTGCTTCCAGCTTATATGGGGAAGGAGAATCGCCTTCATAAATATCAATAAGACCATAGTCAAGAAGGTTGTCGCCGGCTTTTCCGTCAAATGCAGTGTCACCGTTAAAAAAGTAATAGGCAAAATATAAGCCGGTATACTTTCGGATATCAATAAGTTCCCTGGAGCGATCTTCAGAGAACGGAACATTGATCGAACCATGACCTTGCAGATGCATCCTGATTTCAGACTCTGTTAAAATAGAGTTTATTAACTGATCCAATGAGAATCCAAATTTTGTATTTAAATATACAAAAAAACGTAAATCTATTTCTCTTTTTCCCTTTTTATACATAGAAATAATGGGCTGGGTAGCTTGGATTTCATTGGCAAGCTCTTCCTGAGTATGTTCCCTGCCAAGAAGATTTAAAATATTTTGAACGTTTTGATTAATATTAAGAATACAATTCGATACATCACTTCCATAGTTAAGATTTCTCATGCCTGGCCTCCCTAAAAATAAAGTTACAAGATTATTATGATATATCGCGGAGATGAATAAAAGAATGATTTTATACAAAATCTGTCATCAAAGCCTTTATTGGAATCTTACAGAATATGGTTTGGCCAAAAGAGGAAATCAATGTCGAAAATAATTTTATTTTAGGCTGTATAAGCGTTCTTTTGACTGCATTTTTCTACATGTTTTTTAGAAAGGCTACAATGCAGGATTTCTATGAAATGATGAATGGGGGAACAGAGGCAATTGCACTGCTGGTTTCGGTAATTACACTAATAATATTAGTGATGATGTATCACATGATGTACTATTTACTTAGCTCCTGCTTGAAAAAAGAGGGATTGATCCGCCGGTATTCAGATGAAATCCTTCACTTGTTGGTCAAAACTGTAATGGAAGTGCTGAAAAAATTGACAGAAACCGTAACAAAAGTACCGGATTTATATGACATGCTTTTAGCAGGCGGAGAAAAGGCAGAACATAGTCTGGTTCAACTTCTATTTGAAGATGAGGAGGATGAAGAATAAAATGAGTACAATGATAGAAAAAAAGAAGGATTATGAATGGAAGGTACCAAGAACCTCCTGGGGGATTTTTGCAATTATTTCAGCGATTACAACCTCCCTGGGTATGTGCGAGACCTTTTTTGACGGAAATTATCTGGTCGGAATTTTTATTGGAATTGCAATTCAGATTTTGCTGATATGGATGAATAAAAAGATTGCAAAGATGTATTCTGAGCTTTCTACGAAAATGCTAAGAAGACTGTTGATTGCCATGTATATGGCAACAGTACTTTGGTCCGCCGGGTTTTCATTTGTTTATATCAGTAACCATGTTTACTCATCTGTGTTTATGAGAGATGATCAGGAACTTTTGACAGAGGCTTATCAAAATCATATTGCCAGCCTGAAGGAACTGGCTGAAGAAGATTTTACCCAGGTGCTGGATATGATGATTGGAGAGATTTCCCAATTACAAAGCGGGTTTACCGAAGATAGCGAGACAGAAACAACAGAGACCATGGAGTTTCCGGATTTTGATGCTTTAGAACAATGGTTTGCCCAGGATGCAAAAATGCTTCAAATTATCTGTAAAGGGAGAGATCTAGAACAGGGGAAGCCAGTTGGAGACACAGAAAATTTATTAGTGGTTATGGCCAATAAAATAAGTGAAATGGAACGGGAAAAGCAGGATATTGAGGTAAAAAGAAATAAAGTAGAAGGAGAGATAAATGATGCGAAAGAGAATATTTTAAACTGGTCTATAGAAAAATATCGGATACGCGCCGGGACAACACAAGATAAAGAGCTGGGAAAGCTGATAGCTGAAGAAAACAACAAATTAAAAACGTTAAACACACAAAACAGCCAACTGAGAGCGGAATTTGATGGGTTAGACAATATTCTGCCGGAGGTCCGTCATTTGGAAAGCTGTATTTTGGTGTATTCCCAAAGCCTGGAAGGAACTATCTCCTCAAAATTTGCACAAATTCTGGTGTTCCTGGGGAATGAGGAACCAGATATAGAAGGAGCAGAGCGATTGGCAAACGAGATTTATGCAGCTCTTTCCATAAGATTAGAGGAAGGTGGAGATAACACGATTTATGCGGAAAAGATGAGGGAGTATTTAAAGCTAAAACAGCATTTAAATGAACTGAGAGATATTCGAACAGTTCAGAAATACTGTATGGATACAGCCGAAAGAAAGACGATATTGAATACGGAGAGTATGGTTTGCTCATACCCGTCGGAGGAGGTAAAAAATCAGTGGAGGCAGATGTGGAACCAGGAATATATGAATATGAAAGCAAGTCTTTTGTTACTTCCGTCTGCAAAAGAAAAGGTTGTACAGAAAATAAATAAATCTATTTTATGGATGCAAAGGAGCCTTCTGACAGATCTAAATAATATAGAAAGAGCAGTATATTATCTGACATGTCCACATTCTTTTCTGGCTTGGCTGGCCTTTTTGCTGTCACTGTTTCTGGATGCATCCCCGATTATTTTTATGGCAGTTCGGAGGGAACTAAAGAAGAAAGAAAATATAGGGGCTGAAAGAGAACCGGCGGTTGTGCTGTAAGAGAAGGCGATTTTCACGAGTGAGCCGAAGGCTTTTAGGTGTCAACAAATGCCTAAAAGCCTTCGGATTTTATCTTTGCAGTCGTCAGGAATGGAAAACAGCCTATGGAAAATTCTATAAGATATTGAATTATATATTGATAAAACATATAATATATATAAAAAAATCGACTGTATTGTACAAAAGACAGGAGGATTTGACAAAATGTTAATAAACGACACATTACTGGAATGGAAAGAGACATCAAAATTGTTAGGATATTTTGGAGAGTTTCAGGGAAGGCTTCAAAAGCTTATGGAAGCTGCTTTGTGCGGTAATTTACCGGAGCGGGAGGCAGACGCAGTTGACTTTATCCGGCAGGTCTGGGGAGCCTTTCCGGTTTTGGGTCCGGTTCCGCCGGTAAAGCTGCTGCAGGAGTTTGAATATGATCGGAAATTTTATCCTAATTATAGAAGCCATGTATTTCATGCAGCGGGAGTGTTTCTGCTGGGATTGTATCTCTACGAAAATAACCTGACCATAAGAAACGAAATAGCAGCTTACTTAAAAAAGAACGGTAGGGAAAATCCAGATAAAACATTTTTGCTGGTATGGACAGGAACATCACTATTTCATGATATTGGATACTTGCTGGAAAATGCCGGGGCAGTGGTTGGAGCGGAGACAGAGGCAGAGATTTGTAAAAACTTAAGCGATATTTTTTCCTGCCCTCTGTCTGCTACCCCTTGTTTTAGAAATAGCATTACATCTGTAAAAGAAGAGCAGATTATAAGGGATAATGAGATTTTTACAAAACAGATAAAGAGGATCCGTGATTTAGAGGACAGCAACACATTTTCAAAATTAAGCCAAGCGGGAAATGATTCTAATTTAAACTACTATAGCGATGCAGAAGCCGACAATGTGCTGGAAGCATATTATGATTATGCCCAGAAAACAGCGCCGAAAGGAAGAAAAGCCTTTCGGGATCACGGCGTCAGCAGCGCATTAATATTGGATAAAATATGGACAGCTTATAGGCAGGAATTAGAGACGCTGATGAAGAAGCATAGAAACGTGGATCCTCATATGATGAAACAGATAGAGACAGTCAACAGCGAGATGGAAAAGACAGAACCTCTGATGAATATCATCCTGGGAGCTATTGCTTTACATAATATCGATAAAGAAATTTGGATCCCGGATGATGCGATTCGCAGTGGAATACAATTAGAACAGTTCCGAATTTACCTGAAAGAGAAAGAGCCCTATAAGGCTCTGCCAATAGCATTTCTGCTGCGCTTGTGCGACGAACTGCAAAGCTGGGATCGGCCTAGGTTCCGGGCGCCGGAAAAAGGGGATGTAAATACAGGAAATAAGGAGGTCCACATAAGCGCTGACAGCAGCAGAATTTATGTGTCTTATGAGGCGGATAAAAATTATGTAGACCCGGCCGCAGCGAAAGACAGCGCTTACAGCAAGCTGATTAAAAAGTTAAAGCTGTATCTGGACGAGGACACAGTAGCCGGGCTGATGCGGTGTAAAGAAGAGAAAGAGGCAGAGGAAAAACCTCCGGTAATAGAAGAGAAAAAGAAGGATGAGGATAGCCCCATGGGGCTGCCGGAAGCATACCGGCCTCTTGCATTGCCGCCGGCCAATGAGATAATAAAGGTTGATTCCCTAGAGAGAGAAGTAGAATATGCCCTGCTCTGCAATAGCGGAAAAAAAGCATACAGAGAGTCGGTAATTAGCAGAAAAACGCTGTGTTTGGCAGAAGGGAGTAATGCCGAAACGGTTACCATTTGTCTTCTGCAAGAGGGAACCATGGATAAGCAGGGGGAGCTCTGTCTGAAAAGAGGGCAATCACGGGATATTTTGGTTACCGGAAGCGGAGTGGTTTTGAGGGTTCTTCCCTGCGTCAGCATCAATAGAGGCCAGAGGCTGGAGTACGTAGGCGAGGGAAGTATTGGATTGGCTCTGTATGAGGAAACAGACATAAAAAAGAAAACCCGCCCAAGGAAGATATGGACAGTGAACCAATGCCGGGGAATTACCAGCTTCGCGGCAGACGGAAAAAAAGGATTTTTAGCTGTAAAAGATGAAGAAATTTTTACGGATTATCTGGAAGAGGACGCCCTGTATTATGACGCGCATTTAAATCATGAGAAGGATAAGAACATAAAGGTTTTGGAAACCTGGCTGGAAAACGGCTGCTGGTTTTTCTTAAAAACAAATGGGGAAATTATCAGCAATGCTAAGGTAACAGATGAGACGTATCAGAGAAAAATCATATCGGATATCGGATAGGAGGGAATCGATGGATCTGAATAAAGTGGTACAAAGCTATTTATCGATAAACAAAGAATATCCCTGGGAAAACAGAAGGGACATGAAAAGGGCGGGACAGATGTTCTGGGAATATTCCGGAAGCGGGAGCTGCGAACTTGATAAATTGATGCGTCGTATGATAGAAAACGACAGGAAAATGGAGCAAAAAAAGGCGCAGGATGAAGAAAAATGGAAAGAAAGAGAAAATTTTAATACGGAGAAGCTATTAAAGGAATGTTTATCACTATACAATGATTATTTGCAATGTGAACCGAAAAAAAATGAGTTTTACAGACAAAGATTTTTCTCCGAGGGCGGCGTTATGCGGTGCATGGAGCAATACATCGGTTTGTGGAAAAATGAACTTCCATCGGCTACAACTTTGGAGATTATGGAACAGATTCTATGGGGAGGGAGCCTGCAGTATTTAGAGTATGAACTGAAGCGGCTGGGCGAAGCGATGAAAATAAAAGAATCCCTTCCCTATAATATGGAGAGTTATAGAGAACTTTTGACTTCCCAAGGCTTCATTATGGACATTTCCAATCTGGAACGGATTAAAAAAATAAACCTTCAAAACTTAGAAGAAGAGAAGGAAAAGCGGGAAAAACGCAGAATCCGTGAAGAGATTCATCACCGCTTGGTGGATAACGAGGTTCAATCCTATCTGAAAAAACTAGGACCGGAAGCACTGAAAGGGCCGGAAGCAGATGAGGGAAGAAGAATCGTAGAATATTTTGACATTGCAGATAAATTGGGCCATATTTTTGAGGAATTATTGAAAAGGTTAAAGGCGGAATTACAAATTTAGGGGATGAAAAAATGAGTTTATGGAACGGATTTGATATTTCTGAATATTGGGATGAGAAGCAGTGCAGATTTGCGGAGGATGTGATAATCCTTGCTCTGGATTTTGGCCATGGGCAATGCTCTATGGCTCAGCTAAAAGCAGACAGAACAATTAAGGATTGGGTATTTGACGATGAGGCCTATACGATTCCAACTGCTATCCGGTATGAGGGAAATGAGATAAAAATCGGAAGGCAGGCAGCGGGAAAAGAGGATACCATCTATTATTTTAAGGACAGTCCTAAGCATTTTGACGATATTTTATGGGGAAGAACCAAAAAGGACTTGATGAAAGACTTTTTGGGAAAATTAATGTGTATGGCAGCAGAGAGGAATGGAGGAATAAGCAAGCGGGCAAAAGTGTTGCTGTTTGTGGGCTGCCCGTCGTCAGAGGAGGAATGGCTGTCTGCAAAGTTCCAATATGCGGCTATGATTGAGGATGCAGTAAGAAAGTATATCCCTAAAATCAAAGTAGTCATCCTTCCCGAATCCAGAGCGGCCTGCATCCATGCAATGCAGAATGGGAATCTGTCAATAAACCAAGGGGTTTTGGTATTAGATTTTGGATCCTCAACAGCAGATGCCACTTGGCTGAAAACTGGGGAAAAGGCATTGGAGAGAAGCTGGCGGCTGGGAGCATCAGAAATTGAGAATGAGATGATAAAAGAAATCCTTGAAAAAGAAGGATATCATATGGGCTTTCTTACATTACAACAAAAAGCCCTTTACCAATTCGATTTTCGGGAGAGAAAAGAACGGTTTTATAACGAAATTCCTACCAGCAGTACAGTAATCCAGATTTTTTGCCTGGATAAAGACGGAAACCCTGTAAAGACGATTAACCCCCATACAAAGAAACGGGTCAATGCAACGGCTGCAGTGATCCCGGTAAATGTAGATGATGAATTTATGGACGCAGTGGTAGGAAGTTTTGGAGCAGGAAGAAGCCCATATACAGGCCGGACATTCAGCTTAAGAGGAAGCGGAAAAAGCGACACCTGGGCCGGGCATTGCCGGGGGATTATCCGGACTATTTTACAGGATATGAAAGGTCTAGGCTGTAAATGTCAGGCTGTTGTCTTAACCGGCGGGGCAAGTAAAATGCAGTTTATCAAGGAGATTTGCAAAGAAGAAGCAAGACGGGTATATGGTTCCGGGGAGATTCGGGTTGAAATGGCCGTGAATCCTTCTCTTACAGTATCCAGAGGGCTGGCAGAGGCTGCAAAACAAGATATGCAGGCAGAGGAAATGAAAAGCGAGGTGATCGCCAGGTTAAAGGAGCAAATAGAGAAAGAACTGGAACAGTTTGCCGCTTATTTAGCCAAAGAGATTGGCCAGATTTATTATAAGAGAGAATTGAGAATTTTAGAGACTTGGGCGGATGATAATGTAACTTTCCCGGGGCAGAGAAACTGCATTACGGTTAAGAACAGATTAAAAAATCAATCTATTGATAAGAAAACAATCAAAAGCCTGGTAAGGGAGGGATTTAAAAATACTGTAGGATGCTGCAGGCAGCGAATCCAGCGGACAACCAATGAAGCTCTGGAGGGAATTTATCATAATAAGCTGGATGAAAAATCCTACCGGCTGGATGAGAAAAAGTGGAAGCGGATTATGGAGCATTACGATTCAGATGCACTGAACCAATTGGAACTGCCGGATATAGACGGCTGCGGGCTGCTGGATTATATTTTTATTATTTTGATAGGGATACCGCTGGCGTTTCTTGACGGCATCCTTGATACAGAGATGAGTGACGCGCTATTAGCCCACTATGAAACAAGGGAGCTTTCGTCAGGGAAAAGGAAAAAAATTCTGGAAGATGCGAAAGAAAATCACTTAAATAAAATAGCAAAAGAAGTGGAGGAGAGATTGGTAAAGAACATTGAAGACAGCAGGGAGAGGGGAGCCCTGAATCTGGAGGAAACCATTGCCAGCGAATTAGAGACCGCTTTTGATTTAATGGCATTTTACGGATAGCCGGCTATTGAAACTTTTGAAAGAGGCTGTGAATCTATAATCGGATTCCAGCCTTATTTTTTACCCCGAGAGGAAAATTATTTGTAAATTGGATGAAAAAGTCTCTCGAGAAATGGATTGCAATACCAAAAACCTTAATATATAATATTATAAAATATAGATATTAAAACCCCAATACCTATATTTTAAGGAAAATTTGATAGTTGGAGGGAAGCATTATGAGGAGCGCAAAAGAAGTCTTAAGCCGGGTTCCGTTTTTAAAGAGCTACAGAGGATATGAAGACATGATCCTGTGTATGGAACTAGTGGCTGAAGATGAGGAACGCCTTGTAAGAATCCGGGAACGGGTGTATTTACCGGTGGCGGAATTTAGAGGGGAAAGCGTGCATACGCTGGAAAAGAATCTGAGGACGTTCCGGCAGGCATTTTTAATGAATGGGGGGAGGGAATATTTAGAAGCATGCTTAAAGAGAAAAATTGACATCAGAATATTTCCGAGAGAACTGATAGAAGCGTTGGCTGAGTGTATGAAAATATCCTGAGAGAAAAGACGATCTGTCTGATGAGAGAAGGATAACCGGCTGACGGAAAGAGGGCTTCCCATGAAACTTTGAGGATTCTCTGAGACAAAGGAGGAGTGGCAGAACGTATCCTATGGCTGTGGGGAGTTTTCTTAAAGGATAATTACGTTTTTTACTATCTGTAAATTCTGAAAATCAATAGTTTTATCCGTATGAGGTTCTGTAAAATCTTGCAACATTCCAAATTCTTGTACGTTAATGATACTGTAATAAAAAGATGTCGAAAAAGGTACTTTTTTGCTGTTTATTACCGTATTTGGTAGTAATTGGGTTTTGTTTTTGTATAAACTATTAAATAATGAAATATTCGGCATAAAGGGGGAAGACAATGGAAGAACAAAAAATACTGGCAAAGAGGATTGCGTTTTTGTGCCAGGAAAAGAATCTTTCGTATTATGAGCTGTCTTATAAAGCCGCAGTTCCGCTGACAACATTGATGCATATTATGGATGGTTCTACAAAAAATCCGGGTTTATTTACCATATCCAAGATTTGCGGCGGATTGGAAATTTCTCTAAAAGAATTTTTTGATACTCAGGAATTTGAAGGACTGGAGGAGAGGCTGGAATAGCCGGACTTACTTCAGCAAAGTTTCTTTGTCGGTTGCCTTGTCATGCTTTTTTCTTGGTTACGTTTATAAATGTAGCTGGATTTTCCGTCCGGGAAAGTCTAATAAAGTGCTAAAAAAGTTGAATTTTGGCTAAAAAAGTCTTTTTTTTGCTATAGTCCCCGTTTTCCCGTATACTTATAAACACGAAATGAAATGGGGGAATGGTATGAAATCAGCGGAAGAGATATTAAATAACTTTCCACTTTTAAAGAGCTATAAGGGGTATAGTGTTTTGATTGCATGTTTAGAAATGGCCGGGGAGGATGAAGGGAGACTGGTTCATATCCGAAAGCATATCTACACTCCGATTGCCCAGGCGCGAGGGGAAACTGTACATAATTTAGAGAAAAATCTGAGGACTGTAAGGGACGCGTTTTTGCTGTACGGAGGAAAGGACTATTTGGAGAGAACCTTGAGGATAAAGATTCATCTGCCTCTATACCCTCGGGAAATGATAGAGATGCTTCTGGAATGCATGCGGAGAGGACAGGAGGAAAGCAGGACCGTCCAATAAGAGAGAGGATCTGGGCCGGTAGAGTGAAATACCGGTACCCCGAAGGCTAAATATTCGCTATGGAGGCTCCGGCAGTTTGCGGCCCCGCCCTAAATTGTCCGGTATGATAAGCATTTCCCGAAGCTGCCCGTTTTTCATCCAGGTGTCAAAAGGACATTGCTTCTTTACATAGCAAGAGAGAATGTCGATAAATTCTCCGTTAGTCGGCTTGACCTGGATACGGCATCCGGCAATCTGAAAGAGGCGCTCTCTGTCCCCACGATTCCAGCACAGAGAAATGACGGTTCGGATATTGCGCTCAATGCAGGTAGGGGTCGTGCTATGAAGCTCAGCTACCAGGGGATAGAGAAGCTTAGAAATCATTAAAAGCCGGTTTTCATCTTCCAAAACCAGAAGAATGGCAGTATTCAAATAGTAATAGCCCAGATGAGTGGCGGAAATTCCTAGAGATCGGATAATCGCAACAGGGGGATTGGGGATCATAATAGCTGCTCCTTTCATTTTTTTCTATTGTACTAAAAATAGAAGAAAAGTTAGCGGAATGGATGAAATTAGACCTTTTTCGACAAAAATAGAATATTATCCACTTATGGTAGAGAAAAACTAAAATTTTTCTGACCGACAATTTTTGCAAAAACGGGGAAAATTTGTATACACGATTTGGTATATGAATTAAAAAAAACATACCATATTTGGCATATAGGGGGAAGCATGAGCTGAATAAGGAAGGAGTATGAACAGAATGGCAAAAGAATACAGGCAGATATGTCGAATAGCGCGGTGATTTTTACTTTTCAAAAATAAAAGAAAGTTTTATATTAACAGCATAGAAAAGGAGGTTGTGCAGTATGAGTGAACAAGATAGGGTGCTGATGCTGGAGCGAGAGAACCGGAGGCTAAAAGAGGATAATGAGATGCTCCTGTCCGTTATCACTCAGCTAAAGACTACATTAAACCGCATGGTGGAACGGTATATAACAAATTCTGTAAAAGGCCAGTTAAAAAGATGAAGAAAGCAAAGAACTGAAGGAATAGGAAAATGACGCCGGGCAGGATTGCCTTGCGTCATTTTCTTATGGATCCGGATTTCGCTGTTTCTTTACCATATCCCAGATCGTTTGATGCATCCACTCTACGGTAGATTTCAAAGCTTTATTTTCTTCTTCCAGCTCTTGGATACGGCAGGTAAGCCGGGCAATGGTTTCCCGGTGATTAGCGGCTTTATGGGGAGCTGTCAGCCGGGCGGTTAGTGTAGGAGCGTGGAGTAAAAGCTGATGGGTTAAAAGCGCGTCTCGTTCTTCACAGCTTAAATCCATAAAATCCTGATAGCGCATAGGCAAATGTTCCATTTTGAAATCGCATTTGGGACAAACTGCGTTTCGGGAAAGCTGATAGTAAGCATAATAACCGCATTTGGTGCAGTAATAGACCGCTAATTCTCTCATGAGTTCCTCCCTCTGACGCATTTGTCATTTTACTCTAACTTATATATAACGCAAAAAATTAGAAAACATGACAAAAAAATCAAAAAAGCTGACTTCTCTGACAGAAAAGACAGCTTTTTGAATGAACGGATTTTTTACATACAACGGATGATTTGCAATCGCAAGAGGATTTTCGCTTTTGAGGACAGTGGGAACGTACTGTCCCTGAGAAAATTTGGGGTTACTGAATTACGCCCTGGGTATCTACTACCCAGACAGTATCATTAGAATCTTTTATATCTTTAAAGCCATCGCCTAAATCCGGCTTTTGAGAGGATTTGGAAGAGGCAGAAGCACGCTGAACCATGCCGTTTGCATTTACCAGATACTGCTTTCCGTCAAACTCTACAGGAGCATAGCGGAGATCTGCATCTGCATCCTGGCGTCTTCCCTCAATATACAGACGGTTATCCTGGATACCGGTGAATCCGTGGCCCTTCTTGGCTCCATCGGTGTGGAAGTACCAATATTCTGTAACGCCGGATTCCTCATCATTAATGGCTTGCTTGCCGGTTTTCATTACGCCATCCTGAGCAAAGTAGGCGTTGGCAGTCTGACCGTCCTCTGTGGTAATTACCTGCTTACCAGTCTGCATTTCACCTTTGGTGTTAAATGCATACTGCTTAGAGTCAATGGTAAAGATTTGCACGCCGGTCTGGGCAGCGGTAGGAACTCCCTTTTTAAAATAGAAACGATGGGTGTCGCTATTATCATTGATTCCTTCTACGCCATAGATTTCATACCATCCGGAAGCCCGCTTACCGTCTTCCTCATAATACTGATAGCCGGCAATAGAAACAGGCTTTTCGGCGCTGTCAGCATTGGCAGGAGTGGCGGTAGGATCTGCGGGAAGCTTATACCATCCGGTCTGCATAATGCCGTCTACAAAGGTGTAATATTGGCCGCCGATTTTTTTGTCCAGTTCATTGACCACCATTTTTCCATTCTTTTCAAAATAATACCAGGAAGACTCATCGGTGGGCCCTTCAGACTCGTCTGCAAGCTGGATCCATCCGGTACGGCGGGCGCCGTCATCACCTAAATAGTAGACAGAATCGTCAATGGTCTGCCGGCCGGTCAGCATAATGCCGTCCTCATTAAAGTAGTACCAGTTGTCATTGATGGACTGCCACTTAGAGCGGACAGACTGGCCGTCTTTGCCAAAATAGTACCAAAGCTTTTCCTGAGCGTCAGGAGTATCAAACATGTCTTCATTGTCAACGGAAACCCACTGGTTAGATACTTTTTTTCCGGTTTCATCTACATAGTATTCTTCGATCATCTCATTAGTAGCAATCTCGCCTTCGTCATTTAAATAGTACCAGTCGCTGCCGCGCTTCTTCCAGGTGTCGGTTACATAGTAGCCATCGGAATCATAATAACGGAGGATTCCGTCCTCTTCCACCCATCCGGCAGAAGCAGCCAAAGCGGTTGCAGGACCATTTATCAGGGAAGGGGTTACTGCGGACATCACTGCCGCAGCGGATAATACAGCCATAATTTTTGTTGTGTTTTTCATAAATAAATATTCTCTCCTTTTTTTTGTGTGGTCGGCGGTTTGTCTTCCGCCTGTGGTATCGTGGCCGAAAATCCATCGTTGCATTACGGTGTGATTATAGCGTATGTTTATAGGGTAGCGATAGTGTAGGTTACTGGCAATAATGGAAGGAGACAACAAATGATAGAGAGGATGGAAGAATTTGAGGTGTTTCTAAAGAAAAGAAATCTGTCGGAAAACACGGTAAAAGCTTATTCCTATGCAGTAAAGCAGTATGATGCCCGATATTCTAAGATTACCAAGGGGTATCTCCAAAAATATAAGCTGTTTCTTTTGGAGAACTATAAACCTAAGACGGTTAATTTAAGAATTCGGGCACTAAATTGCTATTTAGAATTTGTGGGAAAGAAGCAATGGGCGGTTACATCTGTTAAGATTCAGCAAAGAACGTTTTTAGAAAATGTAATCAGTGAGGCAGACTACACTTATTTTAAAGAATGTTTAAAAAGGGATGGGGAAATGTTTTGGTATTTTACAATTCGCTTTATGGCGGCTACGGGGGCCAGGGTTAGCGAATTGGTGCAGATTAAAGCAGAACATGTACAGATTGGATACTTGGATCTTTATTCAAAAGGGGGGAAAGTAAGACGGATTTATATTCCGGCCGCTTTACGGAAGGAAGCGGAGCAGTGGATGCAGGAGAAAGGAATCGAAAGCGGATTCCTTTTTTTAAATCGTTCAGGGGATCGGATTACCACCAGAGGAATTGCAAGCCAATTAAAAAGGCTGGCCATACGCTACGATATCCCGGCAGAAGTGGTATACCCTCATTCTTTCCGGCACAGATTTGCTAAAAACTTTCTGGAACGGTTTTCTGATATTGCCCTGCTGGCTGATTTAATGGGACATGAGAGTATTGAAACTACTAGGATTTATTTGCGGCGCACCAGTTCAGAACAGCAGCAGATTGTTGATTCAGTAGTAGACTGGTAAAAAACAGCCTCCTTTCAATCTTGTAAGAAAAAGTTTATTAGGAATTTTCAGGAAAGTATGCTATACTGGGGTGGTATAAAAAAGAAACTGGACAGAGGGAGGAACGGGCATGAGAGTCAAGGTATCGGATTATATTGCGGAAAAGCTGGTGGAGGCCGGTATCAGCCAGGTGTTTACGGTAACCGGGGGAGGGGCCATGCATTTGAATGATGCGCTGGGACATCGGGACGGGTTAAACTGCCTGTACAATCACCATGAGCAGGCATGCGCCATGGCTGCAGAGAGCTATGCCAGGATCCATAACCGGATTGCCGCCGTGTGCGTTACCACCGGACCGGGAGGTACCAACGCTATCACCGGAGTGGCAGGCGGATGGCTGGATTCGATTCCCATGCTGGTTCTTTCAGGACAAGTTCGATATGATACTACTGCCCGCTGGTCCGGTACGGGTATCCGGGCCATGGGCGATCAGGAGTTTGATATTTGTAAGGCGGTTGCCTGCATGACAAAATATTGCGAAATGGTTATAGATCCTATGCGAATTCGATTCTGCCTGGAAAAGGCATTGTATTTGGCCCGGACCGGGCGGCCGGGCCCCTGCTGGCTGGATATTCCTTTAAATATCCAGGGAGCTTTTGTGGAAATCGGAGAGCTGGCAGGCTTTAACGTCGAAGACTATGAGGCGGGGGGAACCGGCTGGAGTTTAAAAGGAAAAAATCCCCATGAGATTTTAGAGGATCAAAAGGGACAAGGAGAGGTACGCCCGGAGCCTGTGCCCGAAGTTTGTCAGGATACGGTAAAGGCCATTGTGGAAAAAATCCGGAGATCCAAACGCCCGGTGTTTAACGTGGGAAACGGCATCAGGATTGCCGGAGCTCATGAAATATTTATGGAAGTGGCGGACAGGCTGGGGATTCCCGTGGTAACCGGATGGAACAGTCAGGACGCTATTTATGACAGTCACCCTTTGTATACCGGAAGGGCCGGAGGCATGGGAGACCGGCCGGGTAATTTTGCTATTCAAAACAGCGATTTGGTATTTTCTGTAGGAAGCCGCTTAAGCATCCGTCAGGTGGGCTACAATTATGAAACCTGGGCCAGAGAAGCCTATGTGATAGTGAATGATATAGATGCAGAGGAATTAAAAAAGCCCTCCATACATGCAGATATGCGGATACATGCAGATGCCGGAAAGCTGCTGAAGGAAATGGCGGATTACTTAGAGAGAGAACAGGAAGCGGAAAACCTTCCTAATCCGATATTTGGCGGTGGAGAAGGCCTGCCTGGTATGGACTGGAGGCAGACCTGCCGGATGTGGAAGGAGAAATATCCGGTAATCCTGCCCCGGCATATGGCTCATGGCGATGATGAGCCTGCCAATGTGTACGCTCTCGTAAAAGAGCTGAGCGGCCGGTTAAAGGAAAATCAGATTACTGTGGTAGGCAATGGCTCCGCCTGTGTAGCGGGAGGCCATGGATATATCATTAAAAAAGGCCAGCGTTTTATTACCAACTCGGCCATTGCATCCATGGGCTATGATCTGCCTGCCGCAATCGGAGCCTGTATGGCAGATCACAGTCAGGATATTATCCTCCTTACCGGGGATGGCAGTATACAGATGAATCTTCAGGAGCTGCAGACCATTATTCACCATCAAATGCCGATTAAGCTGTTTTTGATTAACAACGGAGGTTATCATTCCATCCGCCAAACGCAGAAAAATTTCTTTGGGGAGCCTTTGGTGGGAATCGGTGTGGACAGCCATGATCTAAGCTTTCCGGATATGGAAAAGCTGGCTTGGGCTTACGGCTATCCCTATGTAAAAGCCTGCCATAACAGCCAGCTGGGGGAAGCGATTGAAAAAACCCTGGCCATGGAAGGGCCGGCGATTTGCGAAATCTTTGTCAGTATGGATCAGAACTTTGAACCTAAATCGGCGGCTAAAAGACTGCCGGACGGAACCATGGTTTCCCCGCCTCTTGAAGATTTATCTCCTTTCCTGCCGGATGAAGAAATGGATCAAAATATGATCATTCCCAGAATTAGAGGATAAAGATTCTGGCAGTATCAAGGAGGGAGATGAACCGTTGAACTTGGTTATAACTGGGGCTACCAGCTTTTTAGGCTGGCCTATGACAGAATATTGTTTAAGAAAAGGCCATCGGATATTTGCCGTAGTTCGTCCCCATTCCCGGAACTCGGAGAGAATTCAGGCGCTTTTAGAAACTTTCGGCCGCCAAATTGTGCCGGTTTATATGAAATTAGAGGATTTGGAAAGCATTGGAGACAGGATAGGGGAAAATTGCCAGGGGTGGATTCACTTTGGCTGGGACGGAGCCGGAAGCGATAATCGGACTCAGCAGGATATCCAGCAGAAAAATGTTAAGGATTCCATGTGCGCTTTAAAAGGAGCGCTGTCCTTGGGATGCCGCCGGTTCCTTTTCAGTGGTTCCCAGGCTGAGTATGGGATCCGGGATACCCTGATGTCGGAAACAGATCCGTGCCGCCCGGTTTCAGAATATGGCAAAGCCAAGGCGGCGTTTTATCAAAGGGCCGGTGAATATCTGGACGGACTGGCTGCTCTTTCCGGAACAGAGCTTCCTGTTGACTATGTTCACACAAGGATTTTCAGCGTTTACGGACCGGGAGATCATCCTTGGTCTTTGGTGGAAACCTGTCGGAAAACATTTTTGGCCGGAAGCGTTATAGAATTAGGAGATTGTACGCAGAAATGGAATTTTCTCCACAGAGATGACTGTATCCGGGCTCTGTATAAGCTTTTAGAGGTTCCGGGAAGGATTGGCTTAAGCGCGGTCGGAAATGGTATTTATAATATTGCGGCTTCTGAAGAGGAAACCCGGATTCTCCGCGAATATGTAGAAGAGATGTATCGGCTATGCGGGAAAAAGGGGACGTTCCTTTACGGAAAGCGCCCTCCCAATGCCGAAGGCCAGATCAATCTGATTCCGTCTACAAAAAAGCTGCGGGATATAACCGGTTTTGCACCGGAGATTCCTTTTAAAGAAGGCTTTAAGGCCTTGTGCCGGGAAGAGGAAAAGAAAATATGAATACAGATATCAGATCAAATTACTGCCTTGCCTGTAAAAGCAGGCTTGATGAAAAGCCGCTGCTTACTCTGGATGAGATGCCGGCATCCGCTCAGAATATACCTGACAGCACCCAGATAAAACAGGATCGAGGCATTACCCTAAATCTTCATCAGTGCCCTTGCTGCGGTCTGGTTCAGTTTGACTGTCAGCCGGTTGAATATTACCGGGATGTAATCCGCTCCGGCGGATTTACCACCACTATGGTAGAGCTTCGCAGACGCCAGTACAGGCATTTCGTTGAGGATTACTGTCTGGAAGGCAGGAAGATAATAGAAGCCGGCTGCGGCAGAGGCGAATTTTTGTCTGTTCTCAGGGAATTCCCGGTTCAGGCCTTTGGCATTGAGCACAAGGCGGATTTGGTGGAAATCGCAAAAAATTCCGGGCTTACGGTGTGGCGTCAGTTTACGGAAACAGAAGACACAATACTGGAAAGCCCGGACGGGAAGGCTGGGCCTCCTTACCATGGATTTCTCTCTTTTAATTTTTTAGAGCATCAGCCGGAGCCGGGTAAAATGCTTCGCTGCCTTTGGAATAATCTGACAGAAGACGGAGTAGGCCTGGTGACTGTGCCCAGTCTGGAATATATACTGGAGCACAACGGGTACTATGAACTGATTCGGGATCATCTGGCCTATTATACATTTGAGACCTTAAGAAGTCTGATGGAACATAACGGTTTCCGGGTTGTGGAAGAAGAAATGGTAAATCGGGATACGCTGTCCGTTATAGTGAGAAAGAAGGCAATGACAGATAAGCCTGCCTGGGAGCGATCTGAAGAAATTGATATTACCGGGCTTTTATCCAGCCGTCAGTCTATTAACAAACAGGTGAATCAGTTGGTGAACAGCCTGTATAAGGAGGGAAAGACCCTTGCCATTTGGGGGGCCAGCCATCAGGGGTTTACTTTGGCGGCAACTACCGGACTAGGGGATAAGGTACAGTATATCATGGATTCCGCACCCTTTAAACAGGGCCGGTTTGCTCCTGCGTCCCATATTTTAATAGTAGATCCGCAACACTTTTTAAAAGAGCCGGTGGACGCCATTCTGATTGTGGCTCCCGGCTATACCGATGAAATTGCCGGGATTATCCGGGAAAAATATGAAAAAGGCCCGGGAGGGGAAAAAACCAGGATTTTTACGCTTAGAAGCAGCGACATAGAAGAGATGACTTGACATCCTGACCATGTGCCGGGATTTTGCAAAAAGGAGCAGGCCGAATATGGAGAGAATCGTAATTACCGGAGCCACAGGATTTATAGGCAGAAATCTGGCGGCCCTTTATCTGGATAAAGGAGCGGAAGTTTATGCCCTGATACGCCCGGATTCCCCTAATCGAAAATGTCTTCCAAAACATAAAAACCTGGTAACGGTGTCCTGCGGGCTTGATAATATTTTAGACTGTGTGGAACAGATTGGACAGGCAGACGCATTTTTTCACTTGGCCTGGGGGGGAGTAAACCGGGAAGAGATTGACTCACCGGAGGTTCAAAAGCGCAACATAGAAGGCTCTGTCAACTGTGTAAAAGCAGCAAAAGGCCTGAACTGCCGGGTGTTTATGGATGCCGGTTCCCGGGTAGAATACGGCATTACAGAGGACGGCATTATGCGGGAGGACATGGCCTGCAATCCGGTAAACGAATACGGAAAGGCTAAACTAAAGTTTTATCAGACTGCCCTCTCCCTTTGCAGGGAATATGGCATGACCTATTATCATCTGCGCTTTTTTAGCGTCTATGGCCCTGGAGATCATCCCTGGTCCATCATTTCCACTTTGGTTCGGGAGCTTCCTAAGGGAGGAAGGGTTTCCTTAAGCGCCTGCAGGCATCGGTGGAATTTTATGTATATTCAGGACGCTGTCCAGGCAGTTTATCATCTGCACCATTGCGGGGAGGATGCTGTTCTACGGGAAGAGGGACGAAATCAGGGAGAAAGCTTTGCGTCTGGCTTGGCGGTTAATATTGCCAGCGAAGATACGCGGGTATTAAGGCAATTTGTAGAAGAGGTCCACCAGATAGCCGGGGGAAAGGGGATACTGGAGTATGGCGCCTTTGTCCAGGCCAAGGAGGGAGCGCTGTCTGTCTGTCCGGATATTTCCAGATTGAAATCACTGACCGGAGGCAGATGGAAGGAGCAGTATTCCTTTGCCCAGGGAATAAAAGAAACCATGAGGAAAGAAGAGAAGATTCAGGAATGAAAAAAATCAGCGTATTGATTCCATGTTATAATGAAGAGGAAAATGTAGTTCCCATCAGCCAGGCAGTGGTGGCTACCCTGGAAAAAGATTTGCCGGAATATGATTACGAGCTTATTTTTATTGATAACGACTCCCAGGATAATACCAGACCTCTTATAAGAGAACTCTGCCGGCAGAATCCCAGGATCAAGGCCATATTTAATGCCAAGAATTTCGGCCAGTTTAATTCTCCTTACTATGGGATGCTGCAGGTTACGGGAGATTGTGTGATTGAGATGGTGGCGGACTTTCAGGATCCGGTGGAGCTGATCCCGCAATATGTCCGCGCCTGGGAGGAGGGCTATAAAATCGTCATAGGAATTAAAACCAGCAGCCGGGAAAACCCGATAATGTACTGGCTCAGGAGCTGCTATTACAAAATGATAAAGAAATTCTCCGATGTGGAGCAGATCGAGCACTTTACCGGTTCCGGACTCTATGACAGGGATTTTATCGAGGTACTTCGAAACCTAAATGATCCCACTCCCTTCCTCCGGGGAATTGTGGCGGAACTGGGATATAAGCGAAAGGAAATCCCCTATGAGCAGCCTAAACGCCGGGCCGGGTACACGAAAAATAACTTTTTCAGCCTTTTTGACGCGGCCATGCTGAGCATTACTTCTTACACCAAAACCGGTCTTAGAATGGCCACCATTTTCGGGAGCATATGTTCTTTTCTCAGTATTCTGGTGGCTTTGATATACCTGATTATGAAACTGATCTGGTGGGATCGCTTTCCGGCCGGTATGGCTCCGATGCTTATCGGGATGTGTGTGCTGGGCTCTGTGCAAATTTTCTTTATCGGTTTGGTAGGAGAATACATTTTAAGCATTAACCAGAGAGTTATGCACCGTCCCCTGGTAATTGAGGACGAGAGGATTAACTTTGACTCCCATGAGGAAAGCAAAGAAGCAGGGAGACAGCAATATGAGATATAACGTGGACGTGGTACGGATTCGGGAGAAATCCATAACTTTAAACGGGTGGGCCATTGGAAAAACACCGGAGGAAAAGGCGGAATTTTCTGTAGAGGATGGTTCTAAAAAACCGGTAAAGTTTAAGTATGTTTCTACCAGACGGGATGATGTAAGCCAGATTTATTTTAAAAAAGTTATTGACCGGGATTTTGGCTTTGATATTCAATTTGAATATCAAAGAGGCCGGGACTATTACTTGGTGATCCGCTGCGGAGGCCGGAAAGCACGGATTAAATATAACGAAGAGCTGATTACCCGCCGTTCCAGCGTGGCCTATAAAAGACGTCAGAAAATCAAAGACCTGATAAATATGGAAACCGTACATGTGGCTGTGGATTTTTGGAAGGAGAACGGTTTAAAGGCGCTGATTCTCAAATCCCGTCACAAGCTGCAGGGAATTGATAACGATTATGACTATGGAGAATGGTATCAGCTTACAAAGCCGGGGGAAGAGGAACTGGAGAGCCAGAGAAAAGAAGGATTTGACTACCGGCCCAAGCTTTCTATTGTGATTCCGGCCTACAAAACGCCGGAGCGCTATTTAAAAGAAATGCTCCAGTCGATTAAAGATCAGACGTATTCGAATTGGGAGGTCTGTGTAGCGGACGGAAGTCCCAGAGGAGAGAGCGCAGAACGGGTTTTAAAAAAGTTTGCTGAACAGGATAAGCGGTTTAAATATGTGATTTTAGGAGAAAACAAAGGGATTTCCGGCAACACCAATGCGGCTATGGATATGGCTACAGGGGACTTTATCGTTTTGGCGGATCATGACGACACCATGCCGCCACACGCTCTTTATGAGTGTGCGAAAGCTATTAATATGGATCCGGAGTACGATGTGCTCTACTCTGACGAGGATAAGCTGGATATGGACGGGAAGGCCCTGTTTGATCCCCATTTTAAGCCGGATTTTAATCCGGATCTGCTTACCAGTGTCAATTATATCTGCCATTTATTTGTAGTGAACCGGGATTTGGCAGATGCGGTAGGAGGGTTTCGCCAGGAATTTGACGGGGCCCAGGATTACGATTTTATTTTCCGGTGTACAGAGGCAGCCAGAAAAATTTACCATATCCCTAAAGTGCTGTACCACTGGCGATGCCATCAAAACTCTACGGCCAGCAACCCGGAAAGTAAAATGTATGCCTTTGAGGCCGGAGCCAGGGCTATTAAAGCCCACTTTGAGCGGTGTGGAATCAACGTAGAGACGGTGGAAAAAGGGGTGGATTTCGGAATCTATCATACCAGGTTCACGATAAAGGGAGAGCCTCTGATTTCTGTGGTGATCCCCAATAAGGATCATCATTCTGATCTGGATCTGTGTATTCGTTCTCTTATGGAAAAAGGGACTTATAAAAATCTGGAATTTATTGTTGTGGAAAATAATAGCACGGATAAGGCTACATTCTCTTATTATGAGAGGATTCAAAAGGAGTACCCCAATGTCCGGGTGGTAACCTGGGAAAAGGGCTTTAATTTCTCTGCCATCAATAATTTTGGCGTAAGCCATGCTAGGGGAGAGTACCTGCTGTTTTTAAATAACGACACAGAAATTATCGAAAAAGATGTAATTCAGGAGATGCTGGGATATTGCCAGAGAGAGGATGTGGGGGCTGTAGGGGCGCGGCTTCTGTATCAGGATGATACTATCCAGCACGCCGGTGTGGTAGTGGGGTTTGGCGGGATCGCGGGCCATACCTTTATTGGCCTGCATAGAGCGGAGAACAGCTACTTTCACCGGGCCGTGTGCGCTCAGGACTACAGCGCTGTTACGGCGGCCTGCCTCATGACGAAAAAGACGCTGTTTGATCAGGTGGGAGGCTTTACCGAAGAGCTGGCTGTAGCCTTTAATGATATCGATTTTTGCATGAAAATTCGCTCTTTAGGAAAATTAGTGGTTTACAATCCGTATGCATTGCTGTATCATTATGAATCAAAGTCCAGAGGCTTGGAGGATACACCGGAGAAGGTAGCCCGGTTTAACCGGGAGATTGCTATTTTTGCAAAACGGTGGCCGGATATTCTAAGAAACGGGGATCCTTACTATAATCCAAATCTGACTCTCCGCAAGTCCAATTTTGCACTGAGGGATTTAAAAAAGGAAAAAATCGGAGAGCCCTATAAATTGGAGCTGGATGTAGAAAAGACTGCCTCTCAGTAGACGGCAGCCGGGAAAGAGAGGCTTTTCTTTGGAGCAGAAGGTAACAATTATTATTCCCAATTACAATGGCCTTGCCTTTATGGAGCCTTGTATGGAGGCTTTAAAGCATCAAAACTTTAAAGGTTTTTCCGTATTGGTGGTAGACAACGGATCCACAGACGGAAGCCGGGAATGGCTTGAGAAGCATGAGATCCCAGCGGTTTTCCTGGAGAAAAATACAGGTTTTTCCGGTGCGGTTAACGCGGGGATCCGTCAGGCAAAGACCCCTTACGTGATTCTTTTAAACAATGATACTCAGGCAGATCCGGATTATGTGGGAGAATTGGTGAAGGCCATAGAGCGCTGGCCTAAAGTCTTTTCTGTCAGCAGCCGGATGCTTCAGATGAACCGGCCGGATTTGATAGATGATGCCGGGGATATGTACAGCGTCCTGGGCTGGGCATACCAGCGCGGGGTGGGGCAGCCGTCGGCACGGTACAATAAACCCTGCCGGGTGTTTGCGGCTTGCGCCGGGGCGGCTATTTACCGCCGTCAAGTTTTTGAAGAAATCGGCTATTTTGACGAGACTCATTTTGCATATCTGGAAGACATTGACGTGGGATACCGAGCCAGGATCCGCGGATATGACAACATTTACTGGCCTGCCGCAAAGATTCTCCATGTGGGAAGCGGTACCAGCGGCTCCAAATATAATTCTTTTAAGGTCAGGCTGGCGGCAAGAAATAATATTTATTTAAACTATAAAAATATGCCGGTACTCCAGTTGTTATTAAACCTTCTCCCGATTACCGCAGGGGTATGCTTGAAATACTGGTTTTTTAAAAAGCGCGGATTTGCAAAGGATTATGTGGAAGGACTGAAAGAAGGTTTAAGGACTGCGGGAAAATGCAAAAAAGTTCCCTTCCGTCCGGAGTATCTGGGCCGGTATGCGGCCATAGAGTGGGAATTGATTGCCGGAACCTTTTTATATGTATATGAATTTTCCAGAAGAAAATTGGAGAATTCAGAGAAGAAAGCGCGCATAGTAAGGTGAATTTGCCATGATAAAAGATAACCAGAAACGGTTAAACCGATTCCATGTGGTATTAGATGCCCTGGTAACGTCGGCAGCATATATATTGGCATGGTATTTGATGCTGGAGGTCAAAATTTTTCCGATAGAGGGAGAAGTTTTGGCGCCTCAGTACTATTTCCTGGTATTGATTTTTATTATACCGGGTTATCTCATTTTATATGGGGTTTTCCATCTGTATACCCCCAAGCGGGTACAAGGGCGGCGGGTTGAGTTTGCCAATATCTGCAAGGCCAATACAATAGGCCTTCTGGTATTTACTCTGGTGCTCTTTGCCGTCCGCAATAAAAGCCCGTTTCTAAACGAGTTTGCTACCAGAGTTATTCTGGGATTCTTTATTCTGAATATTTTTTTGGAAACCGCAGAGCGGAATGCTATACGGATGGTTCTTCGTTCCCTGCGGTCAAAAGGCTACAACCAAAAGCATATTCTGCTTCTGGGCTATAGCCGGGCTGCTGAGGGGTTTATCGACAGGGTGATTGCCAATCCTGAGTGGGGATACCGCATTCGGGGAATCCTGGATGACGGACACGGTTTGGGAACAGAGTACCGCAGAATTCCGGTGGTAGGACGGATTGAACAGCTTCCGGACTTCTTGGAAACGAATACGCTGGATGAAATTGCTATTACCTTAAGTATCAAGGAGTATGGAAACTTGGAGCAGATTGTGGCTGCCTGTGAAAAATCAGGGGTTCACACCAAGTTCATTCCGGATTATAATAATATCATTCCTACCAGGCCCTACACGGAAGATCTTCAGGGGCTTCCGGTTATCCATATCCGCCATGTGCCCTTGACCAGCCTGCTCAACGCCACAGTTAAAAGATGCGTGGACATTGTGGGCGGATTGGCAGGACTGATTATATTTTCACCGGTAATGCTGGTGACGGCAATTTTGATTAAGCTTACTTCTCCGGGGCCGGTTTTTTACAGTCAGGAGCGGGTAGGGCTCCATAACCGGAATTTTAAAATGTATAAATTCCGCTCCATGGAAGTGCAGAAGCCTTCTGACGAAAAAGTAAAATGGACGACGCCCCACGATCCCAGGGTTACGCCGGTGGGAAAATTTATCCGCAGAACTAGTATTGACGAGACGCCTCAGTTTTTCAATATCTTGATTGGGGATATGAGCTTAGTGGGGCCCCGTCCGGAACGCCCGTTTTTTGTGGAGCGTTTTAAAGAGGAAATTCCGCGCTATATGATTAAACATCAGGTTCGCCCGGGGCTTACAGGCTGGGCTCAGGTTAATGGATATCGAGGTGATACTTCGATTACGAAGAGAATCGAGCATGATCTTTATTATATTGAAAATTGGAGCCTTGGTTTTGATTTTAAGATAATGTTTCTTACTATTTTTAAGGGATTTATTAATAAAAATGCGTATTAAATTTACGCAGTAAGAGGTTTAAATGCATGAGCTATTTTGATGATGAGTTAGAGAGAGGACGAGGAGGAAGGACGGGTTCAAACCCGCCGTCCGGCCGTCCGGCTGCCGGTCAAAATCAAACCGGACCAGGTTCCGGCCGGGGGGCAATGAATTTATCCGGAGGAGCCGGCCGCTCGGGCAGCATGCCGCCCCGCCGTCCGGCGGGAGGGCAGATCCCGTCTAAAATACCGGGCCAGAACGGAGCGGGAGTTCAGAAGCAGATTCCGGGAAATCGTTCCCAGGTACCGGGAGCAGGCCGCGGTCAGATGACGCCGGGAGGACAGGCCTTAAGAACCGGGCAAGGACCGGCAGGAGCGTCAACACAAGGGACAGGTCAACGCCCGAGATTCACCGGAGATCCGTCTTTGAGAAATTCCCAGCGTATATCGGGCTCCGGCCGGGCAGCGGTTCCCGGCGGAAGCTCTCAGGGAAATTTTGGACACCAGACTGCTTCCGGAGGCCGGATTACCGCTACCAATCAGTCCGCTCAAAAGGCTAAAAAATCCGCCAAAAGCCGTAAGGTGCGCCGTTTGATTATTTTAGCAGTGGCGGAGTGCATTGCTTTGACTTTTATATTTACGTATGCTTTTTTTGCCCGGAAATGGAGTCTGATTGTCCGGTCGTCAGATTGGAATGAAAAGGACGTTACCAATCCGGTGTTTTCCGTAGATATGCCGGAGTATATGAAAGGGCACTGGACCTTTGCCGTATTCGGAGTGGACAGCCGGGACAAAAATGTTTTAAAAGGGACAAACTCAGATGTAATTATGATCTGCGACGTAGATCAGGATACCGGCGAGATTAAGCTGGTTTCCATATTCCGGGATTCTTACCTGAATATAGACGACAAGGGAACCTATAACAAAATTAATCAGGCATATTTTGTAGGCGGCCCTACTCAGGCGGTAAAGGCTCTGAACCGGAACCTGGATTTGAACATTACGGATTATGTGACCTTTAACTGGAATGCGGTAGCCGACGGAATTAATGCTTTGGGCGGTATTGATATGAATATCAGCAAGGCAGAGTTTTATTATATCAATTCCTTTATCACAGAAACTGTAAAAGGAACCGGAATTGGTTCCACTCAGCTCAGCCATGCGGGAGATAACCATCTGGACGGTGTCCAGGCGGTGGCTTATGGCCGCCTTCGCCTGATGGATACGGATTATGCCCGAACAGAACGCCAGAGAAAGGTAATCAAGGCAGCCTTTGGGAAGGCGGTAAAGGCGGACTGGCAGACCTTAAACAGTATGGTAGGCGCGGTACTTCCTCAAGTATCCACCTGTATTGATGTGAATGACATTTTCGGAATGTTGAGAAATGTAACCAAGTATCATATCGGAGATACCATGGGCTTTCCTGCTGCAAGAGGAGATGCAAATATTCCGAAAAAGGGTGCCTGTGTAATTCCGCAGACTTTGGAAAGTAATGTAATTGCCCTTCACCAGTTCCTTTTCGGTGAAGAGAATTATGTTCCCAGCAGTACGGTAAAGGAAATCAGTGCTAAAATTGCCAGTGATACCGGTATGTACAAGGAAGGAATTGCAGTGAACCATGTGTCCACGGACAACGGCGTTATTCCCAGCAGCAAGGCGACTTCCGGGAGCCGGGAAGAAGAGGAAGAGGAGGAAAGCCGGCGCCGGGAGACTTATGAGACAGATGAGGAGGGAAACCTTTATGATGAGGAAGGGAACCTGGTGGACGAGGAAGGCCGTTTGATTGACGAATATGGATTCCTTATTGACGAGCATGGACGGCGGATTGATGAGGAGGGAAATCTGCTGAACACACCTAGGGAGACAGACGTGTTTGGCAATGAGATTGTTGACGGTGAAAACGTTGGAGGCGGGAACCGTCCCGGAAATAGTGGCCGGCCGGCAGCCACGGTCTCTCCGGTAGAACCTACACGGGCCAGCCGCCCGTCCAGTCCCAGTGAGACAACAACGCCCACAAGTCCGGCACCTTCCTCGCCAGGAGGAACTCAGATCCGCCCCGGAGGCCCGGGAAGTATTGAACCTACGGAGGGCGCAGGGCCGGGAACCGGATTAGAACCAGGGGGAAATAATGGAAATGGTCCCGGAGGAACGGGAACTATTGACAATTCCAACAATGGCCCTTCATCCGGAGGAAATTCGGCGTCTGGAGATAACTATCCGCCGGGGAATGGGCCCGGTTCGGGAACCGCTACCTCTCCGGCAGGGCCGGGGGCGTCTGACGGCCCGTCAAGTATTACGCCGGTGCCCACAGAAAATTATGATAACATCGGCCCGGGAATGTAACTTGGAGTTTTACAAGGAGTTTGGATGAAACGATAAAGCAGCCGCTGAATGAGCTTAAGATCAGCTTTTGGCGGTTGCTTTTATTTTATAAATATATTATCAATTGATCACAATTTAGTCACAAATAATTGATAAACTTTGTAATATCAAGAGGCTAAAAGAAAGCAGAGGAAGGAGATTATCATAATGAATGATCAGAACGAAAAAATCAATACAGATGGTATGAGTCCGGATTCTAATAATATAGAAAATACCAATCAGGAAGAATCCGTTAATTTTGTATTGAAAGAGGGAAGCAGCCAGAATCAGCAGGAGCAAAACGGACAGTTTGCCAATCGGTCCGAGGCCGGCAGGCCGCCTTATCAAGGACCCTATCAGGCCAATGAGAGTCACTACTATAACGGAAGCCAGTTCCAACAGAACGCTTACCGGAGCCAGGCGGGACAGAATTATTATCAGAATCCCTGCCAGAATGGAGAACCGGGGCCGGGAACAAATCCGCGCCGGCCTAAAAGAGGAGGATTTGCAAAGAAGGCAGCATTAGTTACAGGAGCAGCCCTGCTGTTCGGCGTGGTTTCGGGAGGAACTATGGCAGGCGTTAATGCTTTGACAAACAGTTTTCTGACAGGGGCTTCTTCGGAAACCTCCGCCATTACCCAGGAGGTGGCGCCCCAGACTGCCGCTCCGGCCCAGCCGGCTCAGACTGCAGAGAATTCCGGCGCAGTGGTGATGGACGTTTCCAAGATTGTGGAAGATGTTATGCCTTCTATGGTATCAATTGACAATACAGTCCTTTACACCACTCAGAACTGGTTTTACGGCAGCCAGACCTACGAGATGCCCAGCAGCGGCAGCGGCATCATTGTAGGACAAAATGATACGGAGCTTCTTATTGTTACCAATAATCATGTAATCCAGGATTCTAAGGAGATAAAGGCAACGTTTATTGACGGAACTTCTGTGGATGCGGCTGTAAAAGGAACAGACTCCCAGGTAGATCTGGCCGTGATTGCGGTTCCATTGGATCAGATACCGGATGATACCAGGAGCAAAATTAAACCGGCAGTGCTGGGAGATTCCAGCCAGCTTAAGATGGGTCAGGGAGTGATTGCCATCGGGAATGCCCTGGGCTACGGCCAGACTACTACCGTAGGCTATATCAGTGCAGTAGACAGAAAGATCAAGGTAGATGAAAGCGGCACGGTTAAAAATGTAATTCAGACTGACGCAGCCATTAACCCCGGCAACAGCGGCGGCGCCTTGGTTAATATGAAGGGAGAGGTGATTGGCATTAATGAGGCAAAGACCTCTGCAACCTCTGTGGAAGGCGTAGGATATGCAATTCCGGTTTCAGAGGTTCAGGATATCATTCAGGGGCTGATGAACCAAAAAACCCGTATCGCCGTGGACGGAGACAAACAGGGATATTTAGGGATCCAGGGCACGGACGTAGACGAAAGGGATGCGACTCTTTACGGAATGCCGACAGGCGCCTTTGTCTATAAAGTGGTAGAGGGCGGCGCGGCCAGCCGGTCCGATCTTCAGGAGAAGGACATTATCACCAAGATTGACAACCAATCTATTCGCACCATGGAAGAATTAAAAGAGATGCTGACCTACTATGAAAGCGGCACAACCATAACCGTGACGGTTATGCGACTGGAAAATGGCCAGTATGCGGAGAAGCAGGTGGAGATTGTTTTGGGAAGCAAACCTGCAGAAGAGCAGAAGATTAGATAAAATAACTATTAAATTCTTTTCCCATCACTTGTACCAAATCCGGAAATACCGTATAATAGACAAGGATATTCCCAATGGTTCTGGGGATAGGAAAGAGGGGAACGAATTTGGACGACAAAGAAAAAGAACTTTTAGATACCAATTCTGATAAAACAGCAAACCCGGGAGAAGGCGGACAGGAAAAAGAGGATCATTATGAGAAGGTCTGCTACATGTGCCGCCGCCCGGAGAGCAAGGCCGGGCCTATGATTACCATGCCGGGAAACCTATGCCTGTGCAGCGACTGTATGCAGAAAGCTTTTGACTCTATCAGCAGAAGCGGCATGGATTTTTCCAAAATCCAGAATATGCCTTACATGAATTTGAATCTCAACGACTTAATCCAGATTAAGCCGGAGGATATGGAGATCCCGAAGAAACAGAAAATTAAAAAGAAGGCCGGAGAGACCAAAGCTCTTTCTATGAAGGATATCCCGGCTCCCCACCAGATAAAAGCCCGTCTGGACCAATACGTTATCGGTCAGGATCAGGCCAAAAAAGTAATGTCTGTGGCAGTCTATAATCATTATAAACGGGCTCTGGTAGAGTGGCGCACGGAAGCCAAAGAAGATGGAGTGACGGTTGAGAAGTCCAATATCCTGATGATAGGTCCCACCGGAAGCGGAAAGACCTATTTGGTAAAGACCCTGGCAAAGCTTTTGGATGTTCCTTTAGCCATTGCCGATGCCACTTCCCTGACAGAAGCCGGATATATCGGCGATGACATCGAAAGTGTGGTTTCCAAGCTTTTGGCAGCAGCGGATAACGATGTGGAGCGGGCTGAGAGAGGCATTATTTTTATTGACGAGATCGATAAAATCGCCAAGAAAAAGGAGACCAATACCAGGGATGTCAGTGGCGAATCGGTACAGCAGGAGTTGCTAAAGCTTTTAGAGGGCAGCGTGGTGGAGGTGCCTGTGGGCTCTAATCAGAAGAACGCCATGACCCCTACAGCTACAGTAAATACAGATAACATCCTGTTTATCTGCGGTGGTGCATTTCCTGATTTGGAAAATATTATTAAAGAGCGTTTAAGCAAAAAAAGCTCTATAGGATTTAACAGTACTTTAAAAGATGAATTTGATAAAGAGACGGATATTTTAGAGCAGGTAACCAATGAAGACTTGCGGGTATTCGGTATGATACCGGAGTTTTTAGGGCGTCTGCCGGTGACTGTGACCTTAAAAAGCCTTACAGAGGATATGCTGATCCGCATTTTAAAGGAGCCGAAAAACGCTATACTAAAGCAGTATGAGAAGCTTCTTGCCATGGATGAAGTCAAACTTGTCTTTGAGGAAGAGGCCCTGTCCTGGATAGCCGGGGAAGCCATTAAGAGAAAGACAGGAGCCCGTGCCCTGCGGGCAATTTTAGAAGAATTTATGCTGGATATTATGTATGAGATCCCCAAAGATCCGAATATTGGTTCTGTTGTGATTACACGGCCTTATTTGGAAAAGAGCGGAGGCCCGTTGGTACGGATGCGGGGCTGAAGAGCCTGCTGTGCCAAGGCTGTGACTATTCCCGAAGCTGAAGGAAGGTATTATAGAGGTTCAGAGTGCCGTATCCCCACTCCTGGTTGGGATAGGAAAAGGCCCGGCTGCGGGTTGCTCCCCGAACCAGATAGGCCCGGATAGCCGCTTCGCTCATTCCCGGATCATTGCCCGCTACAATCCCCCAGGATAAAAGATTGGCAACGGCCCCGGCTGTCAGGGCTGCTGCCACGGAGGTGCCGGTTTTGCGTACCATGGGAACGGAGGGGGTGCTTTCTCCATTTAAGACAGCGGTTCGATAAGCGGCCTCGGGGATGACCCCGGGGCCGTAGACTTCTACACCGGGAGCAGCGATGTCAGGTTTAATCCGGTTATCTATGGTGTAACCTCTTCCGGAGTGAATGTAAATATTTCCTCCGCTGTGATTGTAAGCTCCTATAGTAATGGGAAGGGGAGCGTCTCCGGGGGAAGTAATGGTAGTGTAGGGATTGGGTCTTAAAAAAACAGTATTGGGAGATATAAAGCCTTCTGCGGGGAGCCACATATGATAATCCCCGTCCAACAGAAGGTTGCTGTACACCCGGATTCTCCAAATTCCGGGAGAAGGATCTGAAAATCTCATAAACACAAGCTGCTTCCCGGAGCCCAGTTCTTGGGGACGGTAGTTGACATTAATAACCGTAGGCTCCAGGAGGAAGGAGATGGTGGCGTTGCTGCTTAGAGTAAGGGGAATTCGGTTAATGACTTCTCCGCTGGGAGAGACAAAACCAACGGTGTAGGTTTCCAGAGTAGAAGCCCAAAGCTCTACGATAAAGCCGTTTTCTTCTTCTCCCACCCGGATTTCCACTTCATCCGGAGTGGAAGCGTCGGAAACGGTTCCCACATAATGGTGGGAAAGGCCGCTTTCGTTTCCGGCGGCAATAACCGTACAAGCGCCTATGGACCGGCTGATGCTGGAGAAGGACAGGCCTAAGGGAGAGGTTCCGCCGTGGCTCCCGAAATTGGTGCCAAGGCCGATACAGATAGCCAGAGGCATATGGTGAATCCTGGCGATTTCCGCCAGATATCGAATCCCTGTAATAATATCATTTTCCTGATAAGCATTTGCACCTTCGGTAATGCAGAAAAATTCCCGAAGATATTTTTTTGCGGGTTTTAGTTTTACTACAGCCAGAGAAGCTTCCGGCGCGGCTCCGATAAAGTCCAGGGAAGGAAGAGGAGTTCCTGCCGCTATGCCTGCCAGAAAGGTGCCGTGTCCCAAAGTATCCTGAGAAGGAATCAGGGAGAGAGGATCCGGGGAGGATAATGCCTCATTAATTTGTTCTTCACTAAAATACGTGCCGTATTGCAGAAAGCTTAAAGACTCTGAATCCGGGCTGCCGGTATCAGCCGTTTCATTTTCCGCATCAAAGCGTCTGGGAATTGTTTGATCCCAAAGCCCCAAAATACGTGTGCTCCCATCTTTTTTCCGAAATACCGGACTTCGGTAGTCGATTCCCGTATCAATAAAGCCTAACAGAGTTCCCCGCCCTCTCTGGCCCAAAGCAGGCTGGTTAAATACCTGAAAAATGCCGGAAGATTCCAAGGCGGAGGTGTCTAAGAGAGTAAATAGCTTAGGAATCGAATAATAAGGATATTTTTCAAGAGAAATGGGAAGAGTACTTTCAGAAGGGAAATAAACAATAGAGTAGCCTGGAAACGCGGAATCCGAGCAGACCGGCGCCACATTCGGCATTGTGGAAAGCCAGCCTTCGCATCCATGGCGGCAAATAAAATCGGTATAGTTTTCATCAGTGATATCAACGGTACAGGTGGCCATAAGTCCCTCCGGCAGATTTTTATATAATATATGATCCTGTGGGAAAGAAGATGTAACAGTTCAGCCATGCATCTTCTTGCCCGCATACTGCGGACAAGAAGCGCCGGGCGTCCGCCCTATGAAGATTCAGAGTGAAAAATGCTTATGAAAACAAGTTTTCAACGCTT
>JAETNT010000129.1 GCA_021772025.1 Enterocloster bolteae | reverse complement strand
GCCGGAATGGTGTAACTTTGTCCGGCGTTTAATGTTTGATTCGCTGCCCCGCGGTTTACCATTGTGCCGGTCCCCGGCTCGTCCATCCCCTTCATTCCTGCAGTATAGGGCGCCAGCACTGCCCAGGGTTCCGCAGTCAGTTCGCTTGGGTCAAGGCTTCCGCCTCCCATCAGATGCCAGATTCCTCTTGCCATAATATTCTCACACTCCCTTTAATTGTATTTGAAAGTCAACTGCCGGTTTCTTCCCGATACAGGTCACCGTTATGCTTCCGTCTCCGGTATCAAAATAACTGACACAGGATGCCGCTTTGATTAACGCCTTCTCCTGAGCGGCCGTAGTCCCTGTCGGGATATAAAGGCCTCCGTCCAGAACCGTATCTGCACTCACGCCTTCCAGGCTGACCGCCTGCACATAAGGAGCCTCGTCCCCCCAGCCTGATGAAAGAAGGGTTATATTTTTACCTCTGTACAGCTTTTCCAACTCCTTTTCCAGCTCTTCCCTTGTCACCTGGCTCAGAGGGCTGACAGACGCCTTTATCTCCTTCACTTCCCCCACTATGACGTGCAGTTTAATCTGTACGGTTTTGGCGCGTCCGTTTTCAGCAGGCATAATATAGTTGGGATCCTTTGATAAATCCAGATATCCGTATAAAATTTCCCCCAAATCCGGGTCCATGGCATACAGCCCTACTTCTGTCATCACGAATCCTGTTTCTACCTGATCATTGGAAAGCTGCATCACAACGTAGGCGTCCATAGCCTCCTCATCATAACCGTACCCTGCTATCATCCCATCCATTTTATAATGAACCAGATGGGTCAATTCATAAGGGTTGGCCCCTTCCGCCAAAATACCGGTGCCTACTTTAACATTTGAAAATTCTATCTGTGATTTTGCCGCTACAAGTTTTGTAATCAGCCGTAATCCTCTGGAAGTGATGGTCACGCCATCAATATTTGATTTCTCAGCCATTTTTGTCCTCCTATTCTTTTTCTGTTCTCTCTGCCTGTATTTCCTGCAATACGAAGCTGTCAATAAATGCCGCCGCCCCTAATGTTACGCCCCGCTCCACATCCCGGCTGACCAGCCTGGGCTTTACGTCATAGACCACCAGCTCACTTACTGTTGCACCTATATATACCTGCTGAACTTTGTCAAACTCCTGCCTGTGAATGGTCTTATATTCTGTATGGGACTGTTTTGCTTTATTTACCAGCTTTTCGACTTCTTCATAATCGATTGCCGTGTTCTTATTTTTTTCCCGGATCGTCACCTGAAACATATTAGGATGACTAGGTGTATAATCCCGGCTGCCCGGGTCATGAATATCCGCTACCTCCGCCTTCAGCCCCAGCTGCCGGAAAATCATGCTCTCCAAATTATACGGCGTTATGGGAATGCGGCTGTCTGTACACTGCCGGATTTGTTTGCGGCGTTCCTCATATGATAATTCCGTCCGTATCGGCAGTCCGTATTTTTGTTCATGGTAGCTTAACCCCCATGTGGCGGTGTCCACAAATAATTGTTCCGGTAATTCTTCATAAAGCCGCTTCACCTCGCCCATGGACATCCCCATTACCTGATATAGCCATTTTCCCACATAGGATTTGTCATACCACCCTTTCGTCACGCAGGATAACATTTCCTTTGCAACTTCATTTGTAGGAAACTCCTGTAAATCTACCATATTTCCTCCTAGTATAATAATGAATCGGCACGCGACGCCTGGCGTCACCTGCCATATCGTCGGAAGGGATCCTAAAAATGCTTTGCATTTACCTTCCTCCTACTCCAACTGAACATCCATGGTCTTGGGATACTCTTCCATGGATAAAGAAATATCCTCTTCCTTTCCATTCATAAGGAATGTTTCATAATCCTTTACCCCCGGTAAATCCGTAATTAAGCTTTCCGCCTGGTGGTACACCACCTTTCCATACACCTTGGCCCTGTCATACACAACTTCCACTGCTTTTCGGAAGTCTTTTTCTATCTGGGCCAGATTTGTCGCAGCCGTATCAAACTGCAGACCTGTACAATGAAAAGAAATCTCCACTGTCTCTGCCCCGGCAACCGTTAGTTTTGCCGTTCCGGTGGGCAAAAGGCGTTTGGAGCGGTCGGAAGGGCTTACAATATAATCATAGACCGCTTGGCATAATTCCTCATTTGCCGGATCTCCATTGGCATCTACCAGCACCAGTTTCACGGTTCCGGGGCCGTCCCAGGCCGGAGCCACAATACAGGCCGATACCCCGTCTACCGACAGGGCCCAGCGTTTATAATCGCTGTCATTTCCGATATAAGACAAGCCTTCTGATTGATTGGCTAATCGGATCCGGTTGTAATAGGAATTGTCATCCTCCTGCTCTGTGCCTCCAGTGATGGCTTCCGGGTTAGTAACTCCTTTCACACCGTCTAAGGGCTTGTTTTGCAATATCACGGTATCCGGCCCTACATTGGAACCTTTTCCCGGTAAAACTGCCCGAATCTCAACCTCAACGCTTCCGGATTCCCCTATGCGGGCCGTAGCCGTGGATTGGAATTCAACAGCCGCAGTCTCAGACGTGGACTCTGTTGAAAAAATACGCCCAAAAGGAATCTCCGTCCCCACATCCCCGGTTATTTTCAGCACACCGGATGCATAAGTGGCATTGTGCCGCCATACATGGACATTTTTTCCATGCATGTCCAGCCATTCTCCCCATGCATACTGGGGAAAAGCCACCATTAATGCCCGGATCAGATGAAAATTCAACAGTTCGCTTGCAACCAACGCCGTTGGCATGGTCATGTCATAGGGAAAGCCTCCCGGCATATCGTCAATATCCGCCGGCAGCTCATTCATCATGCGTTCCTGAATTTCTTCCGGAGAGGTTCCGTCTAAAAAATCTGGCCTTAGAAATTCCGGCCGTCCTTCTGTCATCTCACTACCTCCTAGTATAATAATGTATCGGCACGCGACACCCTGCGTCACCTGCCATATCGTCGGAAGGTATCTTGAAAATGCTTCGCATTTACCTTCCTCCTACACTTCCATGGGAAAGCTGTCATAATCAATTCCTTTTACTGTAAAGGAAACTCTTACACTGTCTTTTTCCCAGGAAAAAGAAAAACCCCGGACGTATTCTGTCCTGGGATTGGTCATTAAAGTTTCTCTGATTGTTCTTTCAATTGCAGATTCCTGTGCCTTTCTCGATGGTTTTCCAAAAGCGGCAGTCATCTCAGCCCCTATCTCGCCGGTATATGCCAGGCAAGTCCATCGCTCCGTCATAACCGCTTTCATACACCAGGTTTTATACGCCTCCTGCCCGTCGCATCCTGTCACCCGTCTGGCTCCGTCCCGTGCAAAGTCTCCGGCTTCAAAATCCCATCTATAGGAACGTTTGTACCTGCTGTCATACCGGCTGCTTACTTTTAAATTTTCCTGCCTTGTTATTACCGGAAATAACTGTTGCGGCATTGTATCACCTCCCCCTATATTCTTGTTATCACGCCGATTACAACCGCTTCTTTTCCTGCCCAGGCTACCGCTACCCGATCCCCGGGTTTCAGAACCTGGTGACCACAGGTACACTCCTTATTTTTACACGGCTCTATCAACAGATGCTTTAATACCAGCCAGCTGCCCCGGGGGATTGGTACGGAAAATGTATCCGTTATCAGGCTGTAATCGCCTTGAATTTTCCCCAGGTCAATGAGCCTGTCTTTTGGCACCTGGCCGTATGCAATTACGCTAATTGCAGCTGCTAAGGCAGAAGCGCCTTTATTTCCTTTGTTTGACATTCTATCACCCCCTTTCTCTTGATTGTTTCTCTCCCGGGCAGTCCCTCAGCAGATAAGAGCACACATGCCGCTTGTCCAATGAGGGGATATAAGAAGAGCACACCCTTTCCAGCTACGGAAATAGTGTGCCCTTCTCTTATAGGAAAACTCATCTCTTAATTCGTCCTAAGCAATAATTCTCAATCAGTTTAATCAATTCTCTTGCAGTCACAATCTGTTCTTCTGCTTTTTCCCTTGTAGCAATGTAAAAATCATCGTAGTCACTAGCATGTCGAATTTCTTCTACCCTGGCAATCCTCCGCCCGTATGTTTTCGGAAAAATCTCCGTCTTAACATAATCTTTATTAAAATTAGCCAATGTATCCTTATGTCTTTTATATGCCTTCCCATCCAAAGCATGGAACAGCAGATATTGCATGATAAACCGTATAATAAGCCCTGTTATTTGCCCCTTTGTATTCCCCTGTCTCCAGCAAAATAACAGCCGACTTTAAATCACTCTTTACAATAGGTTTAATATCTATGTCATGCTCCTCATTAAAATCATAAGTAGCCCATGACAGCTGCTTCTCATACCTTTCAACCTCTTCACTCTCTAACCCCACCAAAATCATAATATCAATATCCGAATCTGGCCTGAAATCCCCCTGGCATAAGAACCATATAAAATTACAGACTACAAATATTTTCCATATATCTTGCTCACTACTTCCACATATTTCTCCAAAAGGGCATACATTGCCGCTGACATATCCCATTCCTCCTATATTACATGCCATTACTAAGTCAGTAACCACCAGTTCAACTGGTGGTTTGATTTTGACCCTCCAAAGGGTCATTGTTGCTGCTCGCCCCATAGGGCGGTGTCGCAAGCATTATTACTGGTCCGCTACAAAGC
>JAETNT010000004.1 GCA_021772025.1 Enterocloster bolteae | reverse complement strand
CAAAAGTTTAGATTTTCCCACAATGCTTATCTTTTGGTCTTTGGTTCGGAATAGTGTAGTGCTGGCGGTCTATCTCTTGTTTTCGGTTGCTTGCTTCCTTACCGTACATGAGCATTTGAGCCAGGGTTGTCCGAGCCGTAGCCCTCCAGAAGATTGACTACGCCCCATACGCCAAGGCCAGCGCCGAGGGCGATCACAAGGGTCTGTAAAGTGGTGATAGCGGATGCGAAAAATGCCATATAGTCCTCCATTTCTCCGGGATATTCCCGGCTATGAAAAAAGCCGCCATTTCTGGCGGCAGTTACCGACTTCGGGACACTTTGTCCCAAAGCCCATTTATGCAAAGGCGTCCGGATCGTCAATATCGTCATAGTTGAGGATGTCCTCGTCCTCGCCTGTGAGCCCATTGTCCTCCACGGACACCTTATACACCTCGCATAGTTCCTCCGGCCCGGGCCGCCTGCGGCGGTTGATGAGCCTGTCAAGGTCAAAGGCGTTTTTGATTTTATCGGCCTCAGCCGTGTATTTGTAGTTGGGGTGCTTTTTCAGATCATATTTGGGGGAGAAGAACGGGGGCAGGCCCCGCAACTGCAAAATGCACTTGTCCCCCGGCATGGTTGCCAGTTCCGCCGGGGTCATCAGCTCCCGGCCCAGCCGCTGGTTATTCTGGCTGTAGCTTTCCGACTGGCCACGGGAGCGGCTGTCGGTCTGCATGGAGATAGTGGCCTTTCCCAGCCAGTTCTCGGAAATTTCCTTGATGGTGCTGGCCTCCCGGCCTCCGAGGAAGATCACGCTGTCCATATTTCCCAAAATCGTCTCAGCGTGTTTGTCATAAATAGCCTTGCACTGCGCCAACTGCTGGTAAAAGAGGGTCAGCGACACCTCCCGGGAGCGGATCACCGCCACAATCTTTTCAAGCTGGGGCACCTGGCCAGTGTTGGCCGCCTCGTCCCACAGCACCCGCACATGGTGGGGCAGGCGGCCCCCGTGGACATTGTCGGCCCGCTCGCACAGGAGATTGAACATCTGCGAAAAAGCAAGAGCCACAAGGAAGTTATAGGTCTGGGTGGTGTCCGAGATAATAAAGAACACCGCCGTTTTCCGATCTCCGATGCGGTCAAGCTCCATTTCGTCATAAGACATAATCTCCCGGAGCTGGGGGATGTCAAAGGGCGCAAGTCTGGCCCCGCAGGAAATCAAAATGCTTTTTGCCGTCTTGCCGCTGGCCAGCTTGTACTTTTTGTACTGCTTGACAGCGAAACAATCCGGCTTTCTCTTTTCCAGCCCGGAAAACATATAGTCCACGGCGTTCATAAATTCCTCATCATCCTCTTTGACCTCCATACCGGAAATCATATCCACCAGAGTATTCATGTTCCGATCCTCGGCGGGGCCCTCGAAAATGATATAGGCGATCAAAGCGCAGTAAAGCAAAGTTTCCGATTTTGTCCAGAACGGGTCGCCCTCCTTGCCCTCGCCTTTGGTGTTGGAAATGAGGGCATCCACAAATTTAAGGATGTCGGCCTCGTTCTTGATATAGGCCAGCGGGTTATAGTGCATGGATTTTGAAAAATCAATGCTGTTGAATACCTTGACCTTATACCCCTTTTTCTTTTGGAGAAAAGCGCCCACCTGGGACAGCACCCCGCCCTTGGGATCGACCACCACGAAAGAGGAATGAGCCTGGAGCAGTTGGGGCGTGAGCCAGAACCGGGTTTTTCCCGAGCCGGACGAGCCGATGACACAGCAGTTGAGGTTGCGGGCGTTGGCCGGGTTTTGGGGCCGGGTATTCATGGTAAGGAACTCCGTCCCGGTCAGAATGACATTGTTTTCAAACTTTGGATCGACAAAGGGCTTGATGTCTTTTTCCGTCCCCCACCGGGCCGATCCATACTCTTCATCCCGGCGGAATTTTTTAGCGTTTTTGCTTTTTACATAGATCAGCAGACGGAACGCCGCCGCCCCCACGATGCCGATCAGCCAGTCAAAGGGATTGACTCCCGGGGCGAAGTCGGCAAAGGCCGGGCCGATGGTCTGGCCCAGCCCGATCAATTTGTGGGCGAAATCCGTACCCGCCGCCAGCCGGTAGGCTGTCCCGATTTTCAGACAGGCCCACAGGATAAACAGGTAGGGGATGTTGGGTATCAAATATTTTTTTATGCTATCTGTCCTCACGGGCCGCCTCCTTTACTCGTTCTTTCGCCCGGGGCTTTTCCACCGCAAGCCGCTCCGCCGCCTGTTTCAGTTGCTCCCGGATAGGGATGCGTCTGAATTTTGACTGCGTGAGCAGTTTCCGGGAATAGCTTTCAAAGCAGGCGGTAACAGCGTCCGCCTGTCCCGCCTTAAAAAACAGCAGATATTTGTCCGGCCCAGTTTTATAAAAGGCATAGTCCACATTGAAACGGCGGGCCATACGGTCAAAGAGCCTGGGAGCCTCCACCTCAATGCTGTTTATATTTTCTCCGTGGGCCATGAGCTTTTTCACGCTCTGCCTGCCGTGGGGCCTTTGGGCCGCCCGGTGCCGTTTGGCGATCTGGCCCCCAGCCGCCTGGAGCACATAAGCCAGCCCCCGGGCCGTCAGCTTGCCAGCCCGGACAGAGATCGCTATGGAGCTCCGGGAAATTTCTTCATCAATCAGTTACACCGCCTCCTTTCTCCGCTTTGGGACAAAATGTCTCGAAGTGCCTTGTCAGCGTTCCTCCCGGCCTTTTTCGGTCAGCCGCCGAAAGCCCTCTTTTGAGGAACCGTCAATCACCTCTTTGTAAGCGGCCATCTGCTCCCGGATGGAAAGCTGGGGATAGGAAAACACCTTATGCTCGGCGGGGATGTCCTGGGGGCCGTGATAATATTCCCTAAAGTCTCCGCTGGTCTGAACCACATAGCCGCCTGGGGCCATGTGGCCGCCCTCGTTGATGGAGATGTCCCTGCCGTATGCCTCATAGTCAAAATAGTCTTTCAGTTCTTCCGGGATCGGCAGGTCCTCCGCCCAGTAACGGCCCAAGTCCTCCTCATTTTCAATCTCCGGATAAAATTCAAAGCAATCCAGATTTTGCGTCAGATTGATAATATCTGCCACACTGGAGGTATGCGCCCCCGTATGGAGCACTGCCTCAAATTTTTCAAGCTCACCTTGATCGAGTTCCGAGAGCAGGCAGGCCAGATGGTTGAGCTCGTCCAGATTTTCATATTCACCCAGATAGTCATAGAGCCCCAGCACATCGCCGTCAAAGCTGGTAATAAAAAATTCCTCGTACCGTATGCCGTCCACGCCGATATGTTTCAACAGCGCCTGCACCTCCTGGGGGCTGGTGGGAAATTCCAGTGTTTCTCCCACCAGCTCCCCCTCGTTGTATTTGCCGAGGTTGGTAATGTAAGCCTCAAACAAGGATGCCATCAGCGTTTGCCCTGGCCCTTAACGGTCAAAATGCCCTCAAGGGTGGTGGCGGTAATCCCCAGCCGCTGGGCCACGGCAATATCATTTTTCATGGCCTCGGTCATGCTGTGGCCGCATACCACCAGCACCCGGGAGCGGCGGAGCAGGTCACGGCCAATGTCAATGCCGCTTTTATGCTCCTCGGGTACTGCGTCATTGAGGAACAGCGGCAGATAGAGGGCGGGGCAAATCGGGGCAAAGCCCGCCTCATATACGGCCCGGCAATACTGGGCCGCCAGTTCTGCGTTTTCACTGTCGCCGCCAAACCATGCGGCGGTAATGTATGCAAGGGGTCGTTTCATAAGTAAAAACCTCCGTTCTATCATAAAATCGTTCAACCCTAACCCCCCGCCCTTTCCCAATCATGGGAAAGGGGGCGGCTCTGGAGGATATACCCCCGCCGCTTGGCCGGAGATAGCACAGCCGGGGCAGGCCGTAAAGGGCAAGCCGCCGCAAGCGGCGGGGCCGTTGGCCCCCTTGACGGCCCGCTCCCGACTGCGCTTTTTTATCCCCGGCGACGGGGGATATATACCACCAGAGCCATCGCAGAGGGGCAGAGCCCCTCGGGACAAAATGTCTCGAAGTGGTTACTTGTCTTTTTCCATTTTCTTCGGGGCCTTTGCCAGCTCGGGCGGCTGTTTCTGTTTCCACTCGTCCAGCAGGCCGATGATCTGCTCTTTCATTTTGGCCGGAGTGACCTCCTTGCCGAAATACTTTTCCAGTTCAGCGGTTGAAATAATCACGCCTCGATCCTCCTTTTTCTTTTCTGATAAGATGCCGTCAATCACATCGCCGTTGAGCTTGCCCTCCTGATCCATCTCCCGGAGCTTTTTCGCCTGGGCTACCGAGGGGGACGCCTGCTCCCCGTCAATGGAAACGGCGATCAGCCTCTGGTTTTTGGGCCGGATATAAGAGAGCTCCACGGCGGGCATAAAGCCCATCTTTTTATCGTCCACCTTGTCCAGCAGTTCCGGCACAAGGGAGTTGAGCCGCAGATAGCGCATGACTTTTTTATAGTTCATGTCATGGGCCTCGCCCACAATCTCCACGGAACGCTTGCCAATGTCGCCCTCGGCCACATTTTTCAGCCGCCCGCCCTGGTGCTTGATGTCCTCCACTTCCAAGTCCAGCAGGGCGGCCAGTTCGCTGGGGAGCGTCTGATCCCTCTGCTTGTTGCTGTCCTTCATGGCCTGGACAGCCTCGTGGTCGCTCATATCCCGGACGATAAAGGGCATTTCCTCCAGTCCCGCCAGTTCACTGCCACGGCAGCGGCGGTGGCCCGCCACAATCTCATAGCCGTTTCCGTCCTTTTCCGGGCGGGCAAGGCCGGGCACCATCACGCCGTTTGCCTTAATGGATGCCACCGTCTCCTGCATTTTGGCATCGTCCCGCACCTTGAACGGGTGGGGCCGGAATGTATGGAACGGATGCATCTCGGAAAGTTTCAGATACATGAGCTTGCCTTCCTCCACCGGACGGGGAGGGGTGACTGGCCCGGGCGGAGCCTGCTCCGGGGCGGCGGCCTTCTTTTCGGGAGCAGTTTTCCCAGCCTTTGGGGGAGTTTGAGCGTCCGGAGCCTTCCCGTCACTTCGGGACATTTTGTCTCGCTTGGACGGCTGGGCCTCGCCGGGGGCCGCTTTGTCAGCCTTGGGCGGGCGGCCCTTGCGGGGCTTTGCCGCCTCCTTGCCAGCGGGCTCCGCTTTATCCTCCTTCGGGGAACGGCCACGGCGGGGCTTTTTCGGTTCGCCAGTGGCGGGCTGTTCCGCCTCACCGGGAGCCTGCTCCTTTGTGGGGGCGTCCCCGGCTTTCTCTACCTCAGCCCGGGCCGCCTTTCGCTTTTCGCCCATGAGCTCATTGATCTGCTCAAAGGACACTACCACATCGCCGGGATCGGGCTTTGCGGGCCCGGTCTGTTCCTGCTGGGGTGTGGGAGCGGCCTGTTCGGGAGCCGGGGCCTGGGGCTGGCCAGCCGTTACAGACTCGGGAGCCTCCGGGATTTTTTTCTCACCGGGGCCCGTGTTCAGTTTGTCATCTGCCATTCATTAACCTCCTTTTCGTTAAAGTTGCACAAATTTCAGGCTTAAATTTCTGTAATTATTTTTTACCTCCTTCCCGTCTATCCACGCAAAAAAGCCGCCCGGTTTTGATGGCCGGACGGCCTTTCAGCGTAATGTGATAGATCAAATATTATTTTTGTTGGTAGGCTCCGAAAAACCTTGTATTTGCGGTTTTCCTAATTTATATGGCCCTTATGATGGGAATAATGGAGAATATATCAAGGCAATGTCAGTTATTGGAGGTGAGTATATAAAACTTTTGGATGCAACAAAAGAATATCCAGTTGATATTTCAGTAAAGTATGATGTTCATGATTACGGAGGATTTGTGAAATCGCCAGTAGGAAATGCATTTAGTGACAAATTTGTATTATTTTCTGTTTTGTGTCAGATTAATTTTATCATTTGTTGCGTGGATTCTTGGGTACGAGAAGAAATATCGACAAAGATGCGTTTTGCATATTTGCTTTATTATTCTTTGTTACATATTATTCCTCAAATAAACTTGAAATTAAATACGAATTTCATTATTAATTCAAAGTGGGAGTCTTGGCAATTTAGAAACGCAATGGCACATTATAAATTGGGTGTTGCATTAAAAAAGGATGAGTTGATTTCTGAGGATAAATTTTTTGGTTTGACACAAAAATATTTCAGATCAGATTATTTAACAGTTAAAAATGGAATTATGCAAGAGTTGGAGAGTTTCGCGTGTCAAATAGGAGATTATCTTCAACTTAACGATGCGATGACAAGGGCCAACCGATAAAAGCTGAGTAGTAAGAAACTGCAATTTCTACTACGTTTTTACTACGATTGACGGCCTCAACTTGTCCTGATTTGCCGCATTTTGCTCATCCTGTGACAAATTTAACAATTAGCGTGGACATGATAAGATCCGCAAATCGAGAACCGAGGAACTGAAAGCCCGGAACCAGTTTGAGTGGGTAGGGCGGATCAACAATGTCCGTAACCGGGCGGAGGATATCATAAACAGTGAGTATTATCAATGTGGATCATCAGTTACAGCGGACAGGGAACATGAAGTACATCATTCCGGATACGAAAACCGACTGCGGGACAAGGCTTGTGCCAATGACGGATGAAGTGAAGGAGTGTTTTGAAAAGACTCTAAAGAACCGTCCGAAACCTAAGATAGAACCGATGGTTGACGGGAAGACAGGTTTCCTGTATCTTGATAAAAACGGTATGCCGATGGTAGCCCTTCATTGGGAGAAGTATTTCCAGCATATCAGGGAAAAGTATAATGGTATTTATAAGGTACAGTTCCCTGTTATCACCCCGCATGTAGCGCGGCATACTTTTTGTTCCAACATGGCAAAATCGGGAATGAATCCAAAGACTTTACAGAAGATCATGGGGAATAGCGATATCGGAGTTACTTTGAATGTATATACCCATGTGGACTTTGAGGATGTGCAAAAAGAGATGAAAGCGGTCTGCAATAGCTGAGTTGTAAAGTAGTAAAAGAGGGTCCGTTTTACAACTTTTTTACTACTTTTGAAGCAGAAGATATGCGATTTTATGCCAAGATATACCGAAAAGATTGTAAAACAACAGGAAATGGGATGACCTGAAAATCCCGTAAAACCAAGGAAAAACCAGTATTTATAAGGAGTTGTGAGACTATGATAAAAGTGCTTTTTTTGTGCCACGGCAACATTTGCCGCAGCCCCCTTGCCCATCTGTACTTCCAGGATTTCATAGAAAAGCAGCATCTCTCCGATTGCTTTTTTGTTGACTCCGCTGCCACATCTTACGAGGAAATCGGTAATCCGGTTTATCCCGGCGCCAGAAAAAAGCTGGCTGAGGCGGGCATTTCCTGTGCCGGAAAAAGGGCCAGGCACTTGGAAAAGTCCGACTACCAGGAGTTTGACTTCCTTATCGGCATGGATCAGCAGAACATCCGCAACATGCTGCGGATTACCGGAGGAGATCCGGAGAAAAAGATTTATAAAATGATGGATTTTGCCGCAGACTGGGAGCACCCGGGAGAGAAGGGAAAAACTTCTCCGGATGTGGCGGATCCATGGTATACCGGCGATTTTGACACTACTTGGAGAAATATTACAGAAGGGTGTTCCGGACTTTTTAAATTTTTAAAAAAGAAATATCACTTATAGGAAGAAACACCCTGCGGGTATCCCTGTATGCCTGGAAAGCAGGGCAAAAAGGAGAAGGACATGACATATTTAGGAGAAGAGATTAAGAAACTGGGCTTTGGATTAATGCGCCTGCCGGTTATGGAGGATGGGAAGATTGACGTGGAACAGACTAAGGAAATGGTAGATCGGTTTATGGAAGCAGGCTTTACCTATTTTGATACGGCCTGGGCCTATAATGGCAGCGAAGAAGCCATCTGCCAGGCCTTGGTAGAGCGCTATCCACGGGAAAGCTTCCAGCTTGCCACTAAAAACGCTGCCTGGATCAACTGCAAAAGCCGGGAAGAGGCCATAGCTCAATTAGACGTTTCCTTGGAGAGAACAAAGGCAGGGTATTTTGATTATTATCTTCTGCATAATTTAGGTGAAGGCCGAACCAAATTTTTTGATGACTACGGCCTGTGGGATTGGGTTCAGGAGAAAAAAGAGTCGGGACTGTTAAAACATGTTGGATTTTCTTTCCACTCTACCCCAAAAGAGCTGGAACAGCTCTTGACGGCCCATCCGGAGATGGAGTTTGTTCAGCTTCAGATTAATTATGCAGATTGGGAGGAACCGACTGTTCAGTCCAGAGCTTGCTATGAAGTGGCCAGAAAGCATGGCAAGCCGGTGATTATTATGGGGCCGGTTAAGGGCGGCATGCTGGCGACTCCGCCGGAGTCCGTGGTAAAGGTGCTAAAAGAAGCTGAGCCGGATGCGTCTCCGGCATCCTGGGCAATCCGCTTTGCCGCTGATTTGGAAGGCGTAATTACGGTTTTGTCCGGAATGAGCAGCCTGGAACAGATGAACGACAATCTTTCCTTTATGAAAGACTTTACCGGTTTAACCGAAACGCAGAAGGCGGCCCTGAACAAGGCACGAAGCGCTTTGGCAGCGGTGCCTCTGATTCCGTGCACTTCGTGCAATTATTGTGCCAAGGTTTGTCCGGAAAACATCGGGATTTCCGGTTCCTTTACGGCTATGAATTACCTGACCCTTTATAGCAGTAAAGAGAGGGCAAGACATCAGGAAAGCTGGCTGGTAGGAAGCAAGGGAAAATCCAGGGCTGATCAGTGCATAAAATGCGGCAGATGTGAGCGGGTCTGCCCGCAGCATATTGCAATCCGGGAAAATCTGGAGAAAGTAAGCCGGGAACTGTTAGGGTAAACAAAAAGGGCTTCTGCCGTAAATATGGTAAAAGCCCTTTGAGCTGTTTCGGTGAGAAAAAAGTCCTAGCTTAGCTCTGCAATTCCCGTAACCGCCACATAAATATGGGAGATCCGGTACCAGGTGGCAAAATCCACTACTCCTGTCTGGGGCATGCCGAAAATAGACTGGAATTCCCGTACTGCTCTGGCGGTGGCAGGCCCGTAGATCCCGTCCGGAGTTACGCCAGGGATAGCGGAATAAACGGTGGCAATGGCATCCAGCTGCTCCTGAAGCTGTCGCACTTTGCTGCCGGAAGAACCGATAGTTAAATCATAGCCGGGCCAGGATGCAGGAATACCGGAGATCTGTTCAGCCGTATTTACATAGATGCTGTCTCCGTAGAAATACCGCAGGATCTCAATGGGGCTGTATCCCTGTTCTCCTAGGGACATGGAGCCCCATTGGGTCATCCAAAAGGCGGCTGCGTATAAGGCTTGCAGAAAATAATTTTAGTCCAGATACTGGAGTTGGATTTCACCTTTGTTCTTATCATAAGTAATTCCGCGTATTTTTTGGCGAAGAATTGTATTTTTTTCCCATGGGGCATAATCGGCTGATACTGCCACCTGAAAAATCTCCGGCAGAGAATTTTGGAGATTTTCTAATACCATAGGGACAATCACACTTTCCGCCACGTAGCAATTGGTTTTACAAGTTCCCTTTAAATATCCGCTGCACTGAAAAGAAAAGGTATCCGGAAGAGTTTTCCGCCTGCGGCGGCAAGAAGAAAGGCTGCGGCCGCAGGACGGGCACTTTAACACTCCGCCCAGCCAGTGGCGAACCAGTTCACATGGCTTTTGCCCGGGATTTGAGATACGGGAACCAGGTTCCTTTGACAGCTGCCCCTTTCCTATTCGGGCGGCGGTCAAATCAAACAGCTTTTGGGACACAATAGCCGGATGTGACCCTTTTGCCATGATCCAACAGTCCCTGTCCCGCACTGTGCCGGTCTGCCCGTCTGTACGATTCCACCGTACATATCCGGCGTAAAGGGGATTTTGCAGGATGTATTCTACGGCTCGTTTTTCAAAGAGATTCCCCAAAGCTGTCCGATATCCCTCCTGGTTCAGCCTTTGGGCAATGGAGTAGGAGCTGAGCCCGTCTGTTCCGTACCATTCAAAAATTTGGCGTACTATCCGGGCTTCTGACGGTACTTCTTCCAATTCCCCTCCCGGGTGGGGGATCCGGTACCCCAAAGGAGGCCGTCCCTGGTAACCGCCCCGCAGGGCCTTCTCGGTCATGCCCCGGGTGACGTCTCCGGCCAGACGGATGGAGTAAAATTCGTCCATCCACTCGATAATCCGCTCGATAAGGCTGCCGAAAGGCCCTTCCATAATAGGCTCGGAAATGCTGATTACATCTACGCCGAATTTGCCCCGGAGCATGGATTTGTAGACGATACTTTCTTCCTGATTCCTGGCAAAACGGGAAAATTTCCATACCAGGATGGCATCAAAGGGATGGGAGTCAGATTTGGCCGCCGCAATCATCTGCTGGAACTGAGGCCGCTTATCCGCTTTTCGCCCGGAAATGCCGTTTTCCTGGAAAATCCATTTATCTTCTACCCGGAACAGATTTTTTTCGGCATAATCCAATAGCAAACGCCTCTGGGAATCAGGAGAAAGCTCCTCCTGGCCATGAGTAGATACCCGGATATAAAGGGCTGCATTTTTCAAACAATCACCTTCTGAAAATTCTCAAGAAATTTTATGAGAAGAACAGAAAAAACTTGCAAACCAACTGCAGAAAGCAAAATGGAGAAAAAATGAGACTGTTGATTATTAATACTCTGGAAGAGAATGACCCCGCAGCAAAAGAGGCAATCCGTGTTCTGTCCGGAAAAGCGACCTCACATACAATTTTTCATACAATGAAAATGAAAATAACCCCATGTATTGGGTGTAATGCCTGCTGGCTAAAAACGCCGGGCATTTGCGCGGTGAAAGACGATTATGAACAAATATTGAAAGCCTGTCTGGAACATGATACGGCGATTATTATTTCTGATACCTCATTAAGCTTTATCAGCTATAAGGCAAAAAATGTTGTTGACCGAATGCTGCCCCTTGCTACTATGTACGTTCATATTGTAGACGGACAAATGCGCCATATTCCCCGATATGAAAAGAAGTACCGGTTTGGGATTGTATATTCCGGCACTGCAGATAGAGCGTATATGGAACAGTGGCTAGAACGGTTTGCATTGAATTTGAGCGGAATAAGCATAGGCGCTTTTCCGATTGAAAGATGTGAGGAGGTACCCTTATGCATTTAACCATTATCAGCGGTGCTGTCCGCTCACAAGAAAAAAGCAATACCGCAAAAATTATTGCCGCTTTTTGTAAAGGCTTTCAAACTGACGGCAATACCGCAGAGATTTGGTATCTTTCCGATAGGGGGCAATGGAATAAGGCAAGAAACGCTTTTCAGAAAAACAAAGATATATTATTTGCTTTACCGCTTTACGTTGAAAATGTCCCGGGAATTATGCTGGAATTTTTAGAAAGCCTGACGCCTAAAACAGGCCCCGATACCCGGCTGTCTTTTCTTGTGCAGGGCGGTTTTCCGGAAGCATGTCAAAGCAGGTGCTGTGAAAATTTTCTAAAAACCTTACCGGAGAAATTAGGCTGTGAATACGGAGGAACTTTTATTCGGGGAGATATGTTCGGTATTGGACTTCTTGGAAATAAACTGGGCGGAAAATTAGTTCAGCCTTTTGTCGGCATTGGGAGAGCATTTGCACAATATGGGTACTTTGACGCAGAAATCATATCACGATTTGCCAGTCCGGAGTATTTGTCAGAAAAAGAAATCCGCCGATTTGAAAAATTTGGAAAGTACATGCAAAAATGGTTTATGAATAGAATTGCAAAAAGGCTTGGCTGTAAAGAAAAACTGGATGCGAAACCTTATATAGAAATATAGTGGTTTTGTAAAGCGGCGTTGAGCAATAGGAAGCTGAAAGAAAATAAAAACTGCCGGAATATTTCCGACAGTTTAAAGTGACCTCACCGGGAATCGAACCCGGGTTTACGCCGTGAGAGGGCGTCGTCTTGACCGCTTGACCATGAGGCCTTACTCAAGCTTTGTTATAATATCATGGATTAGAAAAAAAAGCAAGCATTTTTTGAACAAAGTCGCCTTTTTTCTGGGAGACTTTTTCTGAGGAGATCCGCATCTTTATACCCATCTGCCAAAAGGTCATCCAATTGGGGCAGCGAACCCGCTTTCCATCGCAATACTGGGTCAAAATCGGCTGGCGGACTCCCGGGCGGGATAAGTAATTATCAAAAATTTCATCTACCACCACAGAAATGCTCTCAAAAATATTCCGATCAAAAATCCACTTGTGATCGAATGCGGTGGAAGAGGTGATGGTAAAGTCAAAGCCCTGGTTCCGATACCATTCCGTATACACTCGATTTAGGGTAAAGGACATAATGGCCAGCACATTAGCCGTAATCGTTGATCTGGGCCAGGTGGAATAGATTTCGCTGGATGCCACATTTTTAATGTAATCCCGATAGGGCACATAGTAATTGGTAGCGCTCTGGTTGGAGGGAGGCCCATCGTGAACCACAATCGTCTGGGGGACTACCACCCGGCTTAAGACGATCTCGCCGCTTTCATTAACCGGCTTAATTTCCGACTCTGCGATTTTGGGCGGGTAGTCGCCTACCAGGGTGTGATCCGGGATGGTGATAAGGGACTGCTCTTCCGGCTGGCTTTCCGGCGTCAAGCGGATAGGCTGGATGGCAGTGGCATCAGGCAGGACCTCCGTGCCGCTTACGGTAAGGGGGCGGAAGCCGGGAGCCTGGACAGACACGATATATTCCGAGTAGGGGACGGGGCCATTTGGATCAAAGCTGTAATCCAAAGGAGGAGCCGGCAGAGAGATTTGCTGGCTCTGGCCGGAGGAATTAGTGCCTACCTGTTCAATAACCCGATCCGGATTGTCTTTAGAAGCAATGGAAATAGTAGCATCGGTAATAGGAAAATTATTCTGGATAGAGACCACATTGATCTGTAAAAGCCCGCGGGATGTAAGAGAATCATCGGTCTGGGCGGATCTGAGAAGATTCATGGAAAATCCCCCTTTTTCTGGTTAATATTAATATAATAGAAGCAACGGGGATTGATGCCAGTCCATAACCAACATTCATAGAAACCATTCCATTTATCTAATTGACAAAGGCACCATAGATTGCTATGATTAGTGTTATATACAAAAAGACAGGGGGACGCTATGGATAGAATCGTATTATCATTGCTGGTAGACAATACAGCCGGTGTTCTGGCGCGGGTGGCATCACTGTTCAGCCGCCGCGGATACAACATTGAGAGCCTTACAGTAGGCGTTACAGCAGATGAAAGGTATTCCAGAATGACGGTGGTTTCTTTTGGCGACCAGCAGGTTCTGGAGCAGATTGAAAAGCAGCTCCGCAAGCTGGAGGACGTCCGGGACATTAAGGAATTAAGGATGGGACATTCGGTATACCGGGAGCTGATTATGGTCAAGGTAAAGGCCAATGCCGCAGACCGCCAGGCAGTCAATGCGATCTCCGATATATTCCGCGCAACGATTGTGGACGTGGGAAAGGAGTCCTTGACTGTTATGCTGACAGGCGACCAGTCCAAGCTGGAGGCGCTTTTAAACCTTTTGGAGGACTACGAGATTTTAGAAGTAGCCAGAACCGGGCTTACCGGGCTTTCCAGAGGCATTGATGATGTCCGTTACCTTCCTTGATCACAGTCAGGGAGAGGAAGCAAAATTTATATATTAGGGAGAATCCCTATACGCCCAAAAGGCAGGGCAAAAAAGGAGGAAACACCCTGTGGGTATCCCTGCATGCCCAAAAGACAGGGCAAGAAAAGGAGGAAACACAAATGGCAAAGATTTATTATCAGGAAGACTGTAATATGGCGCTTTTGGAGGACAAAACCATTGCGATTATCGGCTACGGCAGCCAGGGCCATGCACACGCATTAAACTTAAAGGAGTCCGGCCAGAAGGTTATTATCGGTCTTTATGAGGGCAGCAAGTCCTGGGAAAAGGCTGAGGCAGCGGGCTTTGAGGTATATACCGCGGCAGAGGCAACTAAAAAAGCGGATATCATTATGATTTTAATTAATGATGAGAAGCAGGGAAAACTTTACAAAGAATCCATTGAGCCTAATTTAAAAGAAGGCGATATGCTGATGTTTGCTCACGGCTTCGCAATCCATTTCGGCCAGATTGTACCGCCTAAATTTGTAGACGTCACCATGATCGCTCCCAAGGCTCCCGGCCATACCGTTAGAAGCGAGTATCAGAGAGGCAGAGGAACCCCCTGTCTGGTTGCAGTTTATCAGGATGCTTCCGGAAAAGCAAAGGAGAAGGCTCTGGCTTACGGTTTGGCTATCGGCGGGGCAAGGGCAGGTATTTTGGAGACTACCTTCCGTGTGGAAACCGAGACGGATCTTTTCGGTGAACAGGCGGTTTTATGCGGCGGTGTTTGCGCTCTGATGAAAGCAGGATTTGAGACACTGGTAGATGCAGGTTATGCTCCGGAAAACGCATATTTTGAGTGTATCCATGAGATGAAGCTGATTGTAGACCTAATCTATGAGAGCGGCTTTGCAGGAATGAGATACTCCATATCCAATACTGCTGAGTACGGCGATTATATTACCGGCCCCAAGATCATTACCGATGACACGAAGAAAGCCATGAAGCAGATCCTGAAGGATATTCAGGACGGTACCTTTGCAAAGGATTGGATGCTGGAGAACCAGGCAGGCGCTCCCCACTTTAACGCAATGAGAAAGCTGGAGGCAGAGCATCCTTTAGAGAAGGTTGGGACAGAGCTCCGCAAGCTGTACAGCTGGAGTGAAAACGACAAGCTTATCAACAATTAAAATAAAAATGACGGGACTTTTATTTCCGCAGATGATGAGTCAATTGCCGTGGCTGCACGGATATTTGACTGAGTCTTCCTGCGGAAAAGTCTCGTCTTTTTGTGATAAAGAAAAATTGCAGTGAGCGGATCGTTTGTCTGCCCGGATGTGCCGGAACAGGTACTATACCTGTTGCTTAAAAAATTGTAAAAACATAGACAATGCCCGGGAATGATTTAAAGCGCTGCATGCAAACCCAATAGTCCGTTTGGGGATGGGGGCTTTTAAAGGCAGCTCAATTAGGGTTCCTGCGTCCAGCTCATCCTGGATAAAGTCCCGGATAACGCAGCCGATACCCAGGCCGATTTTGGCAAACTCAATAATCAAATCCATAGTGGTGACCTCTAAAATTTGATGAGGCTCGATCTCATGGGCAGAGAGGTATTGATCAATATAATGGCGAGTCATATTCTGGCTGTCCAAAAGCATGAGGGTGCCGGTTTGGAACTCATCTGTGTCCGCGCCTTCTCGAAGACGCAGATTTTGCAGATACTGAGGCGTGGCTACAAAGGCATCCTTAATATCTAAAATGGGGGTAAAAGACAGCCCTTTTTTGTTTTTAGGCTCTGCCACCAGGCCGATATCGATGCGGGATTGTTCCAGCATGGCCAGGGTATGCATGCTGTCCTGACTTTCGATGGTGATCCGCACATGGGGATATTTTTCCACGAAGCCTTTTAAATAGGGGAGAAGAATATACTTGCACAAAGTATTGCTGACCCCTATGCGGAGATGCCCCATGTTAAATTCCCGGATGCGCTTTAATTCATCCTCGCCCCGTGATAGAGATTCAAAGGCAGTGCGGGCATGCTCATAGAGAAGCTCCCCTTCTTCAGTAAGGGAAACGCCCCGGGAGCTTCTTAAAAACAGGGTGGTATTTAAGCTTTCCTCCAGTTTGCCGATGGCCTTGCTGATGGCGGGCTGGCTGATATAAAGCTCCTTGGCAGCCTTAGAAATGTTGCCGGCGCGGGCCACCTCATAGAAAATTTTATACTGGGAAAGATGCTGTTCCATAGTGAAATCTCCATAACTGTACTTTATGCCATGTATGCCTTATATGTATTGTTATTATAACAAAACCTATGATAGAATGTAAAGCAGGAAAAAAATTAAAGGAGGAAGATTATAATGGGAATGACGATGACCCAAAAGATATTGGCGGCCCATGCAGGGCTTTCCCAGGTAAAGGCCGGCCAGCTTATTGAGGCAGATTTAGACTTGGTGCTGGGAAATGACATTACCTCTCCGGTTGCCATTAACGAAATGCAGAAGATGAATAATCAGACTGTTTTCGACAAGGATAAAATTGCCCTGGTTATGGACCACTTTATCCCCAATAAGGATATTAAATCTGCAGAGAACTGTAAATGCTGCCGGGATTTTGCCTGCCGGCATGAGATTACCAATTATTTTGACGTAGGTCAAATGGGAATCGAGCATGCCTTGCTTCCGGAGAAAGGTCTGGTGGTGGCAGGGGACGCGGTAATCGGCGCAGACTCCCACACTTGTACATACGGCGCGCTGGGCGCATTTTCCACCGGAGTGGGGAGTACGGACATGGCGGCGGGGATGGTTACCGGAAAAGCATGGTTTAAGGTACCATCCGCAATCAAATTTGTCCTTACCGGAAAACCCGGCAGATGGGTCAGCGGCAAGGACGTGATCCTTCACATTATCGGTATGATTGGCGTAGACGGCGCTCTTTATAAATCTATGGAATTTACCGGAGACGGCATTGCCAATTTGTCTATGGATGACCGATTTACCATCTGTAATATGGCTATTGAAGCCGGGGGAAAGAACGGCATTTTTCCGGTAGATTCTTTGGCTGAACAATATATAAAGGAACATTCTAAGCGGGAGTTTACCGTATATCAGGCAGACGAGGATGCGGAATACGAACAGGTGATTTCCATTGATCTGTCCCAGCTAAAGCCTACAGTAGCATTCCCTCACCTACCGGAGAACACCAGGACCATTGATGAAGTGGGACAGGTGGAGATCCAGCAGGCCGTTATCGGTTCCTGTACCAATGGACGAATTGATGACATTCGTATTGCGGCTCAGGTGATGAAGGGGCGCAAGGTAGCGAAGGGGGTACGCTGTATTGTAATTCCGGCTACCCAGGCCATTTATCTGCAGGCCTTAAAAGAAGGATTGCTGGAAATCTTTATTGAAGCGGGCGCCATCGTCAGCACACCTACCTGCGGACCCTGCTTAGGCGGGTATATGGGAATTTTGGCGGCGGGAGAGCGCTGCATTTCTACCACCAATCGTAACTTTGTGGGCCGCATGGGCCATGTAGAGTCTGAAGTCTATCTGGCAAGCCCGGCAGTTGCTGCAGCCAGCGCTGTGACCGGAAAAATTTCCTGTCCCTGTGAACTAGGTTTATAAGGAGGCGAGATTATGAAAGCATGTGGAAATGTTTTTAAATATGGAGACAATGTGGATACGGATGTTATCATTCCGGCGCGGTATTTAAACGCCACAAAAGGGGAAGAGCTGGCCAGACATTGCATGGAGGATATTGATAAGGAATTTGTAAACAAAGTGCAGAAAGGCGATATCATTGTGGCTAATAAGAATTTTGGATGCGGGTCTTCCAGAGAGCATGCCCCTTTGGCCATTAAGTGCGCCGGGGTCAGCTGCGTGATTGCGGAGACTTTTGCAAGAATTTTTTACCGCAATGCCATTAATATCGGAATGCCGATTATTGAATGTCCTGAGGCCGCCAGGGCCATTGAAGGAGGGGACGTGGTGGAGATTGACTTTGACTCCGGAGTCATTACCAATAAGACCAGAAATGAGAGCTATCAGGGACAGGCATTTCCGCCTTTTATGCAGAAGATCATTGAGGCCGGAGGGCTGGTAAATTATATTAATGAGAAATAAAAATTCTGCAAAAAAACATTTCATTACATCCAGAAGGCATTTCAATCCTAAAGTATTGAAACCGTAATTTTGGTTTAGTAAACTAATAAAAAACTTTAAGGAGGAATGATTTATGATGCCTGTTTCTGGTGTAAATACCGGTACAGCCAAGCCTTTGACGGCTGTGGAAGAACTTAATAAGAAGGCTAAAGTGCAGGATCCGGAAGAAAAAGAGAAGGAGCGCCTTCCAAGAACCATTAAGGATCAATATATTTCGGAGGAAAAAGAGGAGCCTATTGGCCGCTACTGGCTGGAAGAAGATGAGGATGGCAAGCGCAAAGTTCATTTCGACAGCCCGGATCAGGATAAGGAGGCAAAAGGCCCGGACAAAAAAGAACCTGAAAAAAAGACAGAAAGGTGTGTAGGCAATACCGATAAAGTTGACCGGGAAATCGAAAAGCTGAGAAGGAAGCAAAAAGAACTAAAGCAGCAGATAAATTCTGAAACAGATGAAGCTAAAATTAAGGAATTAGAAGGGAAACTGGCGCAGGTTGAAAGAGAGCTGAGGCAAAAGGACAATGATGGATACCGGCGCAGCCACACGGTATTCTCTTAACATGATACCAAAGTCAAGAGGTCATGTATGGCATGCTCACATGCCGATACATGACCTCTTGCCCCAAACATCTACAACAACACTGGTTTGCTGGAAACGCAGAAATTTTCACTCCGTTCCCAGCCCTTCCAACTGAAAAGACGGGATATAGTCCCTCCCTGCGCTGCTTTTTTCCTGCATGTACCCGTGAGTAAGGCCAAGCTCAATGGCAGCGTCTACCACCCTTTGATATTCGAAGGTGGTAATGGGGCGGTTGATTTCCGGATGGTCCGAAGCCTTAAAAAGAGGGGTATATTGGCTTAAAAGGCTTAGAAGATAGCAGCCGGAAGGAAGCTCGTCCTTGATCCAGCGGAGAAGGCGGATGGAATCTTCCCTGCAGCCGGGCAGTACCATGTGGCGGATGACGGTGCCTTTTTTTAAAAGGACGCCTGCCTCATCCCAAACCAATTTTCCGGTCTGTCGGATCATTTCTTTTATGGCAGGTCCTGCAAATTGAAAATAGTCCGGAGCATTGGAATACCGGGCTGACAGCCCGGTATCCAAATATTTTAAATCCGGCAGATAAATATCCACATACCCTTCTAACTCCTTTAATGTCTCGACTCTTTCATATCCCCCGCTGTTATAAACCACCGGAATAACAAGACGGGGTTTTACTATGTCCAGCGCTTTTATAATATCCGGCACATACTGGGTGGCAGTCACCAGATTAATATTATAAGCGCCTTGCTCCTGGAGCCGCAGAAAGACATCCCCCAATTGATCGGCTGTCAGAGGAACTCCGAAATGCCCGCTGCTAATGGTATGGTTCTGACAGAAGCAGCAGCAGAGAGTGCAGCCGGAGAAAAACACTGCGCCGCTTCCGCCGGCGCCTGCACTGCCGACCTCGGAGTCGATTCCGCTGATACAAGGCTCCTCCCACAGATGGAGAGCCGCCCGGGCCGCCGTCGCATAAGCCCCGCAGCCGCAGTAGCCAGGCGATTTCCTTCGATCCGCCCGGCACATCCGGGGGCATAAAGTACAACAGGCATAATCCATTGACAATACCTCCTGGGAGCACTAAAATAATAGCTACCATTATACCGTCTTCCCGGCCAAAAGGCAAGAAGGCAGCAAAGGAAAACAAAATATGAAAACAGAAATTTCCAATATCCCCAGATCCGCCTTATTTTACGCCTTTCCTAAAACTATACCGGTAATGGTAGGATACTTGTTTTTGGGAACCGCATACGGAATTTTAATGAAAGTCAACGGCTTTGGCCCTTTATGGTCTGTGGCGGCCAGCACGCTGGTTTATGCCGGAAGCCTTCAATACGCCGGCATATCTCTGCTGGCGGCCTCGGCCCATCCTGTTTATGCTTTGGCTTTGTCCCTCATGATCAATGCCCGGCATCTGTTTTACGGTCTTTCTATGCTGGAAAAATACCGGGATATAAGAAGAGGAAAGTTTTATCTGATTTTTGCTCTTACGGATGAGACCTTTTCCGTAATCTGCAACGAGGATCCGCCAAAAGGAATATCGAAAACTGCCTTTTACCTGTGGATCTCTGCATTAAATCAGATTTACTGGGTAACCGGAAGCGCTTTAGGCGGATTGGCGGGAACCATGATAACTTTTAATACTGCCGGGTTAGACTTTGCTTTGACCGCTTTATTTGTGGTTATTTTTACCGATCAGTGGTTAAATTGCAAAGATCACCGGCCGGCTCTGACCGGTCTCATCGTATCAGGAGCCTGTCTGCTCCTGTTTGGCCCGGATGCTTTTATTATCCCGGCTATGGCCGGAATCCTTGCAGTCATTTTTCAAGAAGAAAAGAGGAAAATCAACCTATGACGAGACATATTCTTATAATCCTGGCCATGGTTGCAGGTACTTTAATTACCCGCTTCCTGCCTTTCCTGCTGTTCCCGGCGGAAAAAGAAAAGCCCCGCCGCCTGGAGTATCTGGGAGAGACGCTGCCTTATGCGGCTATGGGACTTTTAGTAGTTTATTGCCTGAAAGGGATAAATTTTTTTGCCGGTTCCCACGGCTTTCCTGAGCTGATATCCGTAGCCGCTGTAGCGGCTCTCCATGTCTGGAAGCGGAATTCTTTGTTAAGTATCGGAGCGGGAACCGTCCTTTACATGTTTTTGGTACAGGCTGTGTTTTGAACTCTTCCCTTTTTGATTTCTGTAATACCGGTACCGCTCTGTAACTTCCAAAACCGTATTTAAGTCCTCTTCTGGAAGATCCTTTAAATTCTTCATGATTTGAACCAGAACAGGAGAGTCCGGTTCCTTATCTTCGTGAAAAAAATCCTCCGGAGTAATGTTGAAATAATTGCATATATCCAAAAAGGCCTGAATAGACGGGAGAGAGCGCCCGGAAGTGATGCTCTGGAGATACCCCTTGCTGAATCCGAGATCGGTACTTACCCGGTACTCCGAAATATCCCGTGCCAATCGAAGGTCGGTAATGCGTTTTCGAACAAATTCAATATCCATAAAAATGCCCCTTGTTTTCTGCCTCAGAAATCCCCGATATCCTAACCGCCGCATACCGGTGATTAAGATGTGCAACCTTGTCCGCTGAGGGTAGCGGAATATGTAACAATATAGCTCTGAAATAAGTATAAAGAAGGGGGAATCGAAAAGAGTCGTTTGTGAATATTGATATTGCTTAAAAATACACGTTTTAAACTATCGTAATTCAAAAAATGAAACATTTTTTGAAAAAATAACGTTTATAATTAATTAAAGTTTTTTTCGCTGGCAGCTGCCGCGAGGGTCCAATACCCTTCAGCTTGCTGCGGGCATTGGACTTAGTATAACCAATAGGAAAGAATTACATCCAAAGCCCGGCCAAAATCGGGCTGGTAAAGCCGACTGACGTGACTGGACGGATCGGCCATGTAACTGGACAGTGTCCCTATAACAATGCTGCGATGGAAGGCTTTACAGGAAAAAGACAGCGTAGCCGAAGCTGCGCTGTCTAAATCAGATTAATCCGGGTTAAAGTTTACAGATACTGTATGATCAGGCGATAGCCTTTTTCTTCCCTCGGTTTTAACACTTGCAGGTGGTTTTTGTGAAGAAACTCATGATCCTCATCTGAGCAGGCGGCAGAACCGTTCCATGGCTCCACACATATATAGGGAGCCTTTTTGTCTGCAGCAGTCCAGAAGGCAACCGTTTCATAATCCGGATATGCTACCTTTACTCCATGACCGGAAACCGGATTGATAATCGAAACAGCCCTGGAAGCCGGTTTGTCAAACCAGATTGCGTCATGGCTTAAAAGTTCATAGCTTAACGGGATCCGCCTGCCATCTCCAGGAAATGGTTTGCGGCAGGTCATGTCAAACTGCATTTTTTCTCCGTCAAAGGCTCGGTAACCGACAGTTTCCTCTTTTTCAAATTCAATTGCATAATCCTCAAAGGCCAGACCTTCCTCCAGGGGGCAGAGAAAGCCCGGATGTGTTCCGATAAAATAGGGGAGATCCTTAGAATCGGTATTTCTTACCCGGCATTCCATGGTCAGCGCCCCGTCTGTCAGGGAGTAGCGGGCCTCAAAACAAAAGGCGAAAGGATACATGGTTCTGGTAAAGTCAGAGTCGGACAATTCAAAGGTAATCTGGCTGCTGCTCTGGGAGGAAACCCGGAACTCAGAAACCTTTAAAAACCCGTGGAGAGGCATCTCATACCAGGACCCTTCAATCAAAGTTTTGCCGTCTCTTACCCGGCCTACCACGGGAAAAAGGATAGGGGAACAGTTGGCCCATATGGCCGGATCTCTCTGCCAAATGTATTCCTTGCCGCCCGAATCCTTGTAGGAAATAAGCTGAGCGCCCAGGCTGTCAATAGAAGCTGACGCTTTTGGATCTTCAATCGTGTAAATCATAATGATATCCTCCTATATAAATTTGTAGTGTTGCTTAACCTTTGTATCTGGCGCAGCTTTCCCGGCTGGCAAGATAAAAGGGAAGGTTCATTTTAATAGGCAGACGGTGGCCGCCTTCGATCCGGTCAATCAAAATTTTCGCTGCCATTTGGCCCATTTCCTGGGTAGGAATGTGAATGGTGGACAGCATAGGGGTCAAATACTGAGCAGTGTCAATATCGTCAATGCTGATAACGGAGATATCGCCGGGAATGTGAAGGCCGTTTTCCTGAAGCGCGTGCATGGCGCCGATGGCGGTAATGTCATTGCTGCAGAAGATAGCCGTAACCTTTGCCTGGCGTTCCAAAAGCATTTTGGCTCCCCGGTAGCCATCCTCAGAGGAAAGCTTTACGTCTGCGATATATTCCCGGCGCAGAGGAATCCGATGGTTGTTTAAAGCCTGGCAGTATCCGGCGTACCTCTCCTCAAAGGAGGTTTCGCCTATATAGCCGATGTGGGTGTGGCCCAGATGGATCAGATGTTCGGTAACGGTAATGGCAGCTTGTTTGCCTTCGCAGATAATCTGGTCATATTTTGCGTCCAGACTGTTAAGGCCGGCATAGACAATGTTATTGAAATACTGTTTTAAAAATTTTAGAATCTGTTTATCACAACGGCCCAAAACCGCGATCCCGTTGACATTATTGTCTGCAATAAGCTGGTAAGTAGCCGGGTTGCTGATATCAAAGGAGCTGAAGGAATATTTGAGGATATAGTTGTGCCGGAAAGCTTCCTGTTCGATGCTGCGGGCCAGAGAACTAAAAAATATATCCGCCATGGTATTGGGGGTACGTGCAAAAAGACAGGCAATGGAACGGGATTTTGTTTCGGAAGTCTGGCTGCCTCCCTGCTTTAAATTCTGCGCCACCGAGTTTGGCGTATAGCCGGTCCGCCGGACGATCTCCCAGATCCGATCCTGGACTTCTTTGCTTGCGGCCTTGGAATTATTATTGATTACCCGGGATACTGTAGAAATGGAAACTCCGGCTTCTTTGGCGATTTCTTTCAGCGTCATGAACCTTCTCCTTGAATAGTGTAGAAACATTCCTTTACAAAAGTAAGTATACTGGAAAAGCAGCGAAAAATCCATGTCTATTTTACCCAAACGTTTGTCTTGAAAGTTTGAGTAGTTTTGCACAAACGTTTGCGTAAAAAGAGGGATACAATTTGTTAAAAGTATGATATAATATATCTATTAAGCAAGAGGTTTGGCAAAAAATGAAAAGGAGAGAAGTATGTCTGAAGAAAACAAGAAGAAAAGCGGGGAATCCCTGGACGTTATTTCCAAAATTCCCAACTGGGGATGGGTTTGTATCTCTTTCCTGGCAGCAATGGTACTGTGGTACTGCCTGTCCGTCTATCCAAAGACGGCCCGAAGCTTTCCGTTTGCGCCCAAGGTGCTGGCTTCTTTACGGACCATGATTGAGCGGGGAGTTTTGTGGGAAGATTTCTCAAGCAGCATGATTTCTGTTATTTTGGGATTTGCTCTGGGATTTGTAACAGCAGTTCCGGTTGCGTTTCTGATGGCTTGGTACCGTCCGGTCCGCTATATTGTGGAGCCTTGGATTCAGTTCATCCGTAATATCCCGCCTTTAGCTTATGTTCCCTTGGTGGTTATCTCCGCCGGTGTAGGACGCAGGCCCCAGGTGATCGTAATCTGGCTGGCAACTTTCCTGATTATGACGGTTACCATTTATCAGGGCGTCCGAAATGTGGACGAGACTTTGATTAAAGCGGCAAGAGTGCTGGGCGCCAAGGATAAGGATATTTTCATTAAGGTTATCTTTCCGGCAACCACTCCGTTTATTGTTACCGCAGTTCGTTTAGGTGTTTCTGTAGCCCTGACCACCCTGATTGCAGCGGAATCTACCGGTGCTGTTGCCGGTTTGGGAATGAGAATTCGTTCCTTAAACAACAGCTTTGAGGTAGAACCCATGCTTTTGTACATCATTATCATCGGTATTATCGGAATTACCAGTGAAAAACTTATTAAGATGTGGGAAGGGAGGTTTACCAGATGGCAAGAGAAGAGAGACCTATAAAGGTTAAAATCGAAAATGTGGAAAAGATTTACGAGGGCCGCAAGGGCAGGATGGTAGCCTTAAACGGAGTGAGCTTAGATATTCGGGAAAATGAATTTATCTGCGTGGTAGGCCCTTCCGGGTGCGGGAAATCCACTTTGTTAAACATTATTGCAGGACTATTGGAGGCAACTTCCGGCAGTGTTTATGTAGACGGCAAAAAGGTAGAAGGGACCGGCACAGAGAGAGGCGTGGTGTTCCAGCAGTATGCACTGTTCCCCTGGCTTACGGTTATCAAAAACGTGATGTTCGGCCTGAAGCTAAAAGGCATGAGCGATGAAGAGGCCAGAGAAGTTGCAATGAAGTATATCCGGATGGTGGAGCTGGAAGATTTTGTGGACAGCTATCCCAAAGAACTGTCGGGAGGCATGAAGCAGCGTGTGGCCATTGCCCGTGCTTATGCGGTACAGCCGGAGGTCCTTCTTATGGATGAGCCTTTCGGTGCTCTGGATGCACAGACAAGAACGCAGCTCCAGACGGAGCTTTTAAAGACCTGGGCAGAGGAGAAAAAGACTTGCTTTTTCATTACCCATGATGTGGAGGAGGCCATTGTACTGGCTACGAGAGTTATCATTATGAGTGCCCGTCCCGGACGTATTAAGGAGATTGTGGATATTGACATTCCTTATCCGAGAACCCAGGAGACGAAGATGACTCCTGAGTTTATTGAACTGAAAAACAAGATCTGGAGCCAGGTATATCAGGAATATCTGGAAGTTAGAAAATAACTAAGTGCTACACAAACATTACATAACTATTTTAAGGAGGATTTTGTTATGAGAAAAGTTTTATCAACCTTGTTAGCGGCCGCCATGGTAGCTTCTCTGGCCGCCTGCGGAGGCGCTGAGACCGCCGCTACCACTGCTGCGGCTACCACTGCCGCTCCGGCGGCAACCGAGGCGCCTGCCGAGACTGCTAAGGAGACAGAAGCTCCCGCAGAGACGGAAGCCGCCAAAGATCCCATTACGTTAAAGATTGCTTACATGCCTAATTATGGAAGTTTATGGTCTGTAACTACCGCAATTAACAAAGGCTATATGGAAGAAGAGGGCATTACCGTTGAGATGGTAGAGTTCCAGGACGGCCCGACGATTATCGCCGCAATGGAGTCCGGAAGCATTGATATGGGATACATTGGCCAAGGCGCTCATAAGCTCTGCATCAATGGCCAGGCAAAGATCTTTGCCCTGTCTCACATTTCCAACGGCGATGCGATTATCGGCGGCCCAAGTGTTAAGACTTTAGAAGACTTAAAGGACAAAAAGGTTGCGTATTCTTCCGGTACCTCCAGCGAGGACATTTTAAAGATGGGCTTAAGCTCTGCAGGCATGACGATGGAAGATATTAAGGCGGTAGATATGGATCCGTCCGGTATTGTTACCGCTATGATGTCCGGCGGTGTTGACGCATGCGCTACCTGGTCTCCCAACAGCTTAAAGATTCTGGAAGACACTAACAATACCAAGCTTTGCGATAACCTGACTTTCAGCGATACCAGCGTTTCTTTAGCCAGCTGGATCGTAACTCCCAGCTATGCAGAAGCAAATCGGGATAAGATTCTCCGTTTTGCAAGGGCTCTGTATAAAGGAATGGACTATGCGGCAGACGGTCAGTATGAAGAGGTTGCTCAGTTTGTTGCAGATCAGACCAAGACGGACTATGATTCCGTATATGAACAGCGCGGCGATGCTGAGTGGCTCACCGGTAAAGAAGTTGCAGAGGGCGCAAAAGACGGTACTGTGGAAGGATATTACAAGATCCAGCAGGAAAACATGATTGCATCCGGCGCAGTTGAAGCCGAGGTTCCTGTATCAGATTATGTTCTGTTAGACTTAATGGCAGAGGCCGGAAACTAAGTTGCAAAGCATCCAGCAAAACGCGTCATTGACGCGTTTTGCTGGATTTTTGGAGGATTTTAAAATGAGACATGAATACTACCAGTATAATAAGGAACAGCTGCTGAGCAATCCTAAGATGACTCTGCGGTGTAAGGCGGATAATGCCCAGGTGTTTGAAGAGATGGCGGAGCAGATGACAGAAGAGATCCGCAGCCATAATGAAAAGGGAGAGAAGACGGTTTTCATCTGTCCGGTAGGCCCCGTGGGCCAATATCCTTATTTTGTAGATATGGTCAATCAACAGAACATTTCCCTGAAGAATGTGTGGTTTATCAATATGGATGAATATCTGGATGACAACAAGGACTGGGTTCCTATGGATCATCCTTTAAGCTTCAGAGGATTTATGGAGCGCACCGTTTATTCGAAGATTAAGCCGGAGCTGGTAATGCCTCCGGAGCAGAGAATATTTCCGGATCCCAAGAACATTACTTATATTCCGGAACTGATTGAGAAATTAGGGGGCGTGGATATTGCCTTCGGCGGCATTGGCATCAACGGCCATGTGGCATTTAACGAAGCGGATCCTTCCATGACCAATGAGGAATTTTTAACCCAGAAAACCAGGGTGCTGGAGATTTCTCCGGAGACCCGTACCGCCAATGCCATAGGAGATTTTGGCGGAGCTTTGGAAGATATGCCCAGATACTGCGTGACCATCGGTATCTATGAGATTTCCCACGCAAAAAAGATCCGTTTGGGATGCTTCCGTAATTGGCATCGGGCAGTTGTCCGCCGGGCAGGATACGGAGAAGCAACCGCCGGATTCCCGGTATCCCTTCTTCAGAGCCATCCCGATTTGACTTTAACCTTTACCGAATATGTAGCGGCTCTGGAAGACTAAAAATGCGTTCTGACGAATTGGCGGGTGACGTGCAGCGGCGCGTGCCGATACATCTGATAGGAGGATTATACTTATGCCATTAATTCCATTACGGCCTCTGATGGAGGCAGCAATCAAGTATGGCTTTGCCCAGGGAGCATTTAATGTAAATGCGGTGGCGCAGGCAAAAGCGGCAATTGAGGTACATGAAATGTTCCGCTCTGCAGCAATTTTGCAGGGAGCGGATTTGGCAAACGGATTTATGGGCGGCCGTGCAGACTTTACAAACGCTACCCTGGAGGACAAGAAAATAGGAGCCAAAAACATTGCCAATGCAGTGAAAAAGTATGGTGCAAACTCGGAGATCCCGATTGTTCTCCACCTGGACCACGGCAGGGATTTTGATTCCTGCGTGGCGGCGATTGAGGGCGGATATACCTCTGTTATGATTGACGGCTCTTCTCTTCCTTATGAAGAAAACGTAGATTTGACCAGAGAGGTGGTAAAATATGCTCATGCAAGAGGCGTAAGTGTGGAGGGTGAACTGGGAGTACTGGCAGGCGTTGAGGATCATGTATTTGCCGCCACTTCCACCTACACCAATCCCCTTGCGGCCGTGGATTTTTTTAAAAAGACCGAAGTAGATGCACTGGCGATTTCCTATGGAACGATGCATGGGGCTTCCAAAGGAAAGAATGTAAAGCTGCGTAAGGAAATTGCCACTGCAATCCGGGAATGTTTAAGCCATGAAGGAATTTTTGGAGCGCTGGTATCTCACGGCTCGTCTACGGTTCCCCAATACATCGTAGACGAGATCAATGCCCTGGGCGGAAATCTCACCAATACCTATGGGATTTCCATTAAAGAACTTCAGGCGGCGATTCCCTGCGGGATTAATAAGATTAATGTGGATACGGATATCCGTCTGGCGGTTACCCGCAACATGAAGGAGCTTTTTGCCAAGCATCCGGACAAAAAGACCAGCTCCTCTATCGGCCCTATCTATGAACTTTTAGAGACAAAGAAGGAACAGTTTGATCCCAGGGCTTTCCTGCCGCCTATTATGAATACGGTTATGTACGGCGTTGTCCCTGACGAGGATGTGACGGCTATTGTAGACTGTGTAGAGCGTGGAGTGAGAGAAGTGGTAGGAACGCTGATTGTACAGTTTGGATCTTATGGAAAAGCCCCCCTGGTAGAACAGGTCAGCTTGGACGAGATGGCGGAGCGTTATAAAAAGATGGAAAAATAAAAATCCAAAGAAAAGGCAGCCCTTAAGGGAAGAATCCCGAAAAGGCTGCCTTTTGCATAGCCGGATTTCCTTCTAACCCTTCAGAATCCGGGCTACTTCCTCGCATACAGAACGGATGGATTCGCTTAAAGAAACAGTCTGGCATCCGGCAATAAAATGGTTGCAGCGATTGGTAGGAATCAAAATCTTGTAGGCCTTGCTGGCGGCGATGGCATTGGCCATGACCGGTGTGATCTCCCCCAGCAAAGAATCAGCCATAACAATGGCAATGGGACCGATAATCATATCTGCATCCCTGCAGGCTACCAGAATCGGATTTTCTCCGGTTGCCCCCAAACTGGCCCCGGCTTTCATCATAGAAGAGGTGGCAATGCTGTTGGTTCCAATGGCCAGAAGCTCCTGAGAGGGAAAAGATTTCTTTAATTGTTCAATGACCGTGCGGCCCATTTTGCCGCCCTGGCCGTCTATCACTACAATTTTCATAAGCATAATCTCCTTTTTCTGATTTTAGCATGGGAAAAGAAAGTTGTAAATATGCGAATTGACAAACCGGAGAAGTAACTATATTATTTAATTAAATAAAATAAATAATATAAACGAAGGGAGAAACTTATGCTGACTATTACATATCGGGATAATCAAAACAGAATTGAAACGGAGGAGTTAAACCGCTATTTACAGGAACATGAAAAGACTTTGGAGCAAGTGAAGAATGATCGGCAGAAGTATAAAAATGCATTAGGCTGGCTGGACCCGGAGGAGTGGGCACTGGAACAGCAGCTTGCCCGTCTGGAGGAGAAGGCCGGGGAGATCCGGAAAAATGCAGATGCCTTTGTGCTCATAGGAGTAGGAGGTTCTAATAACGCTGCCCGGGCGGTAATCAAAGGGCTGAACAGGAAAGGCCCCAGGATCTACTATGCGGGCAATACGATCTCCCCGTACCAGGTCAATGAACTTCTAAAAGAATTGGAGGGAAAGTCCGTATATATCAATGTGATTGCCAAGAATTTTGAAACCCTGGAACCGGGAATCGGCTTTCGGATACTCCGCAAATGGCTGACCGGCAACTATGGAGAACAGGCCGGAAGCCGTATTATCGCCACCGGAACCCCCGGCAGCCATTTAGAGAAAATATCCAGGGAAAACGGATATACTTTTTTTACTTTTCCGGAGTCAATTGGAGGGAGATACTCTGCAATATGTGATGTGGGCCTGTTTCCCATGGCAGTGGCAGGGGCGGATATCCGTAAAGTAGTCCGGGGAGCAAAGGATATGAGAAAGGTACTTTACGAGACAGAAGGAGCTGAAAATCCTGCCTATTATTACGCGGCAATCCGGAATTTGCTGAATCAGAAAGGAATAATGGCGGAAATGCTCAGCTTTTTTGAGCCGCGGTACCGTTATTTTTCCAAGTGGTGGATTCAGCTGTTTGCAGAAAGCGAGGGCAAAGAGGGCAAAGGCATCTATCCCGTGTCTGCCCAGTGCTCCGAGGATCTGCACTCGGTGGGGCAGTTTGTCCAGGACGGCTCTCATATCATTGCAGAAACTTTTCTGGATATAAAAAATCAGGATGCATCTTACATATTGGAAAAGGATTCGGTAGACGATCGTTTCGACTATCTGAATGGCGTAGATCTCTGGGAAATTAACAAAAAGGCCTTTGAGGCCACTTACAAAGCACACACCCAATGCCTTCCCTGCTTTCATATTCAGGTGGAACAGATAGATGAATATAGTTTTGGGGAATTGTTCTACTTTTTTGAATTTGCCTGCTATATTTCCGGTATGCTGTTGGGGATTAACCCCTTTGACCAGCCGGGAGTAGAGGACTATAAACGATATATGTTTGAAGCTCTGGGAAAAAACGAGCTGTAAAAAGAGAAAAAACAACCCTTGCCTACTCTGAGGAAAGCCCGTATAATGGGAGTATGAAAGCAGCTAGCGGAGGAATCGCTTATGTCCAGCGCCCAGGGAAGCAATCCGATTCGGGTAAAAAAACAGAATGAAGCATTAATAAAAGAGATTATCTATAAATATGGCCCTATTTCACGTTCTCAAATTGCACAGATGCTGTCTCTCACGCCGCCTACCATTACTACAAATGTAAATGGACTGATTGGCCGGGGGATGGTCAGGGAAATTGGCCGGGAGGACAGGGCTGAAGAACCTTCATCTTTTGAGGCCGGGGATAGCCGCCCATTGGGCCGCCGTCCGGTTCAGATTGACTTTGTGCCGGAGGCCTGCTATGTTGTGGGGGCAGAGGTTAATAAGTATGAGATTGCAGTCTGCATGCTGGATTTAAGAGGAAAAATGATTACAGGCAGCCGGTGCGCTCCGGAAAATGAAGACTACGATACCATTATCCGGACACTGATAGAACAAATCCGCCAGGTGATTGGGGATTCTGGTATCAAAGAGGAAAAGATACTGGGAGCCGGAGTAGGGATTACCGGTTTTGTGGATCCGAAAACAGGCGTATTGAAGAGAAGTGCTTATCAGAGCTGGGAGAACAACCGGAATGTGGCGGAAGATATCCGGCGGGACCTGGATATACCGGTGATGATTGAGAACAATGCCCGGATGCGGGCTATCGGTGAAGATATGTTTGCAAATGGGTTCCACGCAGACACCTTTGCCTACTATTTGATTTCTTACGGGATTGCCTGTCCTATGTTTATTAAGAACAGTATTCTTGCGGGAGGCGCATCAGGGGCCGGGGAGATTGGCCATGTAGTGGTGGATATTCATGGGCCGAAATGTCAGGTTTGCGGGGATTATGGCTGTCTGGAGGAGATGGCCAGCGAAAGAGCCATTGTAAAGCAGATCAAAGAGGAAATGAAACGGGGGATTTCCACTGTGCTGAGGGAAGCTAAAAAGGACCCGGAACAGATTACTATGAAAGATATTCTTGCCGCAGAGGGACAGGGGGATGAGCTGGCCTGCCGGATAGTAGAAAAGGCTATTGTTTATCTGGGAATAGAGCTTGCCAATATTATTAATTTTATCAGTCCGCCTCTGGTGATTATAGACGGGTACATAATGAAGGAAAAGCGGAACCGCCGTCTGCTTCTGGAAGAGACCCGAAAGCATCTTTTCGGTCCGGACCATCAGAATATGGAGTTTCGCTTCGTGGAGTTTGATCCTTTTACCGGCGCCAAAGGAGCAGGGGCGCTGGCTATTAAAACTTATTTTATAGAGGCGTAAAAAGGAATGACAGTTGGAAATGAGAAAAATATAACAGAAACCGGAATTGATGCCCGCATACTGGAGGAAATCCGACAGCCGGCGGAAAAATACAAAATCCATAAAGTGCTTTTATTTCCGCGAGCAACGAGCCAAGTGGGCATGCTCGCTGGTTTTGAAAACAGCTTATGAGGCGGGCCTATTAAGGACAAAAAATTGTGGCTTCAGGCCTTATCAGCCCGTGCTTTGCCATATGCCGCTGAACCCGTTTTATGCTGCAGGGAGCCCCGATGCCATTGAGGGTACACAAACCAGAGCTTTGTAATAGGTACTTTAAATTACGGAGTGTAAGATTTTTGGTTTTTCGCCATACCCCATATCTCCTTTGCTCGTTACAATTGCAATGTTTGCTTTTGCCAGAATATCGAACTGTCAAGTAGTATATTTTACGAAAAATCTATGTTGCGTAGGAGGTAAACCTATGGATTAGACAATAAAAGAGAAAATAATTGAAAATATGGCTCAAAATATAAACAAATTATTTGAAGGTTAATTGAAAATGAAAATTGTAGATTTGATTAAATATGAAGGCGATAATAACACCTTGATATGGAAACACCATAGCAAAGATTTTAATACTTTGTCACAACTCATTGTTCACGAATCTCAAGAAGCTCTCTTTTTCTTGAATGGCCAGGCTCTTGATTTGTTTGGACCCGGTAAATATACCCTTCACACAAATAACATTCCTTTGCTAAATAAAATAGTCAATATTCCCACAGGTGGAGAGTCGCCTTTCCATTGCGAAGTCTACTTTATCAATAAAACAGAGCAAATGGCTATAAATTGGGGAATGGGTAATGTTAATTTCATTGATCCCACACATAATAACTATGCTTTCAAAATTGGTGCATCCGGTGAGATGAGCCTTCGCATCAGCGATTCACGTAAGATTATTACGAAGTTGGTTGGTACGGAAACAGTGCTAGACCAAGAAACCATCAAAAAATATTTCAAAGCGCCTATCACTACACATATCAAAACAATGCTGCCGAACATTCTACGAGAGAAATGTGTATCGATCTTTGAAGTCGAATCGTATTTGTCAGAGTTATCGGAGATTCTTAAAATTAGAATCTCTGATGAAATGGCGGACTATGGTATCGCCCTAGAAAAGTTTTGGGTTAACACTATTGTGAAACCTGAAACAGATCCGTTTTATATTACTCTTAACAGACAACGTGGCGAAAAGGTTACACTTGTAAATCAGGGCGAAATTGATATGCAGCGTGCTGATTATCAACGCCGAGTTGGAATAATCGACCACACCGGAGAAATTCAAAAACGCAAGATGGATATTGATGCCAAACGTTACGAGCAAGAACAACTTGGATTTACATATCAGCAAGAACGTGGTTTCGATGTTATGGAAAAGGTTGCAGAAAATGAAGGTAGTGGTTCTGATTTAAGAAACGCCGCAATGGGTATTGGTATGGGATTTGGTGTTGGTGGAGCTTTTGGTAATGCAATTACCAATATATCTAACAACACGATGATGTCTAGCTTAACTAAACCTGTTACACCCCCGCCTGCACAGAAGGATTCGTTTGGTGATATTCCCGGAATGGTCAATTTGAAAGAAGAAACTTCTTCTCCTGTAAAGAGTAATGATGATGATGATATGAGAGCGTTCAAGAAGAAACTTGAAAAACTCAATATGATGAAAGAAGCAGGACTTCTATCAGAAGACGAATTTGCCGAGCAAAAGAAGTTACTCTTAGATGAAATTAGGGAGATGTAACAATAAAAGATAAAAAAATAGGTATATTAGGAGCGTTAATTTCTGCGTTTTTCTATTAGTCCCTGATTATACAAATGCGAAGCTTTTAAGTTTGCCATTATTTTACATAGGCAGCATCTATTTTACGGTGCAACTTATTATCAGCATTGCATGTATGTAGCATCTGTGTCCATCGCTTTTGCTGTGCTTGTTCAAGCTCTCATTTTGGCAACTTATATTACAGTTACTCTTGCATGATTTGCAGAACAAGCAAGTAACAGTTCCGATCTTAAAAATGTTAATATTAATGGCAATAGAACAGTTTTGGAAAAATAACTCAGGAGGACAACAGAATGGCGGTATTAAAATGTACTGTTTGCGGCGGTGAATTAGACGTAAACGCTGATTTTTCAGTGGGCGTTTGCAAATTTTGTGATTCTATAATTACAATTCCGAAAGAGCTTGATAGAAGGGGAAATCTGTACAACCGTGCTATTTTCCTCAGACAAAATAATGAATTTGATAAGGCGTTAGCGACTTATGAAGATATTTTGAAAGAAGATAATTCCGATGCAGAAGCTCACTGGGGATTAGTTTTGAGTAAATTTGGTATTGAGTATGTATTAGATCCTAAAACCCAAGAAAGAATACCGACTTGTCATAGAACTCAAACGCAGTCAATTCTATCTGATCCTGACTACTTGGCTGCAATTGAACATTCCGATATTAAAGCACAGAGAGTTATTGAAAATGAAGCAAAACGTATCAATGAGATTCAAACAAAAATTCTCGAGATTTCTCAAAAAGAAGAACCTTACGATATTTTTATCTGCTACAAAGAAATGGATGAATTGGGCAATCGTACTGAAGATAGCACCCTCGCCCAAGAACTGTATTATGAGTTGAAGAAAAAAGGCTATCGTATATTCTTTGCAAGAAAGTCACTTGAAAGCAAACTTGGCGCTGAATACGAGCCGATTATTTTCGCTGCCCTTAACAGTGCAAAGGTTATGATTGTTTTAGGAACAAAAGCCGAACACTTTAACGCAGTTTGGGTTAAGAACGAATGGAGCAGATTTATTCATATGTCTAAAGATGCTCATAAGACAATTATCCCTGCATATCGTGGTATGTCGCCTTACGAATTGCCGGCAGAGTTATCGGCACTTCAATCTCAAGATATGTCTAAAATTGGTTTTATACAAGATTTGACTGATGGAATTGAAAGATGTATGCGCGGTGAAGTAAGTAAAAAGTCAGCAAAAAAAGAAGTTGAACAGTCCTACGGAAGCGCTCCACTTGAGAGATTACTTCAAAATAGTGCTACATACCTTAAATTAAGCAACTATACTTCTGCTGAAGAAGTTTATACAACTGTCACGAAAGAATATCCCGAAGACCATAGGGGTTGGTGGGGATTGATTGTTTGCAAAACAAGGGATTTCTCAGATATAATCCTGGATCAAACTACATTAAATATATGGTTTAGATATGTGAAACAGTTATCTTCTCCCAAAGACTTTGAAGAACTTGAAAAGCAGTATGTTGAATATACTAAGAGAGTTTCTCAATTGGCAGCTATTGAAGATATAAAAACAGTAAATTCAACGATTAGTAAGTACAACAGCGAGATACAGAATAAAAGGAATTGTATTCAAACACTTACATCTCGTATTAAAGAAAGGGAGAATACTTGGAGGAAGCAAGATGAAGCTGACCGTTCTAGAATTAGTAGCGGTGAAAAGGAGCTTTCTGATAGTGAAAGGTGGCGTTCCAGAAAGAAGAAAGGTTTGAATTTGGGAGGTATTGCACTTGCTGTTGGTGTGCTTCTCCTATTTACTGGTGGATGGGGCGTTGAATGGGGAATTATAATTGGCAATTTTGGCCTTATTATCTTGGGTTTTAGCAGAAATCCATCCCTTGGGCAGCTTAATAATAAAGTATTATATGCAAGAGAAACAATTTACACAGCTAAGAAGGCACAAAAAGATCATAAAAAAGAATGTGACAGAGATATTGCATCTATTAAAAAAACTATTAGTGACACTGAAAATGAAATAGCTGTTTTGACAGAAAAGATTGCTCATTGCAGAAGGTATTTAGAACTTGGAAAAGACAAAATATCTGAACTTTGGTTTTCAAAAGAATGCGAAGCATTTGGAGTAAGTAAGTCTTTTGATACTCACATACAAGAATTAAGAAAAGCGGCTTTAGGAATCACCGAAAAATCTGTGGATGATTCTGTGGGCATCAGTTGTCCTGTTTGTGGAGAAGAAATTAGAGAAAGCAGAAGCGTTCTTGTGACTAATGGTTATGTGATTTGTAGAACTTGCGATAATACAATCAAGGTGAGCGCTAGTTCTCAATTTTCAAGCGGAACAGCTACTAACGATGTGGCACCGGATGCCTTTTAGAGCATTACCCGTCCTGCGTGGGGTAATTTTAATTTTGACGCGATATTAATTGGCGTTTACTGACAGCCCCTGCTTTATTTCCGCGGGCAACGAACCAAGAGGACATTCTGGCGTGTTCATTCCACTGCACAAACGTTTGGGTAAAAAGTTTCCCATATTTGCCGTAAAATGTGCTAATATGAAAGCATAGAAAAAATCAATATATGTGAAATTGCCAAAACGCGGATAAAAAGGAGGGTGATACCAATGGCAACAAATGTACTGGTGGTTCACGGAGGCGGCCCTACAGCGGTGATCAATTCTTCCTTGTACGGCGTACTGGAAGAAGCCAGAGAAGGCGGAAAAGTTGATAAGGTTTACGCCGCCATGGGGGGGAGCGAGGCGATTTTTAAGGAGCGCTTTTTAGACCTGCTGCAGTTTCCTGAGGAGAAAATAAAGCTTTTGCTGGAAACCCCTGCCACGGCAATCGGCTCTTCCCGTTACGCTATGGAGGAAGAGGATTACAAAGCTATGCCGGCGATTTTTAAAAAGTACGATATCAAGTATGTCCTGTTAAACGGCGGAAACGGAACCATGGATACCTGCGGGAAGATTTATCATGTGTGTAAAGAGGAGGATATCCGGGTGGTGGGGATTCCCAAGACCATTGACAATGATATTGCCATTACGGATCACACTCCCGGCTACGGCAGCGCCGCCCGTTATATTGCGGCTACCACGGCAGAGGTAGGGGTGGACGTAAAGTCGCTTCCCATCCATGTATGCGTCATTGAGGCTATGGGAAGAAATGCAGGCTGGATTACCGCCGCATCCGTGCTGGCAAGAAAGAAGCCGGGGGACGCCCCTCATCTGATTTACCTTCCCGAATTTCCTTTTAATGAAGAAGAATTTCTGGAGGATGTAAAGAAGCTGTATGACAAACTGGGCGGTGTGGTAGTAGTAGCCAGCGAGGGATTAAAGGATGAAAAGGGTGAGCCTATCGTTCCTCCCATTTTTAAAAGCGGGCGCGCCACCTATTACGGAGATGTAAGCTCCCATCTGGCAAACCTGGTGGTAAAGAAGCTGGGAATTAAGGCGCGCAGTGAAAAGCCGGGTATTTGCGGTCGTGCATCCATTGCATGGCAGTCTCCGGTAGACCGGGATGAGGCAGTGCTGGCAGGCAGGGAAGCCTTAAAAGCAGCCATGAACGGCGAGAGCGGCGTGATGATCGGCTTTATCCGGGATGAGACGGAAGACGGTTCCTATCACATCCATGTAGAGCGGATTCCCATTGAGCAGGTAATGCTTTATGAGAGAGTGATTCCCGAATCTTACGTAAATGAGAGAAAGAATGATGTGACAGAGGAATTTGCCAAATGGTGCCGCCCTTTAATCGGTCCGGAACTTAGAGATTTCATTGACTTTAACGATTATTATAAGGAGGATAAAAAATGAAACACATTTTCCTCAACCTGAAACGGTTTGACATTCCTAAGGAGTACGGCGGCGTCAACAGCGTAGCCCCGGTTAAAGAGTGGGGAGCGTTTATTGTAAGCAATACCCAGGAAGCTTTAAAAAAGTACGCGGAAGATGACGTGGAGTTTGCCATGTATTTCCCGGAAGCCCATGTTCTGGGAGCAGCAGGGGCTTTATGCGAAAACAGCCCGGTGCAGGTAGGGTGTCAGGGCGTTTACCGGGAGGACACGGAGATAGGCGGCAATTTTGGAGCATTTACTACCAACCGTACCGGAAACGCGATGAAAGCGGCAGGGTGCACGACCACCATTATCGGCCATTGCGAGGAACGCCGGGATAAGGCGGGGATCCTTGCTGAAGCCGGGGCGGCGGATACCGCAGCGGTTAACCGTCTGCTAAATAAAGAAATCCGGGCAGCCGTGAAAGCAGGCCTTTCGGTTCTCTACTGTATCGGTGAGTCTGCACAGGAGCAGGAGCGCTGGCAGGATGTGTTAAAGGAGCAGCTTACCGCCGGATTAGAGGGAGTTGACAAGTCCAGGGTTACCATTGCCTATGAGCCTGTCTGGGCCATTGGGCCGGGAAAGATCCCGCCGGATAAAGAGTACATTACGAAGATTGGAACTTATGTGAAGGAAATTACCGGAGGTATGGACGTGGTCTACGGAGGAGGCCTGAAGGTGGACAATGCCCGGATGCTTTCCTCTATCCCGGTAATGGACGGCGGGCTTATCGCCCTCACCCGATTCCAGGGAGATATCGGATTCTACCCGGAAGAGTATTTGGAGATTATTAAGACTTACATGGGTAAATAATAAGAGTTGTCCGGCCTGATTTTTACAGCAGCCCGGGCAGCGGTCACAGGAAACAGACGATTATATAAAAAGGAGAGATTCCCTATGAAATTAGAGTTTGAATATGGCCAGGGCTTAATGGCCGCAGAGCTTCCTGACAACACGGATGTATTTATTCCCGGCGTTACCGTTGCGGATCCGCCCTATATCCCGGAGGAAGAACTGGAGGCCAGGACGTTAGAGTCTATCCGGAATCCTATCGGTATGCCGCCTCTTACAGAGCTGGCTCATAAGGGTTCCAAGGTTACTATTGTTTTCCCGGATCGGGTAAAAGGCGGGGAGCAGCCGACCTCCCACAGAAAGGTTTCGATTAAACTAATTTTAAAGGAACTCTACAGCGCCGGCGTTGAGAAAAAAGATATTCTTTTAATCTGTTCCAACGGCCTTCACAGAAAGAATACCAAGGAAGAGATTTACGGCGTATTGGGAGCGGAGCTGTTTAATGAGTTCTGGTATACCGGACAGATTATTAACCACGACAGCGAGGACTATGATCACCTGGTAGACTGCGGACGCACTGACAGAGGCGATCCCGTATTTTTAAACCGTTATGTACATGACAGCGATGTTGCCGTTCTTATCGGCCATACCCAGGGCAACCCTTACGGCGGATACTCCGGAGGCTACAAACACTGCGCTACCGGCTTAAACCACTGGAGTTCTATCGCTTCCCATCATGTTCCTCAGGTTATGCACCGTCAGGACTTTACCCCGGTTAGCGGCAAGTCTTTAATGAGAAGCAAATTTGATGAGATCGGCATGAAGATGGAAGAGCACATGGGTAAGAAGTTTTTCTGCTGCGATGCTGTTTTAGATACCAAATCCAGACAGATTGAGATTAACAGCGGCTATGCAAAAGAGATGCAGCCCATTTCCTGGAAGATGGCGGACAAGCGTACCTACGTGCCTTTTGCAGAAGAAAAGTATGATGTTATGGTATTTGGTATGCCTCAGTTCTTCCACTACGGGGACGGTATGGGAACCAATCCCATTATGATGATGCAGGCCTTGTCTGCACAGGTAATCCGCCATAAGAGAGTAATGAAGGATAACTGTGTGATCATCTGCTCGTCTATCTGCAACGGCTACTTCCATGATGAGCTGTGGCCTTATTTGAGAGAGTGCTATGAAATGTTCCAGCACGACCATATGAATGTGCTGACCGACATGGATCGCTACGGACAGCTCTTTGCAACCAATGAGGAATACATCCGCAAATACCGCTTCGGAAATGCGTTCCATCCTTTCCATGGCTTTTCTATGATGAGCTGCGGCCAGATTGCAGAGATGAACACTTCCGCTATCTATATCTGCGGCGCTCAGGAGCCGGGCTATGCAAGAGGCATGGGCTTAAAGACCCGGGCAACCATAGAGGAAGCTCTTCAGGATGCGATGAAGAAATATGTGGGCCCCAATCCTAAGATTCTGGCTCTGCCTCAGACCTTTAAGTGCAGCGCGGTTCATCTGATGATGAAGGATGAGGTTTACGATGGAACCAATCATTGTGCACATCCCGATGCATATGTAAAATAAAGGAATGGGTTCAAAAAGGTCTTTTGACCCTGGTATCTTACAAATAGTGAGGTTAGATCATGAGCAAAGTTTGTTTTTATAATGGATATGTATATCAGGATCACGAGTTTAAGCCCTTAAGCGTGCTGGCAGAGGACGGAAAGATTGCAAGGATTGGCCAGTGGATTTCGGATCCGGAGGCGGAAATGGTGGATTTAAACGGACGTCTTTTGGCGCCCGGATTCCTGGATATCCATACTCACGGAGCTGCCGGAGTGGACGTCAACAGCGCGGATACAGAAGGGTATGAAAAAATCTGCCGCTTTATGGCAAGTCAGGGAACCGTAGGCTGGCTGGGTTCTGTTCTTACTGATACCAAGGAGCAGACTATGGCCTGCATCAAAGCTTATAAAGACTGGAAAGAAGAGAAAGGAGTGGAGCACCAGGGGGCCGTTATGATGGGGATTCATCTGGAAGGGCCCTTCCTGTGCAGCGAATATAAGGGCGCTATGCCAGAGCACCTGCTTCAGACAAAAAATATTCCGCTGGTAGAGGAGTATCAGAAAGCGGCGGAAGGGGAAATTCGTTATATCACTGTTTCGCCGGAGGTAGAAGGTATGGTGGAGGACATCCCTAAGCTGAAGGCTCTGGGAATTCAGGTTGCCATCGGCCACTCCGGCGCAGACTATGATACGGCTATGGCCGCTATTAAAAACGGAGCCATGGCCGCAACCCATACCGGCAACGCCATGAAGCTTCTCCACCAGCATTTTCCTGCTATCTGGGGAGCCGTGCTGGAGGATGATGACGTGTATTGTGAAGTTATCTGCGATGGCCGTCACCTTCATCCCGGCACTGTGCGCCTGATATTAAAAACTAAGGGGCTGGATCGGGTGGTTGCGGTTACAGACTCGATTATGGCGGCCGGCCTGCCGGACGGTAATTATAAGCTGGGGGTCAATGACGTGGTGGTAATTGACGGAGATGCCAAACTGGCAGAAGGAGGAAGCCGGGCCGGAAGCACTCTGACTACCGGAAAAGCTCTGGAGAACCTTATGGCTTTTACCGGATTGCCGGTAGAAGATCTGATTCCTCTCCTTACGGAAAATCCTGCGAAATTAATCGGTGTGGACAACCGTTTCGGATATATCAAAGAAGGGCTGGATGCCAGCTTTGTAATATTGGATGAAGAGTGCAAGGTAGCGGCTACCTTTGTGGAAGGGAAAAAGGTATTTGGGGAGTAAAGGAGACGATTCCATGGAGCTTACGCTTAGCCAATGCGTACTCACAGGCCTGTGGACCGGTTTGTGCATTACCGGCATGCTTACAGGAACCTATCTGACCCGATGTCTGGTTATGGCTGCCGGAGCAGGAATCATTTTAGGAGATGTTGAGACGGGACTGCTGATGGGGGCAGTGGGAGAGCTGGCTTTTTTAGGATTCGGCGTATCCTCCGGAGGATCGGTTCCCCCAAACCCGGTAGGTCCGGGAATTATCGGAACGGTTATTGCCATTACCATGAAAGAGCAGGGCGTGGATACCGGAACGGCTCTGGCATATTCATTTCCTTTTGCAGTGCTGATCCAGTTTTTGATTACCGGGATCTATACTGTTGCAACCGGGATTCTGCCTTGGGCGGAGAGGGCGGTGGAGCAGGGAAATTACAGGCGTTTTCGCCTGTTGTCTCACAGCACATTTATCATGTTTGCCGCTGTCGGGTTTTTTATTGGGTTTATGGCTTGTTACCAGACGAAAAACCTGGAGATTCTGATTTCCGCCATTCCGTCCTGGCTGACAGAAGGGCTTAAAACTGCCGGAAACCTTCTCCCGGCAGTAGGATTTGCCGTGATTTTAAACGCTATGGCAGGAGCGGATGCCGCTCCCTTTGTTCTGATAGGATATATTCTGTCTGCCTACCTGCATATGCCGGTAATCGGGATTGCCTTGTCTGCGGGGGTTATTGTCTGGTTGAGGATGATTCCCCCAGGCGGTAAGCCGGGGCCGGGCGCATATACAGAAACTGCAGAGTATCCGGAAGAACATGTTACCGGCGCGGTTGGCCGGATCTGGCAGAAGCCGTCTGAGGCTGATACTCTGACGGTTTCCGGGGAAGGCTCTTCTGTGTCCGAAAAGGAGCTGCGCCGTATATCAAAACGCACGGCTTTAAGAGCCTATTTGCTGCAAAACGGCTATAATTACGGAAACTATGAAGGGCTGGCATATGCCAATATTATGTTTCCTGCGTTAAAACGGCTATGTAAAAACGATGAGGAACTTCGACGGGAATTAAAAGACAGCTTAGGATACTGCAGTGTAAATCCTAATTTTCTCCCGATTCTTACAAGCTTCCAGATAGTGGCTTTCCGCCAGGGAATTCCGGCAAAAGATACCAGGGACATCCGCCTGGCCCTTATGGGGCCTCTGGCGGGAATCGGGGATTCTATGGTTCAATTCTGCTTTGCCCCGGTGTTTTCAACAATAGGAGCTTCCATGGCGGCGGAAGGAATGATGGCAGGCCCGGCGGTATTTTTGCTGGGGATGAATCTGATTCTGTTAGGATTAAAGCTGTTTAACGAAGCTCTGGGATACCGGCTGAGCATGTCCTTTACAGACCGTCTGAAGGACATGCTTGCGCCTGTGTCACAGGGGGCCAGAATGATAGGTTCTGCGGTAATCGCAGGGCTGACGGTAGAGTGCATAAGGATACAGGCCGCCATGGAATTCTCCAGAGAAGGGCAGACGGTTTTTGTTCTTCAGGATTTTCTGGATACCTTGCTTCCAGGCGTGCTTCCGGCGCTTTTTACCGGTTTTTTATTTTACCTGCTCCGGGTGAAAAAATGGAGCATCTACCGCTTGATAGGAATAACTTTAGGGATTGGAATCTGCCTGAAATTGGCGGGAATTTTAGCGTAACTATTGAGAAAAGGAAGAGAGCGATGAAAGAGAAATTAAATCTGGGTTTTGTAACTACTTATTCCGGCCGTTGGCCAAAAGAACTGCCAGAGCAGCGGGACAGAGAATACAGCAGCTGGCTGGAGGAAAACCTGCCTCAGATAAATGTGGTAAAGGCCGGCAGGATTGGCTGTACCAAGGAGGCGTTGGAAGAAATTGTCCGGGAGTTTAAGGAAAAATCCGTAGATGTAATGGTTATGGTTTACGGGGCATTTACCGGAGATGATGCTGCGGCTTATCTGACAGAAATGCTGAATATTCCCATTATTTTGTGGGCGCCATATGAAGTGCCATTTGAGAAAAATACCAGGCTCTACGCCAACGCCCTTTGCTCTATGACTATGAATGCGGCGGCCTTACGCAGGCTGGGAGCAGTTTATCATACTGTATACGGCAGTAAAGAGGATCAGCGGGCCGCTTCTAAGGTAAAATCGCTGGTAATGGCTTACCATACCGTAAAGGCTATGCGCCACACCAATTTAGGATTGCTGGGTTACCGCCCCACTGCATTTTATAATTGTGCTTTTGATGAAGGGCTGATCCGCCGTACCTTTGGAGTTAAGATTGAAGAAACCGACTTAAAGGTAGTCTTTGACAAAATGGAAAACCTTCCGGAGGAGGCCTGGAAGGCAGACATGAAGAAGATGGAGGATACCTACAATATGGACACTCTTCCCGACGGCCATCTGGAGAACCATTCCAAACTATATCTGGCGTTAAAGGAAGTGATGACAGAGCAGGGATACGATTATGCAGCCATTAAGTGCTGGCCGGAGATGGGGAATTTACATACCACTCCCTGTGCCGTGCTGGGACGCCTGGCAGACGACGGAGTTCACATCGGATGTGAGGGTGATGTAGACGCAGAGCTGGCTCAGATTGCACAAAATTATTTAACCGGGCTGCCCACTTTCATTACCGATATGATTAATATTGATGAAGAGAAGAATACCATGACCTTCTGGCACTGCGGCAATGCGGCTCCCTCTTTAGCCAACCCCAAATATGAGCTGCTTATGAGAAACCATCCCTTAGCCGGACAGGGTACTGCTTTTTGGGGAGCGTTAAAGCCGGGACAGGTAACCATTGCCAGATTCTGCAACATTGACGGCGCTTACAAATTATTCCTGATGAAGGGCGAAGCAATAGACATGGACCGTTATACCAGAGGGATTATGGCTAATGTAAAGGTAGAACGCCCGGTTCGGGAAGTTATCGAGCAAATCATTGAGGAAGGCGTTCCTCACCACTACAGCCTGGTGTGGGAAGACGTGGCGGAGGAGCTAAAAGAAGTCTGCAGGCTTTTAAACATTCCGGTTATCCAGCTGTAATGGCCGGGACGGCATCTTCTTGCCTGTTTGAACAGTTACAATTATTGTAACTGTTCAGCCTTGCATCTTCTTGCCCGCGATACGCGGACAAGAAGCATGAGGCGTCCGCCTTATGAAGATTCAAAGTAAAAAATTCTTATGAAAACAAGCTTTCAACACATTTTTTACTTTGAATCTTCGCAAGGCTGAACTGTTACCAATTATTAAATAAAAACATACAAAACCCCTTGACAAAATCCGTTAGATATTGTACTATTTAGATAGTACATACGAGTGTATACGGCAATCACTTAAAAATAGGGGAGTTTTGAGAATGGCAGAGAACAGAGAGCGTGTGACCCGGGCAGATGTAGCCAAGATGGCAGGAGTCAGCGAAACCATTGTCTCCTATGTGATTAACAATAACCGTTATGTGGCCATGGAGAAGCGCAAGAGAGTAGAAGAGGCGGTCAGGGTTTTAAATTATCGCCCTAATAACATTGCCAGAGCTCTGAAGGGAAAGCATAGCAACCAAATTTTGTTTATTGCGGATCATATTACCAATGAGTATTTTTCCAGCATTGTCAGTGAGATGGACAAATATGCTTATGATTCCGGATATTTGATTTCTCTCTGTGCCAACCGCAATACGCCGGAGTTTATCTCTCAGGTCATCAGCAGGCAGTATGACGGCATCATTGTAAGCTCTGCCAGCTTTCCTCAGGAATATGTGGAGCAGTTTATTCAGGCCGGTATCCCGGTAGTAGTATTTCGGCGGCTTCGCTACCAGGAGGTGATTGAGAAGGCTGCTTACCTGGGAACCGGGCTTTACACAGGGGCAAGGTCGGCAGTGGCTCACCTCATTCAGAAGGGTTGCAGAAATATTATTTATATAGACAGAATCAGCGCCCGGGGACATGTAAGTCCGCCGGATGACATGAGATTCAGCGGCTTTGTAGACGAGATGGAGGCTAATGGCTTTTTAGTAGGACCGGAAAGCATGGTTTGCGGCTGCCGGAGCCAGGAAGAGCTGGCAGAGGAGGTAAAACGCAGGCTGCGTACCGGTTCCCAGGTGGATGGAATATTCGGGCGAAATGATATGATTGCCTGTATTGCCATGACGGCGGCAAAGCAGATAGGCCTTGGGGTTCCGGAGAATGTCCGGGTTATTGGATTTGATGATTCCAGCATCAGCCGGTTTTGCTCTCCTAAACTTAGCACTATTGGAATGAGGAAGGAAGAGATCGCCAAAGCGGCTATCGACATGCTTCGCCAGATGATCGGCGGCAGTCAACCGGAGAATGTGGATTTTTTTACAACCGTAATTGAAAGAGACAGTACCAGGGGATAAAAGGGAGAAATAAAATGAGCATCAAAATGCTCATTTTATTCCGAGGATATACACACGTATGTACTACTCTTTCCAAGAATATACACACGTGTAGACATGATAAGAAAAGGAAGCAACAGGATAGTTATCAGCATGGGCTTTTTAGCTTGTGTAATATAAAAAACACATAAAAGTGAAAGAGAGGAAGGCATTATGATGAAGAAACGATTACTGGCACTTGGATTGGCAGCGATAATGGGGCTTACTGCAGGATGCTCCGGCGGAGGCGGTCAGACCACTACAGCGGCTCCGGCAGCAGATGCAACGACTAAGGCAGAAGCGGGAGAAGAGGCGGCATCTGGTGAGAAGATTACCCTTAAGATTGCAAATTACGCTATTTTGGAGGCTGGCTATGACACCTTCTGGGCTGAGGTAAAGGAAGGCTTTGAGGCAAAGTACCCCAATGTTACTATTGAGTGGGTATCCGCTCCTTATGGGGAGATTTTAAACCAGGTTATTAACATGGCAGGCGGCGGAGACAAGGTTGACGCTATTTTCAGCGAAATGATCTGGATTCCGTCTTTGGTTGACGCAGGTCTGGCAGCTCCCATGGATGAAGTATTAAGCCCGGAATTTTTGGCAGATTATTATCCCAATATACTGGAAGCTCATTCAGTAGACGGAAAAGTTTATGGCGCACCCCTATACGTGTCTCCTTTTGTCTTGTTCTACAACAAAGATTTATTTGAACAGGCAGGTTTAGACCCGGAAAATCCGCCTAAGACCTATGATGAATTATTGGAAATCGCTCCTAAGCTGGCTGCTTTAACTACTGCGGACGGCAATAAGGTATATCCTTTCGGACAGCCCACTGCATCCGTTATTGTAATTGGATCATCTCTTCAGTCCTTTGCACAGACTTTCGGAGGATCTGTATTTGATGAGAACAACCAGTTCAATGTAGACAACCAGGGCTTTACAGATGCCATGAACATGCTTCAGGATTTAGATGAGCTGGGCTACAATCCTCAGAACTGCAAACCCAAGGATTTAAGAAACTTGTTTGCCCTGGGCCAGGTGGCTATGTACTATGACAATACCTGGGGTTACAACGGCGCTAAGTCTATTAATCCGGAGGTTACGAATTTTGCAGCTACCGCAATGCCTTTGGCAGGCGGAACCGGAGATGGTGCTTCCACTTTACAGTCCCACTGCTTCGTAGCAGTTGACAATGGCCCGGAGAAGAAAGAGGCAGTTAAGAATTTTATTGAATATGTTGTTACTCCTGAAGTATTAAACGACTACATTGCCAATATTGCACCGGCATATCCAGCTAAAAAGGCAATGGAAAACATGGACGCAGTAGTAAACAGTGAATTCTTAAAAGGCGGCCGGGACGCTGTTGAGAAGGCGGTTCCCGTATATCAGTTCTCAACCTTGTCTGACTTTAATTTAGAGCTGTGTGCACTGGGCCAGGCAGTTACTGTAGGAAAAGAGGACGTGGCATCTGCTATTGAGAATTTTAAGAGTACTGTACAACCCCTGCTTCCATAAGCAATTATCGGGCGGGATTTTAATCTCGCCCGATAACAACCAGGGGAGAAAAGGTGAGGAAACCATATGAGTAAACAACGAAACACAAAAAAGCAAGACAACCCCAATATAGTTTTTATTCTGACTGATGATCAGGGCTACTGGTCCCTGGGATGCTACGGAAACCAGGAAATTCACACTCCCAATCTGGATCGCTTGGCAGAGAGGGGCACCCGCTTTGAAAATTTCTTCTGTGTTTCCCCGGTATGCTCTCCTGCCAGAGCTTCCCTGATGACTGGGCGGATTCCCTCTCAGCATGGCATCCATGATTACCTGTGCGGGGGCAACGGCGGTTCCACCCAGACAGCCATTGAATATCTGAAAGGTCAGACCGGCTACACGGATATTCTGGCGGAAAACGGTTACACCTGCGGGTTAAGCGGGAAATGGCATTTAGGCGATGGCCTTCATCCGCAGAAAGGCTTTACTTTCTGGTATACCCATCAAAAGGGCGGCGGCCCCTATTACAATGCCCCCATGATTCGGGACGGCAAATATGTGGAAGAAAAAGAATACATTACAGATGTGATTACAGATGAAGCGCTAAAGTTTATTGACAGGGAGAAGCACAAAAGCAATCCGTTTTACCTAAGTGTTCACTATACAGCGCCCCACTCCCCTTGGGTAGGATGTCATCCGAAGGAATATACGGATCTTTATGAGGACTGTGAGTTTAAAACCTGTCCTCAGAGAGAAACACCCCATCCCTGGGCAAAGCTGGACGTACTTCCCGGCTACCGCCATCCCAGAGAAAACCTTATTGGATATTTTGCGGCAGTTACCGCAATGGATGCCAATGTGGGAAGGATCCTGGATAAACTGGAGGAAGATGGATTGACAGAGGATACCCTGGTGATTTTCTCCAGCGACAATGGTTTTAACTGCGGACACCATGGAATTTGGGGAAAAGGAAACGGAACCTTTCCTTTAAACCTTTACGATTCTTCCGTAAAAGTCCCCTTGATTATCAGCCGTCCAGGCCATCTGCCGGAAGGGCGGGTATGTGAAGACATGTGCAGCGGATATGACTTTATGCCCACTCTTTTAGACTATCTGGGAATGGAAAACCCTGAAGCCAAAAACCTTCCGGGAACCAGCTTTTTGTCTTCTCTGCTGAATTCAGATGAGGAAGAAGGGCTGCAAAACGGCCTCGATGCCGGGGATTCAAAAACAGTAGTAGTTTTCGACGAATACGGCCCGGCCCGGATGATCCGCAGCAAAGAATACAAATATATCCACAGAGTTCCTTTTGGACCGGATGAATTCTACGATTTGACCAGGGATCCGGGGGAGGACGAGAATCTGATCCACCGGGAAGAGTATCAGGGGCTGATTGAAAAAATGAAACGCCAGATGGATACATGGTTTCTGCGCTACGCCAATCCGGAGATTGACGGAGGCAGGGAACCGGTTTTAGGCGGCGGTCAGAAAGACCTGGCCGGAATGTGGGGACCTGGTCTCCATGTATACAATGAAAACAAGTAACAGGAACCAGGTATGAGAGGAGGAAGGGTTTTGAATACCAAACGCTTTGGAATAAAAAGACATACAGCAGATAAGCTGTTTTCACTAATGCTTCTGCTTCCGGCAATTATTACAACGATTGTATTTATTTTAATCCCGGTAGTGGATTCTATTTATCGGAGCTTTTTTGACTATCGGGTAAGAAATATTATCTCCGGGGAGCCGGGGATTTGGAATAATTTTGCAAACTATGCCAAATTGTTTTCCAACGGCAAGCTGGTACCGTCTATGATAAATACCCTGGTATTTGTATTTGGGGTGGTAATCGCCCAATTTATTTTAGGAATGGCTCTGGCTTTGATTCTTAATACTAATATGAAGGCATCCCGGTTTATCCGAAGCATTATGATGGTTCCCTGGGTAGTGCCCACCATTATTTCCGGTTTGGTCTGGCTGTGGATGTTCCAGCCTCAGTATGGCCTGGTGAAATTTTTAGTCGGGGTAATTACCGGGGGAAAGGTTACAGACTTTGCCATCTTAAATAACCCGGCTACCGCCATGTTTGGCGTTTCGGTGGCTGCCCTGTGGAAGCAGATTCCCCTGGCGACTCTGCTCCTTCTGGCGGGACTTGCCAATGTGCCGGAGGATATGCTGGAGGCAGCCAAAATCGACGGAGCCAATGGGGTTCAAAGATTTTTCCGAATTACCATGCCTTATATGAAGAGCGTTATCAAGGTTACTGTATCCATGTCCATTATTGAGAACTTTAAGCAGTTCCCGCTGTTCTGGACCATGACCGGCGGCGGCCCCAACAACTCCACCACAACCATGGCAATCTTGAGCTACAGGGAAGCCTTTGTTTCCAACAATTTTGGATCCGGCGCGGCGGTAACTACGGTCTGGATGCTTATGATGATTGCAGTGGTGTTCCTATACAACCGTATTTTCAAAGAATCTGAAGTGTAGAGGGGGGATAGAAGATGAAACGCAACCGTTTAACCGCGAATATTGTGAAATATGCAGTGCTGACCCTGATTTTGCTGTTTTTGCTGTTTCCGCTGTTCTGGGTATTGATAACTTCCTTCAAAACCAACATGGAGGCATATAAATTCCCGCCTACGTTGCTCCCTCAAGCGCCTACAGTACAGAGCTATATTGATTTATTCACAAAAAATAACGAGTTTTTTATCTATTATAAAAATAACTTTATTGTTGCAGGCGGAGCCGCTCTTATGACTACCCTTATTGCAATTATGTCCGGTTATGCTCTTTCCAGATTCCACTTTAAGTGGAACGGATGGATTGTAGCTGCCTTTACCTCGGCTCAGATGTTCCCTATTATCAGCCGTTTGATTTCCCTTTATAAGATTATGGGGGACATCCATTTGATTAACACCCGAATAGGCCTGGTGTTTGCGGTAGGAGCGTCCATGCTGCCCTTTACTATTATGCTGATGTCAAGTTTTTATGACGGGATTCCTGTGGAGTTGGAAGAGGCCGCTCAGATTGACGGAGCCGGCCGGTTTCAGATTCTGTTTCGGGTAGTAGCGCCTCTGATTAAGCCCGGTATGCTGGCAGTAGGAATCTACGCTTTCCTGCTTTCCTGGGATGACTATCTCCACGCCTCAACCCTGATTCAGACCGACTCTCTCAGAACCCTATCGGCAGGTGTAGCCCTTCGATATCTGGGAGAATTGTCCTATGACTGGTCTTTGATTAACACCATTTCAATCGTCGGAACCCTGCCTATGGTACTTCTGTTCTTCTTCTTCCAGAAATACATGGTAAAAGGCTTGGTAGCAGGTGCGGTAAAAGGATAAATTATAACAGTTGAGGCAAGGTATCTTCTTGCACGGCTGTATCAGTTTTGGAAACAAAAAACACCCTGCGGGTATCCCTGTATGCCCGGGAAGACAGGGCGAGAAGGAGGAAACACCCTGCGGGCATCCCTGTATGCCCAAAAAACAGGGCAAGAAGGAGGAAACACCCTGCGGGTATCCCTGTATGCCAAAAAACAGGGCAAGAAGGAGGAAATTATGTTAACAACAAGTAAAGAAATGCTAATAGAAGCTTCGAAAAAGGGCTATGCTGTGCCTGCCATCAATACCCAGGGAGGAAACTATGACATTATCTGGGCAGTGTGCAAGGCGGCAGAGGACTTGGGCTCTCCCATTATCCTGGCCCACTACGTCAGCACCGGGGCCTATTCCGGCCACGACTGGTTTGTAAATGTATGTAAATGGTGCGCGGATAAGGTATCGGTACCGGTTGCCATTCATTTAGACCATGGAGACGGTTTCGAGATCTGTATGGAGGCTTTAAAGCTGGGATTTACCTCCCTGATGATTGACGGATCTACCAAGTCCATTGAGGAAAACGCCGCTATGACCAACCAGGTGCTGGATGTGGCCAGATGCTTTGGCGTTCCGGTGGAAGCGGAGATCGGGGAGCTTTTACGCCTGGATAATATGGGGGCGGTAATGGAAAACAAAAATATTGTGGATCCGGAAGAAGTACGCCGCTTTTTGAGCCTGTGCTGCCCCGATTCCCTAGCAATCGGCATCGGGAATGCTCATGGCTACTATAAGGGAGAACCGGATATCCATCTGGAGGTGCTGAAAGCAGTCCGGGGATTTACCGATATCCCGCTGGTGCTTCACGGCTGTACCGGCATGAGAGAGGACATTATCCAGGAAGCCATAAAGCTGGGCGTTGCTAAGATAAATTTCGGCACAGAGATCCGTTACAAATATGTAGAGCACTATGAAGAAGGCCTAAAGACCATGAACCATCAGGGCCATTCCTGGAAACTGTCCCAGTTTGCCAATGAAAAGCTTCAGGAGGATGTAAAAAAGATTATCCGGCTGGCCGGTTCTGACAATAAGGCATGACCAAAAGGAAATACCCTGCGGGTATACCTGTATGCCAAAAAAGCAGGGCAAAAAGGAGGAAAATTGAAAATGAAAAACAGTGAACTTACATATAAAGAAATATACGGACAGCCTGCTTCTTTTCAGGCAATTAATGACACTTTAGACCAGATTTATCAGGTTTTGGATCAAGTATTTGCAGATGAGTATGACGAGCTGATCTTTACCGGCTGCGGTACCTCTCTCTATCTTGCTCAGGCTGCTGCCCATGCATTTGCAAGCTGCACGGATATTCCGGCGAAAGGAATGTGCTGCTCTGAGCTTTACTACTTCCCCGAAACTTATGTGGGAAAAGGGAAAAAGGTTCTGGTGCTTCCCATCACCAGGAAAAGCTATACAACAGAAGTGCGGATGGCTATTGATAAAGTCAGAACTTTTGAAGGGGTAAAAAGCTTGGCTATCACCTGTGACGCGGACAGCGCCAAATACAATGACTATATGATCCTTTCGCCTGAAACTCCGGAAGACAGCGTCATTATGACAAGATCTTTTACCAGTATGATTTATCTGTCTGTTATCCTGGCCTTCTATGCAGGCGGACAGAAAGAAAAGATCGAAGCAATGAAAGATTACGCCGCCCAGTCGGAAGAGTTCTTAAAAGAAACCGATAAGCTGGCAAAAAAGATTGTATCGGAACATCCGGAATTAAACCTTTATATTACCTTAGGCCAGGGTATTTATTACGGCATTGCCAATGAGTGCATGAACAAAATGAAGGAGATGAGCCTGAGCAACTCAGAGGCCTACTATACCTTAGAATACCGGCACGGACCTATGAGCCTGGTGGATGATAAGACCATGATCATCCTTCTGGCAAATGAGGCAACTACAGACGGCGATGCCAAATTGTTAACCCAGATGAAAGAATACGGGGCCGTTACCTTGGCAATCGGCAATACTGCGTCCAAGGACTTTAAAGGCGCAGACTATGCCTTAGATATGAATTACGGCTATGACAGCCTGCAGAACGCTGCCATGATCGGCTTTATCGGCCAGCTTATGGGCTACTATATGGCGGAGCAGAAAGGATTAAATGCCGATACCCCGAGGCATTTGTCGCAGGCGATTGTAATTAAATAAGTGATGGAATACATACATGAATCAGTGAAAAAAGGCCCCTTGATATCACACATACGGGGCCTTTTTATTGTCCTGTTGGGAAATTTTTACGGCCGACTTTTCCGGGGAAAGAAAGAGCAATCTGTGTGTCATATTCAAAAAACTGATCAGCATGCTGCTGTCGGAACCGCTCTGACATTCTATATGGTACTTTTTGACAGGCTCTCCTTCTATGCGAAAACTGCTGTCCGTGATCCGCTCACTTTCATTTCCATTCTGCTGGTTTAAGAAATGCTCATTTGGTGAGAAGGAGATCCTTTCCTGACCGGAATAATGCTCCCCAAAGACTTCATTAACTACAGGGATGATCAGAGCTGCAATCGTTGAGCAGCGTACGAAATACATCATCATAAGGTGTGTTAGCTTTCCTTGCATTTTCCACACCTATGCAAAACCGATTGAAATAATTATATATTGCGAGAAATGCTTAAAAGTTCCAATTGATTTAAGGAGAATTTCAGGATATAATGGCACTGAGATTATATACCTTTTGAGAAGTGATTTTTTGTTTTCTGCCATATAAATATGCGCCTGTCAAAATAATAAGATATAGGCCGGAACATAAATCAAAAAGAGTTGCTGTCGGGGGAAAGGTTAAATGCTTAGAGAGAAAATTGTGATTTTTGGTGCAGGGAACATAGGCGAGAAGTTTGTATATGAATATTTTGATAAAATAAATATATGCTGTTTTTGGGACAATAGAAAATCGGGAGAATTTTTAGGGTACCCGATTAATAGGCCGGAATGTGATAAGAAGTGTTTTATTATAGTTGCATTGGATTCTTATCTGGAGATTAGACAGCAGCTGATTTGTATGGGTTACAATGAGTTCAGCGATTTTATACCATATCAAATATTTTGTAGAAAAATGGCAGTAGCATATGGGAATTGCCATATGGACGCAATTAAAAAGTATCTTGAACGCCATAAAGGATTTTCTTCAGAATATGGTTTTTATCCATTTCCCAGCATACAGAATATGAGAGGGATGCGATTTGAATACCGTAATATATTACAGAATTGTGATTTGTTTTTTCATCAGTCGGTTAGGAGAGAAAATGTATATGGGGAAGAGTTTTCCTCGGAAAGATTATTACAGAATGTAAAGGGAAACTGCAAAATAATTTCTGTCCCTAATTTATATGGTATGCCGAAATATCTTTTCCCGCAATTAAGTATGCAGTATAATGGGCCAATCGGAAAAAACCCCCCATTTTTTATTGACAGAAATATTGCAGAATGGTTAGAGTGTGGAAAAAGCAGGGAAGAAATTATGATTTATATCTCAAAAGGCGGGGTATATTCAAGGTCAGAAATTTTGGATATGTGGGAGGAATTTAAGCAGAGACTATTTGAACGTGAAAAGGAATGGGATATAAAAATAAGTGATTATATATTAAATAGTTATAAGCGAGAGAAACTATTTTGCGATATAAATCACATTACAAACGAGACGGCGAAAGAAATGGCATCTAGAATATTGAAGTATATGGGATATGATGGATTGGTTTTTACAGAATCATGTATTAATTTAGATGCGATGGAAGTGTTTATTTATCAAGATGTTAAAGAAGCGCTGGAACTGGAATTTGAAGAAAATTTTATACGAAAAAGTTTTGCAGGTAGTCTTTTATTAAGTAATCATGAAATGGATATGGAAGAATATGTGGAACAGTTATGTAAGTTTATAATATTTTTAAAAAAATATAAAAATAGAGTTATAGATAAAAGTTGATTTTTACTCTTAGTAGGCAAAGGCAATCGTGTACCCATTTGTCTGCTGAGATTATGATTATTGGAATTTTGACGATAATGTATTAAAGTATAGTTAATTTATACATAATTTATATGATAAATATATAACCAGCGTATACCCACGCGTGTAAACCTCTAAAATAAAACGAGCGATATGCTATGGAGAAAATGAATGATGTCAGCAGCGCCAATTGATATTATCCTGCCTTGGGTGGACGGAAATGACCCAGCCTGGAACGAAGAAAGAAAGAAATATGACTCAAACCATATCCATTCCAATGTCCGCTACCAGTCCTGGGACAATCTTCAGTATGTTTTTCGCGGGATTGAAAAGAACATGCCCTGGGTACATAAAGTGTTTTTTGTCACATGGGGACATTTGCCAGAGTGGTTAAACATATCTCATGAAAAACTGATAATTATAAAACATAGCGATTATATTCCAGAAAAGTATCTGCCGACTTTTAATTCCAATGTTATTGAAATGAATTATTTCCGGATTCCGGACTTAAGCGAGAATTATATTCTCTTTAATGATGACCTGTTTCCTGTTCAGCCCATCCCGAAGGAGTACTATTTCCGAGATAATATTCCCTGCGAAGAGGCAGTGGAGACTCATTTTATTTTAAAGGCTGATAAAGGAATGGATCTCCAGATGAATTATGCATGTGTCAATAATATGGTGTTGCTAAACCGGAACTTTGATAAGCAGGAAGTAGTTAAAAAAAATTATGAGAAGTGGTTTGACCCGGTTTACGGAAACCGTTTGGAACAAAATAAAAATTTGCAATTTTGGCATAATTTTGAGTCTTTTGTTTATCCTCATGAGGCGATGCCGATGAAAAAGTCGGTACTTAAGGAGATATGGGAAAAAGAGACGGAAGTTCTTGACCGGGCGTCTCAAAACCGTTTTCGTGCATACTCAGATGTTACCCAGCGGCTGGTTACCATGTGGCAGATATGTTCAGGAAATTTTATCCCCCATAAATATAAAGGGAAAATGTTCCTAGTTGATAAAGAGAATGTTAAAGATGCCGCAAAGGCTATCAAAAGTCAGGCCTATCCGATTATCAGTTTAAATGAAGTCAGCAGCAGGGACTTTGAGGAGATAAAAAGAATAATCGCGGAAGCGTTAGAATCAATCCTTCCGGAAAAGTCCGGATTTGAACGATAAGGAGCAGGAATGTTACAAATACTTGAGATCAAAAAAAGAGACCGGATTTTAATTATTGCACCTCACCCGGATGATGAGTGTATTGGGGCAGGAGGGATTCTTGCCTGCTGTCCGGATATTTGCCAGGTAATGGTTCTTACGGACGGAAGGCAGGGGCAAGGAAACGCAGCTCCCGAAGTAATAAAGAAAACAAGAGAAAATGAATTTGCAACGGAAATGAAGGCAGCAGGAATAGAGAATTATATGATGCTGGGTTATGAAGACGGGACTCTGATGCAGCATACAAATTGTCTTGAAAATCAAGACCTTTCCCTTTATACTAAAATATTTGTAACCGGTATTCATGACGGACATCCGGATCATACGGCGGCTTGTGTTAGTGTATTTCAGGCTTTGTATAAGCAAAAAATACGGGATGTGGAAATATTTCTTTATGAAGTTCATTCACCACTGCATACAGTTACCCATATGCTGGATATCACAGATGTAATAGATAAGAAGCTCTGGCTCATACGGTTCCACCAGTCACAGCTTATTACTCTTCCTTATGATAAGCTGGCGGAAACTATGGCAGCATACAGAGCCCTTCAAAACCGGCTGGTTGGACGCTATATTGAGGTATATACTTACATGAACCCTGGAGACTCGCTGGAGGATCCTACAATTGGCTTAGAACATCAACTGCAGAAAAGCACACTTTTTTATTGGATTTTCACCCGCTGGATGGAACTTAAAATTCAGGGCTTTGGCTTGGCCCGGAGATTGGAAAGAGAGGGATACCGTCGGATTGCTGTTTATGGATATGCAGAAATTGGGAAATTGTTTTGCCAGGAGCTTTTGGGGACAAGAGTCCAGGTAGAATATGTGATGGATAAAAAGGTCAGCCAGACAGACCAGGAAGGGCTTCGTATATATGTACCGCAAAAAGGGCTTCCCCAGGTAGATGCAGTGGTTGTAACGGCGGTTTATTATTTTGATGAAATAGAAAAAGAACTTTTAGAAAAAGGATATAAAAACATTATTTCTTTTCGGACGTTATTGGAAAAGAGTGATTTGTTGCGGAAGGATGAGTTGTGAGGTATGGACAAGAAGGAAATAATTATATTTGGAACAGGAAAATATTTTGATTATAAAAGGCGTGCCATAGAGAAAACGTATAGGATTGTTTGCTTTCTTGATAATAAAGTAACAGCAGGATCTGAAAGCACCTATAAAGAAGGCGGCATAAAAGTTATTAATCCAAGAGATTTGGACAGAAAAGGCGCTCTGCCTATTTTTCTGATGTCCGTACATTTTGTCAGCATGTGGAGACAGCTTGTTCAACTGGGGATTGATCCGGAGAGGATAGTATTTCCTTATACAGAACTTCCCTGTTTTGAAAATGAAAAAGAATTGAACAGCATTTTGGAGAAAATTGAATTTGCGAAAGATTTTTTTTCCTGCGTAAAAAAGAACGGCCAAATAGTAAAAATTTCTGACCAGGAGAACTGGAGGGGATTTTTGCGGGAGGCCTACAGGAATTATCACAAGCTAATCGATGCAGTAGCAGAGATGGATACAGAGCCGGTAAGCAGACAATTTGGCACAGAAAGAGGCACGCCTATTGACCGGTATTATATTGAAGAATTTTTAAAGGAAAACCAGAAATACATTACAGGTGATGTCCTGGAGATTGAAGATAACTTCTATACGGAAAAATTCGGAAGGGGCCAGGTATGCCGGTCAATTGTAATGGATGTGGATTCTAAGGACAGCGGAGTGTCTTTTAACGGAAATCTTGAAACAGGAGAAGGAATACAAGATGAGATTGCAGACTGTTTCATTTTGACTCAGACATTGATGTACATTTTTGACGTAAAAAGTGCTGCCCATAATATAGGCAGGCTTTTAAAAAGAGGTGGAGCAGCATTGATTACGTGTTCCGGAATTTCCCAAAATTCCAGAAGATGTATGGATGATTATGGGTGCTATTTCAATTTTAATGAAAAGGCGCTTGCGAGAATGTTTAGGGAAGAACGTTCTTTGGAAGTGGTAGAGAGCGGGAGCTTCGGAAATGTGAAGACGGTTACGGCACACATCAGCGGGGTATGCAGTGAAGATCTGAAACCGGAAGACTTTTTGCCAAATGACAAGTATTATCCGTTGATTGTATATGTTGTGGTGAAGAAAAGATAAATAAAGAAAGGCAGACAGCAGATTTGATGAGTGAACTTAAAGAAAATGAAAGGAAAATTCCTAAAATACTGGCAATCTATCTGCCGCAGTTTTACGAAAATGAAGATAATAACCGGTGGTGGGGAAAGGGGTTTACTGATTGGGAGTCAGTAAAGACGGCAGAGGCATATTTTCCGGGACATAAAGAGCCAAGAGTACCCTTTGGCGGCAATTATTATGATTTAAGCCGGAAAGAAACCATGAAGGCACAAGCTGAAATGGCAGAAACATATGGAATAGATGGCTTTTGCTTCTATCACTACTATTTTAAAGACGGAAAAAAAGAACTGGAACTTCCGGCAGAGAACCTTTTAAGATGGAAGGATATTCCCATGCCATTTTGTTTTAATTGGGCAAGTGAATCATGGATCCGTTCATGGAGCAGGATTAGTGGAAATGTGTGGGCAGAGAGATATGAGACAGATGCAGTGGAAGCAGAGGCCGGAATCCTGGCAGAACAGGATTATGGCGCATACGAGGACTGGGTTAGGCATTTTGAATATTTACTTCCGTTTTTCCAGGATGAACGCTATATACGGGTAGATGAAAAACCGGTATTTCTATTTTACAGTCCGGAGGATATTCACCCATTTCGGGAGATGACAAAATGCTGGAGAGAATTGGCAATAAAAGCGGGGCTTTCAGGACTATATCTTATAGGAGCCCGTTTAAATGCTCCTAATGATTCTCTGGATGCTGCAGTAGTCTACGAGCCCAGAAAGAGCATTAATGATTTAAATGCATCCGGAAAGGCTGTAATAAAAAATGGCGTAAGATGCTTTGGCTATGAGGATGTATGGAAGAATATTCTTGATACTTCTCCAGTATTTGGGATTAAGACGTATTTTTGCGGTGTTTCCGGGTATGATGATACGCCGCGGAGAGGGAAGAGTGGGGAAAGCCTAATCAACCGCAGTTCATCCATATTTCAGGAATATCTTACGAAACTGATACAAAAGAGCAGGCAATACGAGAATGAGTTCCTGTTTATTAATGCATGGAATGAATGGGGAGAAGGGATGTATTTGGAACCTGATGAAGAGGATGGGCATGAATATCTGGAGGCAGTAAGAAATGCCAGAGAAAAAGCAATAGAAGAGCCCGAAAAGCAAATAGATACTGAAAACCGCGAGGCAATAAAAAGGGAATTATCCAGGCTCAATGACAATGGGAAAAAATTTAAATATTTATTTGAACTGCTGGATAAATGGTTTTTTTTGGAGCAAGAGGATAAGGTTGACTTTGCGGGCTTTTTTCAAAGAGAGCAGATCAGACATGTGGCAATATATGGAATGGCATCATTAGGGAAACATTTACTAATTCAACTTAGAAAAGAACATGTGAATGTTGACTTTGGGATTGACCGTTATGTGGGGCAGTTTGGGGCTGATTTTCAAATATACCGTCCGGAAGAACAGTTTCCGGAAACAGATGCCATTATCATTACCGCTTATGATGTGACATCAATAAAGGATAGTTTAAGAAATAAGTATCGTGGACGATTGATTGGTTTGGGAGAAATAGTTGATGATATATACAGAATCCATTCAAATGATTTATGAGAAGATTCAGGATGAACAATCAAAAATGATTTATATAAACAGACTAAATTACAGTCTGACGAAAGATTATTACTATATCCAGAATATAGTGAATAATACAGTCAGGAAACAGCCATTGTGGAAACAGTTTTGTGAATACCTCATAGAAAAAAATGCCAGGAAAGAAATGGTTATTTTTGGTTCGGGAATTTGGGGAAATATCTTATATACGGAAACCAGGAGCTTTATTCCGTGGAAATACGTAGTTGATTCCAGCCCCAAGAATAAGAAAACAGGAAATCTTCCAGTACTGTCATTTGAGGATTTTGTTAGCGGATATACAGGGGAGTGGGTGGTTATTTCCTCTTATAAAAATTATCAGGAGATGAAAGGACAATTATTACAGAGAGGTATTCCTGATGAAAAGATTTTAAACGCAGGGAATATAATTTATGAATTGACAGAAAAGATAATTTATTTTGATTTAAAAGAACTGCTGCCTCATAATGGAAAGGAAATATTTGTGGATGCCGGGGGTTTTGATGGAAAAACCACAAAACAGTTTCTGGATTGGGGCGGCGAAAACTCCTATTCTTATTGCTTTGAACCGGACGATCAGAATATTAAAGAAGCCATAAGGAACTTGGAAGGATATATGGCTTATGAAATTGTTCCAAAGGCATTATGGTCAAAAACGACAGAACTGGCAATTCAAGCAAAAGGTAATTTCGCTACACATGTGGGAGAGAAAAGTGACAGTAACGAAAAAATAGATGCAGTTGCATTAGACGATTTTTTGATGGGGAAGCCGGTTACTTATCTGAAAATGGATGTAGAAGGGGCAGAATTAGAGGCGCTTCGTGGGGCAAAACAACTTGTAGCGAGCCAAAAACCAAGGCTGGCAATCAGTATCTATCATAAAGCAGAGGATATTTGGACACTGCCAAAGTATATTCTGGAAATTTGTCCTGATTATAAGTTTTTTCTGAAGCATTATTCATTTGGGGACTACGATACGGTTTTATATGCAATACCGTCATAAAGTTACAACCTTTTTGAATCACATCAAGAAGATATTAAAAAGACACTACACCTACAAAAAAGTTAATTAGTGCTATCATATTACGAGAAAAGCTGTCTGGCATGAAAAACGGGCAGCTTTTTTGCGCTTACCATGTATATGGCGTGTCAGATTTTCTGCAGTGATTGACTTAACGCTATAAAATCAAGTATAATAGGTGAGAGTTACTGTATATTGAATTTACAAAAGGTAGAGAAAAATGACAAACATAGCCCTGATTTTATCCGGCGGCGCAGGCCTGCGGGCAGGAACTGAAATCCCTAAGCAGTACATAGAGGCCAAAGGACGCCCCATTATATCTTACTGCATAGAAACATTTGAAGCTCTTAAGGAGATCGATTATATCCAGATTGTGGCAGAGCCAGAGTGGCATCCTCTTATAGAAAAAGAGCTGCATCACAAACCCCACGGTTTTTCAAGGCCGGGAGAAAATCGTCAGATGTCTATTTTTCATGGACTTACTGATTTGCTTCCCATGGCAGGGGATCATACGGTGGTTATCATCCATGATGCCGCCCGTCCCCGGGTATCCGGAAAGCAGATTTTAGACTGTATCCAGGCGGTAAACGGCCATGATGGAGCCATGCCAGTGCTTCACATGAAAGATACAGTATATTTAAGTATAGATGGAAAGTCTGTCACATCCCTGCTAAATAGGAGCCAGATTTATGCGGGACAGGCCCCGGAATGTTTTCTCCTAAAGCCTTACTATGAGGCCAATGCGGCTTTGCTTCCGGAACGGATTTTGGAAATTAATGGTTCTACAGAGCCTGCTATTCTGGCAGGACTGGATATTGCCCTGGTAAAGGGGGATGAGCTCAACAGTAAAATTACCACAGAAAAAGATTTAAAGGAGTTTATCAGACTTGTATGAAAGCATATGTACTGCATGGAATAAATGATATACGCTTTGAAGAAGTTTTTACACCATCTCCAAGAGAAGGTGAGGTTCAGGTTCAGGTTCAGGCAGTGGGAATCTGCGGTTCTGATATCCCCAGGATATACCGGACAGGAGCCTATTCTCATCCTCTCATCCCCGGCCATGAGTTCTCAGGAGTGGTGAGGAAAATTGGAGCTGGAACAGACCCTAAGTGGCTGGGAAAGAGAGTAGGGATTTTCCCGCTGATACCCTGTAAAAATTGCGGCCCTTGTAAGAAAACACAATATGAGCTTTGCCGTAGCTATAGCTATCTGGGTTCCAGAAGGGATGGGGGATTTGCAGAATATGTCCGGGTCCCGGCAGACAATTTAATCCTTTTGCCGGATTCGGTTTCATTTGAAGCCGCCGCTATGATGGAACCTATGGCAGTGGCTGTACACGCTCTGCGCCGGGCAATTCCTCAAAAAGAAGAGATCGTTGCAGTATGCGGCTTGGGAACCATTGGACTTTTGTTGGTTCAATTTCTCCTTGAAGCCGGTATTGAAAATGTTCTGGTTTTAGGAAACAAAACACTGCAGGAGCAAATAGTGAAAAGCCTTGGGATCCCCAAGGAACACTACTGTGATATTAGAAATAACAGGCCGGAAGAATGGTTGGTCAGCCGTACCGGTTCGGCCGGAGTGGATGTGTTTTTCGATTGTGTAGGGAAAAACCAGGTGCTGAACTGGGCGGTAAAAACCACAGCTCCAAACGGACGGATTCAGCTGGTGGGAAATCCAGCGTCTGATTTAGAACTGGAAAAGAATGTTTACTGGAAAGTACTGCGAAACCAGCTTACCATACTGGGAACCTGGAATTCTTCTTTTACCCATCAGGAAGAAGACGACTGGAATTATGTCCTGAAGCGGCTGGCAGACAAACGGATAAAGCCGGAAAAGCTGATTACCCATCAATTACCTTTTGAGAAGCTGAATGAAGGACTTGAGATGATGCGGGATAAGGCGGAAGAATATATAAAGGTAATGGGAAGGAGATAAAAGGATGAAAATAGAGCTGAATGCGTCAATGATGTGCGCTAATTACGGAAATCTGGAAAAAGAGGTTCGGGAATTAGAAGCAGGCGGTATTGACTCTTTTCATATTGACATTATGGACGGCCGCTATGTGCCGAATTTTGCCATGTCTCTTAATGATATGGCCTATATTGCCTCCGCTACCCGAAAACCTTTGGATGTCCATTTGATGTTGGAACATCCAAATAACAATATCCATATATTTTTAAAAAAGTTGAGAAAAGGCGATACCGTTTACATTCATCCTGAGGCAGAATACCATCCTTCTACCACCCTGCAGAAAATTATTGATGCGGGAATGATCCCTGGGATTGCCATCAATCCGGGAACCAGCGTGGAAACTGTACACGAAATGCTCCGTATTGTAAAGAAGGTTTTGGTAATGTCTGTTAATCCGGGCAATGCGGGACAAATGTATCTGCCCTATGTGGGGGAAAAGATCTCAAAGCTTTTGGAATTAAAAGGAGAGATGAAATACAAGGTATATTGGGACGGAGCCTGCAGCGCAGATAAAATCATCAAATATAGTCCTAAAGGAATGGACGGGTTTGTGCTGGGAACGACCTTGTTGTTTGGAAAAGGCTGCCCTTACAAAGATTTGCTGGAGGGGATCCGTCGTTTGGAATGACTTAAGAAAAGGAAATCCGGGACGATATATATAGGTGGATAAGTATGCAGTCCAGGACTGGCAAGGTATTATCACAACAGGAATGAAGGAGAACCTATGAGCCGTACAGTTAGAAAACATATGCTTTCTATGGTGAATTTATTAGAAAAAGCAACAAGAGAAACGGAAAAGCTTCTAAACCAAAGATGTGCAGCACAAGTGCAGCTTTCCCGAATTCTGACAGATTGCCAGAATGCAGCTTTAGTTATGGGAAATGGAATTGAAGCTGTCTATGGTGAAGGGACGGCCAGCGTTAAGGAGCTGGAAGACTACTGTGAGAATCTCTACCAGCTGTTTACTGCAGAAAATGATTGTTCAAAAAGAAAGGCAATACTCCTGAAATTAAAGCAGCAGGTAAAAAAGCTGCACGCTTTAATTTGCCAGGATATTCCGGACAAGCTGGAGGTGGTATTCCTTCCTTATAAAGCTTCTATGTGGGATTCTCTGGAAAGTATCTGGAAAGCGGCCAGAGATGATAAAGATACAGATGCCTTCGTAATACCCATTCCATATTATGATAAAAATCCGGATGGGAGTTTTCGGGAAATGTACTATGAAGGGGCGGAGTACCCAGATTATGTACCAGTGGTGAAGTATGATGAGTACGATTTTGAGCACCGGTTGCCGGATGTGATTTATATACATAATCCATATGATAATAATAATCATGTCACAAGCGTCCACCCTTTTTTTTATTCTAAAAATCTCAAGAGGTTTACGGATAAATTAGTATATATTCCTTACTTTATATTGGATGAAATTAATCCTGAAAACGATGATGAAATAGAGAAGGTAAAAGACTTTTGTATTCAGCCTGGAGTAATCAATTCGGATAAAGTTATTTTGCAGTCAAAAGAGATGAAAGAAATTTATGTTCGCATTTTGATGGAAGCTTCTGGCGGGACAAAGGAAATAAGAAAGTACTGGGAAAAGAAAATAGATGGTTCAGGCTCCCCGAAAGTTGATAAGGTATTAAATACAAAAGGGGATTTTCCCCTTCCTGAACAATGGATGGATATAGTCAGGAATTCAGACGGGAGTAGAAAAAAAATTGTTTTTTATAATACAGGGATATCAGTATTGCTGAAAAATAATGAGCAGACACTGAAAAAAATAGAATCTGTTTTTCGTACTTTTTATGAGTATAGAGATAAAATCGCATTATTATGGAGACCCCATCCATTAATGGAGAGTACGATAATGTCTATGCGTCCTCAGCTGTGGGAAAAATATAAAGAGATAAGAGAGAAATATATTGATGAAAAATGGGGGATCTATGATGATTCAGCCCAACTGGACAGGGCTATTGCAGTAAGTGATGCTTATTATGGGGATGAAAGCAGCGTTGTACATCTGTATAAACGAACTTTAAAACCAGTTATGATACAAGATTGCTGGAAAAAGAACTCCATAGATCTTACTGACGGAATACCGGTCTGGTTTGAAAAAGCAGTAAAGGTTAGAGAACAGCTTTGGTTTTCCTCCAGTGATTTTAATGGCCTGTGCTGTATGGATTTGAATACAGGAAAGATTGAATATATGAAAGAAATTCCGGATGGGTTATTCAGAGGCCACAGACTGTATACGGATATTAAACATGTGGAACAACAGTTAATTCTTTCGCCGTGTAACGCGGAAAGTATCGCTGTTTACAATATGGAATCAAAAGAGTTTCGATCATACCCTCTTAATTTGGAAGGACAGGACATCTGTTATCCGGAAGATAAGATTCGATTTGCGGAAGTGTCAGGAGAAAATATATATCTTTTTGGATGTGCGCCTGTTGTAATCCGTTTTAATTGGAAGACAGGCAAACAGAAAAATATAGGAAAAAGTAATAGAGAGCTAGTTCAGCTTTATAAAGAAAAAAAGATTATTGCCAACTCCGGAACCCGGGTAGGGGAATGTGTATATGCAGTTGTCAGCGAAACAAATCAAGTGTTGGTTTTTGACTTGCAGGAAGAAAAGTCAGAAATAATAACTGTCGGAAAGAACGACTGGCGTTTTTACGCCAGCTGCTATGACGGAGAAAATTTGTGGCTGGCAGGAGACGGAATTCTTATAAAGTATAGTTTGATGTCCGGAGAATATAAGATTATAAAAGAAAGCCAGAATGAAGTGTATAGACAATGCTGTTATATGGACGGAAGTGTATACTTTAACACCATGTTACATGATGCAGCAGAGCAGAACGTTATCTATGTGGTAGATAAAGAGGGAAATTCAGAAAAAATAATTGATTGTATTCCGGAAACCATCTATGAATTTTCAAGATGGAGGACCCAGGTTTTGGCCCTGGCAGAAGAAAATGAGATCTTTTGGGACGATACCAATAAGAATCAGCTGATTTGGGTGAAAAGGGATGGGATACAAAAATATGATATGGTAATTTCGGCGGATATATTGAAAAAATTAAAAAATGATATTATTTACGTAAAGGATATCATACAGGAAGGAGCATTTAGCCATTTTTGTAGTTTGGATCAATGGCTGGACTGCATTGCAACCGTAGATTGCAGAGAGGAGAAACAGATTGAAAATAGGGATTGACAGGGGATACAGGAGTAAACCATATGTAAATGCGGCAAAATAAAAATCATAGGAGAGTATATAATGTGTGGTATCTGCGGGGGTAATGACCAGGATAGAAATTATGAAAGGGCGCTGCATTTAATCGGGCATAGAGGACCTGACGGCTATAAAATACGCCTCTTTTCAGATGTTACATTAGGCTTTTGCAGGTTATCGATTATTGACTTATCGGATATAGCTATGCAGCCAATGTCCTCTGACGACGGCCGGATTCATATTGTGTTTAACGGTGAGATATATGGCTATAAAAAATTAAGAGATGCTCTCCGGAAGGGGGGCCGATATGATTTCAGGACAAAATCTGATACGGAAGTAATTTTAGCGATGTATCTTCTGTATGACGAGAAATTTGTTAATTATATAGATGGTATGTTTTCAATTGTAATCTATGATGAGAGAAAAGATCAGCTGCTTTTATATAGAGACCGCGCCGGAATTAAACCGATGTATTACTATTTAGCAAATGGAAAGTTTTTATTTGCATCAGAGCTGAAAGCAATTAAAAGTATGCTGCGGCCAGATGAGATAAGGACGGATACCAGCGCCCTTTATGACTTTTTTTCTTATGGATATGTGCCTGAACCAAAATCAATTTATAAGAATATTCATAAACTAAAACCGGCAAATTGTCTGGTATATGATCTTAAAGCACATCGGATTAAAAGATATTATCAGTATTGGAAATTGAATATAAATACCAGTGAGAGAAGCGGTAGAAAGATAGAAGACGTTCAGGATGAATATCGATATCTTGTAAATAAGTCTATAAAGGAGCAATTGGTATCAGATGTTCCGGTTGGGATTTTTTTCTCAGGAGGTGTGGATTCCAGTATTATTGCGTTGGAAGCCCTCAGGTATCATTCTAATATAAAAAGCTATTCCATAGGTTTTGAGGCGAAAAGCTTCAGTGAGGCGCCCTTTATAGAAAAATATGCAAAACAGATAGGAATAGCCAATGAGCTGGAAATTCTTGGAATGGAGGATATCAGAGGCAGGCTGTATGATATATATCCAGAATGGTTTGACGAGCCCTATGATGACCTGACAGCATTACCAGCCTATCTCTTGTCAAAGCATGCAGTAAAGGATGTGAAGGTAGCATTAAGCGGTGACGGGAATGATGAACTGTTTGGCGGGTATGTGGCACATCAAGGATATTATGAGTGGGAACGAAGAGGGATTAGAAACCGTTTTAAGTATGCAATTGAGAAGAATATCCCTAACAGTGAAGTGAAAGATTTAATGTCCGGATTACTGTTCTATGCGGCTTTTTTTGGCTGTGTACCAGATCGCTATAGAAAAATAAATAAAAAAGGTTTGGGATTACCAGAAGATTATGATGAATATTGGTTTCTCCGGGATGCGTGGAATAGTACACTCCCGCCATATACCAGGGTAAGATATGCTGACTTCCGGACGTATCTTTTAGGAGATATATTACCTAAAACGGATCGGAGCAGTATGGCGGCGTCCCTGGAGGTAAGAGTGCCATTTTTAAGCAGGGAACTGATAGAATTCGCTTTTTCTCTTGCGTCAGAGGATTGTAATAAACTTGGGGAATTGAAAGGAATGGTAAAAGGCGCATATCAAGGAAGGCTGTCAGAAGAATTGCTGGGACGGAAAAAGCATGGGTTTACAGTACCATATCAATATATAAAATCTACAAAGCTCAGGGGACCAGATCGTCGATATAATCTTTTTCTGGATTTTTGGAAGGAAAGACTAATATAAGAGGAGACAGAATAGTGAATAAAAAGACGAGATTATTTGGGATGGCTATTTTAGGAACTGCTGCTGGAATTGCAGCAGGGGAATTGACGATAGGAAAAGCACGAAAAAAAGCTATGCACAAAATAGAAGAGGATGATAGGAAATTCCATGAATTTTATTGGCTGCTTCTTCAGTGGGTTCATATGCACAATGAAGGGAGGAAGATATCAACTTATTTAAAATCTTGCGGTTATCATACTGTGGCGATTTATGGAATGAAAGAACTGGGAGAGACACTTCTTTATGAACTGAAAAACAGCGGAATAGAAGTAAAATACGCTATTGACAGAAATGCGGAGGAGCTATATGCAGAAATAGATGTATTTCATCCAGATGAGGAACTGGAAGCTGTGGATGCAGTGATTGTTACAGCAGTTCACTGGTTTAATGATATAGAAGTAAAGATAAAGCAAAAATTGGATTGTCCCGTGCTGTCGTTGGAGGATGTGATATATGCTGCTTGATTGGAGCGGCTATTGAGTTTGTCATTGCTTTTGCATTGCATTTTTTGCAACGGAAAGGAGATAAGTATGAAACAATACTTTATTATTACAATTGATACAGAAGGAGATAATTTATGGGCTGTTTCTGATTTACGGACTCCTATTCAAACAGAAAATGCAAAGTTTTTGTACCGGTTTCAGGAATTATGTGAAAAATATGGTTTTATACCAACTTATCTGACAAACTATGAGATGGCAAACGCCGATGCTATGAAAGAACTGGGGAGAGAAGGTCTGAAAAAAGGTGTTCTGGAAATAGGCGCCCATGAGCATGCATGGAACTCACCGCCATATTTTCCCCTGTTAAAATCACCAGTAAAAAGGGGCAAACCATATCTTGGGGAATATCCACAACCAATAATACGAAGAAAATTAGAGTATTTGACAAAGCTTTTGGAGGATACATTTCAGTGCCCAATTACCTCTCACAGGGGAGGCCGCTGGTGCCTAAACGCTGTTATTGTAAGAGAACTGGAACGTTTAGGATATATTGTTGATTGTACCTGTACACCAGGTGAAAACTGGAGAAAGCATTCCGGATGGAGTATTGGCAGCAGGGGAACTGATTGGAGTAGTTTTGAAAGCCGTCCTTTTATGTTGGGATATTCCATGGCAGGAAAAGTGAAAAAGAGCAGTATTATGGAGATTCCTGTTACTACTGTTAAAAAAACGAGAGATAGCACTCCTAGATGGTTTCGCCCAAATGGCAGTAATTTAACGGAGCTTTTGGGGATTTTGAACTATTTACATGAACAAAAAAAGCCATATATTGAATTTATGCTCCATTCGTCAGAACTGATGCCAGGGGGGAGTCCTACATTTCAGAGGCAATGGGAGATTGAGAAGTTATATAATGATTTAGATGTACTATTTTCAACACTGCAGCGATATGGATTTTGTGGGATCAGTCTTTCTGAATTTGCCTTATTACAGAAGAGGATTAGAAATTAAAATGTTTCTTTATATATGGAAAGTAATATTATATTTTACTATGAAACCAATGGGGAGGTAATGAACTCATGAATATTGCCATAATGATCCCAACTCTTGGAGGAGGCGGGGCGGAACGGGTTGCATCCATATTAGGGGATAACTATGCGGAACGGGGACATAAAGTATATTTTTTTCTTGGAAGAGATCCCCATACTCGTAAAACGTATGATGTAAAAGGGAAAATTATCCACACTGGTATAACCCCGTTTCTGGGAAGCGATTCAGGTGAAATAAGAAGCGCGCTGAGAGGGGCAAAAAAAATAAAGGAGCTGAAAAAAAAGTATAAGATAGATGTTGCCATAAGTTTTATGGAGGAATTTAATTATCTTAATATTTTGTCCAGAGGAAAGGAAAAAGTGTATGTACGGGTATGCACAATTTTGTCAAAACACCCGGATGTGTCTAATTCTTTATTGTACAACCCCTATATTTTAGGCTTTTTTTATAACAAAGCAGATAAAGTAATTGTGATGACAGATTATGCCAGAAAGGATATGCACAATACTTACAAAGTCAAAAAGAATAAGATCTGTATAATACCGAATCCGGTAATACCAAATAGCAGAAAGCCGGTTCTTGAAAAAAAAGACCATGAAAAAAAGAGTATTCTCTGTATCGGACGGCTGGAAGCTGTAAAACAGCAGAATGTGGCAATCAAAGCGTTTTCTGTGGTTCATAAAGAAATAAAAGATGCGCGTTTAATTATTCTTGGGGAAGGGTCTTTCCGGCAAAGAATCCAAAGAATGGTAAACCGGGCAGGCCTGACGGACAGCGTGAGTTTACCGGGATTTCAAAAAGATATGAGTAGCTATTTTCAAAACGCGGATATCTTTTTAATGACCTCTGTAACAGAAGGATTCCCTAACAGTATGTTAGAGGCAATGGAGGCAGGGATTCCGGCAGTTTCCATTGATTCCCCGGGGGCGCCGGGGGAGATTTTGATAAAAAGAGAAGGGACTCCCTATGGGAAATACGGTGTCATAACTCCTTATATTCAGGATAATAGCTATAACTGCAGCGAGATAGAGGAAGAAGAAAGAAGATTAGGGGAAGTATTGATTCATTTATTTCAGAATGAATCACTTCTCATAAAGTACAGAGAAGCCGCTTTGAAAAGAGCAGGGTATTACCATATCAGCAAAGTAATGGAGATATGGGATAAGCTGGTGTTAAATACAAAATAAATAGTATATGGCAAAAAAGGAGAGACAGAATATGACAAAGAGGGGGGTACTCTACTGGATTACAGGGCTGTCAGGATCAGGAAAAACCACCATTGGAAACAGGCTGTTTTATGAGTTGAGACAGCATAAAGAAAATATAGTGATTTTAGACGGAGACATACTAAAACGGATTGTAGAGGAAAAATCAGGATATAGCAGGGAGGACAGAAAAAAGCGAGCGATAAAATATGCCATGATGTGCAAAATGCTGACGGATCAGGGAATAGATGTAATATGCTGTACAATTGCAATGTTCGATGAAGTAAGAGAATGGAACAGAAAAAATAATGCGGCTTATCTGGAAATATTTCTTGATGTCCCCATGAAAGTATTAATAGAGCGGGACCAAAAAGGAATGTATACCAAATATGCAAACGGAGAGATAAAAGAGCTTGCCGGAATGGACGGGGAAACAGAGTTTCCCAAGACACCGGATTTGACCATAATTAATGACGGAAGATTTTCCGTAAACGAATGCGTAGATAAAATTATCCGTATGAAGCCAGAATATTCAAATGACTTCGACAGAGATACGGAATATTGGAATGATTTCTATTCTAATCGATTTTTCATGAAAGAGCCGTCCTTATTTGCACAGTTTTGCTTTGAAAAGTCAAAAAAGACTGGAAACTTGTTGGAGTTAGGGTGCGGGAACGGAAGAGACAGCATATATTTTTGCAAAAAAGGATTGAATGTAACAGCCATAGATGCGTCGGATCAGGTGATTTCTCTATTAAAAAATGAGAATAAGGAAGAAAATATCTGTTTTGTGTGTGATGATTTTGTTTGTTCACCGGCAATTTTTGTAGGACAGTTTGACTACTGCTACAGTCGGTTCTCCATGCATGCTATCAATGAAGAGCAGGAAACCCATGTAATTGATAATGTGTATGGGGCATTGAAAGCAGGGGGGAAGTTTTTTATTGAAACGAGAAGTATTCATGACGAGTTGTATGGAAAAGGAAAAAAGGTCGGGAGGCACTCTTATATTTATCAGGAGCATTACAGAAGGTTTCTTGTAAAAGAAGAACTGGAGGAAAAGCTTAAGCAGGCCGGATTTTCTATTGAATACTCAGAAGAAAACAGAGGATTTGCGCCTTTTGAAGGGACAGATCCTCCGGTTATCCGAGTGGTGGCGTTAAAAGAAAGAGAACAGGATTTATTGTAGGGTTAAAAGAAAAAATGAAAAGAATGACAAGACAGGAGATTCATCAGGAATTATTTGAAGCGCTTTGCGAAATAGATAGAATTTGCAAAAAGAATAATATTCCATATTGGCTGGGGTTTGGTTCCCTGCTTGGAGCGGTCAGGCATGGGGGATTTATACCATGGGATGACGATATGGATTTATGGATGATGAGAGAGGACTGGGACAGATTTAATAAAATTGTATCCCAAGAATTAAAAGAGAAATATTATGCAATAAATCAATATACAAGAAAAAATTATCCGGTGTGGTCGCTGATCAGCCGGGTAAGCATAAAAGGAACATACCGCCATCATCCTTATTTCAAGGATAAAAAGGAGTATAAAAGCGGTATTTATATAGATATATTTCCCTTAGAAAATATTTCCCAGAGAAAAATGCTTCAGAAAATTCAACAGAAGCTTTTGGGAAAAATTGATGAAATTCTAATATGTAAAACTCAGACCAAGGAGAGCAGCCTGGAGATATTAGGGCGGAAATATTATTTTGGAAGAATTCCTGCCAGTTTTATGCCGGTTTATAAATGGAATCGGCTGAGAAGCATATTACAGAAAGGTTTCGGGAAAAAGGATAGCCGGTATGTTATGGTTCCTATGGGGCCATGGGGAAAATATCCGTTAGAAAAAATCCTGTATAAACGGGAATATTTCGGAAGAACAAAAGCCCTTAATTTTTGTACATATCATGAGGAAGAAAGCAAGAGCTTTCCTGTGCCGGTTCAGTATGAAAAAATACTGAGAAGAACCTATTGCGATTGGAAACATATACCACAGGGAAAAAAAGAGAAAAGAGTATCTTATTGGATAACAAAATAGTCAGGAGGAATAAGATGAAAAAGGGAATCATGTATTTACTATCAGGTGTAGCAGGCGCGGCCGCAGCCGGAATAACCGTAGGCGAAAAAGAGAAAAAGAAAACCGCAAGACAGAAGGAACTTGCAGACAAGCATTTGCTGATTATGAAGGATATGAATCAATGGCTGACATTAAAACAAAAAGGAATTACATTAAAGCCGTATTTTGATAAACATGGGTATAAAAAGGTAGCGATTTATGGAATGAGTTTTCTTGGAGAGAGGCTTTTAGATGATTTAAAAGCCATAGGAATTGAAGTTGCCTATGGAGTAGATAAAAATGCATTGAATATCTATTCCGAGATAGATGTTATTACGCCGGATAAAACTATGGAGCCTGTGGATGCTGTGATTGTAACATCGTCCTATTACTTTGAAACAATCGAAGAAGAGCTGGAAGAAAAGGTTGACTGGGATATTGTTTCTTTGGAGGATATCCTTTACGAGTCCGAAGAGTAGTAGAGAGCAGAGTATGGATATTAGATGGAAAAGGCGGATATATAGAGGATTGCAGAAAGCAATTAAATTCGATGCCTGGCATATAACGCCTATGGAAGACAGGCCATATGCAGAAGCGGCGTGTAAAGAGGTTAATAAGCTGCTGAAAAATTCTCCCGGCAGCCTGCAGGTGGTAGAAATTGGCTGTGGGTTGGGAGATATATTGGCGAAAATTGATACGAAACAGAAATATAAAGAAGGGCTGGATATAGGTAAAGCGGAAATTCGGGCGGCTAAGATTTTGCATCCGGGGATTCGCTTTAGGCAAGGTAGCTTTAGCCAGGTTAAAAATAAGAAAAACGCGGTTCTGATTCTGCTTGATTTTTTGCATATGGTTCCGGAGGATATATTAAAAAAATCAATGAGCGAACTATGCAGTTGTAACCATATTCAATACATAGTAGTAGATAGGGTTCAATCTCCTCCATATCGGTATTCCCATGATTTTGAGAAGATTTTTCAAGAACTGGGATATGACTTATATAGGAAAACCAGAGGATTTGAGGCTTGGAAATATACCCGCAGGTATATAGAGATCTATAAGGAGAAAAAGAGTGTCACTATTAGAAGAAATTAGAAATCATGATACCGCAATTTCCCTGATTGGACTGGGGTATGTAGGAATGCCTATAGCGGTTGAATTTGCCAGGAAAGGGCTGCGGGTAATTGGATTTGATGTGAATTCATCTAAAATTGCTGCATACAGGTCAGGAATAGATCCTACTAATGAGGTAGGGGATTCTATTATAAAGACCACAACAGTAGAATTTACTGATGATGAGAGAAAATTAAAAGAGGCAAAGTTTCATATTGTTGCGGTTCCCACCCCCATCTATGACGATCATACCCCAGATTTAACTTTAGTTGAAAATGCCAGCAGGATTGCAGGGCGGAATCTTACAAAAGGAAGCGTGGTTGTATTTGAATCTACCGTTTACCCCGGGGTAACCGAAGAGATTTGCGCTCCGATTTTAGAGAGAGAATCCGGCCTTCAATGCGGTGTGGATTTTAAAATTGGGTACTCGCCGGAACGCATTAATCCGGGAGATAAAAAGCACCGTCTCCCTGATATTGTAAAAATAGTATCGGGGATGGACGAGGAAACATTGAACATCATTGCGGATGTTTATAACTTAATTATAAGCGCCGGGGTTTATAGGGCAGAAAATATCAAGGTAGCAGAGGCTGCAAAAGTAATTGAAAACAGTCAGAGAGATATTAATATTGCATTTATGAATGAGCTGTCTATTATATTTAATAAAATGGGAATTGATACTCAGGAAGTATTAAAGGCAGCAGAAACAAAATGGAATTTTTTAAGATTTTATCCGGGGCTTGTAGGAGGGCATTGCATTGGCATTGATCCATACTACCTGACCTACAAAGCGGAAATAGCAGGCTATCATAGCCAGGTTATATTGTCTGGCCGCCGCATTAATGACAACATGGGAAAATATGTGGCAGAAAATGTAGTAAAATATTTAATTAAAGCGGAAAAGCAGGTAAAAAATGCCAGAGTGGCTATTTTAGGTTTTGCTTTTAAAGAAAATTGTCCAGATACCAGAAATACAAAAGTGATGGATATTGTAAACGAACTAAGGGAATACGGCATCAGTCCAATTATTGCCGATCCGGTTGCGGATAAAGAAGAAGCGAAAAAGATATATGGACTGCAGCTTGCAGATATAAGCAGTATCCGGGCTATGGATGCTGTAGTAGTGGCTGTAGCACATTCTGCATTTTCTGATTTAACAACGGATCAGGTGGATGGATTTTTCGGAGATGGGGTAAAAGTTTTCTTTGACTTAAAAGGCCTTTACAATCGAAAAATTTTTGAATCAAAAGAATATTATTATTGGAGGCTATAAATGGGATATCAAAATCTTCACTTCCCAAAGGAAGCAGTATTTTTGGTGACAGGAGGAGCAGGATTTATTGGTTCCAATCTATGTGAAGCAATTCTCAAGATGGGATGCCGGGCAATATGTCTGGATGATTTATCTACCGGAAAACAAGAAAACGTGGAGTTGTTTTTAAAACATCCCAGTTATAAGTTTATAAAAGGGGATATAAAAGATCTGGATATCTGTGTAGAGGCTTCAAAGGGATGTGACTATGTGCTGCATCAGGCGGCCTGGGGAAGTGTTCCCCGTTCTATCAGTATGCCTTTGTTTTACTGTGCCACCAATATTCAGGGAACGCTTAATATGTTGGAGGCATCTAGAATCAACAAGGTTAAAAAATTTGTTTATGCATCCAGCTCATCTATATATGGAGATGAACCAAATCTTCCCAAAAGAGAAGGAAAAGAGGGGAATTTGCTGTCTCCTTATGCCGTGACAAAAAGATGTAATGAAGAATGGGCAAAGCAATATACAAAATATTACGGCTTAGATACGTATGGGATGCGGTATTTTAATGTGTTTGGGCGCAGGCAGGATCCGGACGGCGCATATGCGGCTGTAATTCCCAAATTTATAAAACAATTGATGAATGATGAGCAGCCTGTCATTCACGGCGACGGACGCCAGAGCAGAGATTTTACCTATATTGAAAATGTAATTGAGGCAAATTTGAAGGCATGTCTTGCATCTCATGAAGCGGCCGGACAGGCATTTAATATTGCTTTTGGCGGAAGGGAGTTTTTGATTGATATTTATTATAAGATCTGTCAGGCCCTTGGAAAACAGATAGAACCTGAATTCGGGCCGGATAGGGAAGGCGATATCAAACACAGCAATGCAGATATTACAAAAGCAAAAGAACTGCTGGGCTATGAGCCGGAATACGATTTTGAAAGAGGATTGAAAGAGGCAATTGATTGGTATATAGAAAACCTATAATTGAGCTCCATATACCAGAAAGGATGAGGCAGTGAAAAAGGAAAGGAAGATTTTGGTGGTAATATGCTCTCTGGATCATACCGGAGCTCCCAGGAGTACAAAAAATATGTGTGCAATGCTCATCAAAAACGGTTTTTCTGTAGACGTTTGGAGTTGGTTTTCAGGAACAATGGAAAACGAAATTTTGGAATTGGGAATTACTCCCCGAGTCGTTCCGCCGGATACACTGGAGAGTTTGGAAAGAGAAATTCTTAAATACGATTTAATTATAGCGAATACCATATGCACCCACCAGATCGTTCAGCTATACCAGGAAGTCCTTCCAACCATGTGGATAATTCATGAGGCTGGTTTGCTTTCCAGCTTTTTATCCAGAAATCCGGAGAGACACAGGGCTTTTTTACGCGCTAATAATTTGTATTCTGTCAGTGAATATGCAGCGGGGTATATAGAGCGCAATTACCATTTAACTCCCAGGGTAATACACAATTATGTGGAGGATCACAGTCAGTTGCCTGAGAGAGGAGAAAAGAAAAATAAGAGATTGCGCTTTCTGGCATTGGGGACAATCTATCCGTGGAAAAGAACCGATATCTTTATCCGAGGTTATACTACTATGGAACTATCTTATCAGAACCGGTGTCAGATGCATTTTGCCGGAGACATCGGGGATATCACGTACTTTGACAGTATTATGAAAGAAATTTCTCTGTATGAAGGGATTATTTACCACGGAGAAATAAAAGAAAGAGAAACTCTTTATCAACTGATAGCAGACTCGGATGTTATTGTAGTATCTTCAAAAGATGAGGCTTGTTCTCTGGTGGTATTAGAAGCGGCTATGATGGGAAAACCCATAATTGCTGGAGAACAAGTAGGGCCGAGAGATGTATTGGATTCTCAAAATAGTTGGAGCTTTGAAAGCGGGAATATAGATGAACTGAGACAGATTTATGAGAAAATTATCGATAATCCAGGGCAATTAGCAGAGATGGGAAGGCATTCCCGCCAAAAATATCTGGAGACCTCTACCCCAGAGATATATGAGAAACAGCTGATTTCAGAGGTGAAACGAAATCTATCTGTAGACAAGATTGCCTTTCGAATGGAAAATCAGGTTTTACGCCAAAAATATCAATATTCCAGAAAATTTTCTGACAATCCATTTCCCTATAAAGAAATAGAAAAAGGGAGCCGGGTTATTCTTTACGGGGCAGGAGCGGTTGGAAAAGAATGGTACAAGAGTTTAAAAAAAAGTTGCTATTGCAAAGTAGAATTGTGGGTAGATAAGAACTATATAACATTGGAGCCAGAAGTGGAAAATCCGGAAAAAATAATGAACACAGAATATGACTTTATATTGGTAGCAGTTGAGGATGACAATGTATTTAAAGAAATTAAAGAATACTTGACGGGTTGGGGCATAGACTATAATTTGCTTTTTCAGCTTAGGCGCAGGTAATGATAACCACGACAACAATATTGGAGCCGGGATGACTTTAATACATAAATTATGTGATAATACAGGAGCACTGCATGAAATTTCTTATTTTTGGAACCGGAGATTATTATAAACGCTATAAAAAGTGGTTTCCTTCAAAGGATGTCCTGGCTTTGCTGGATAATTCGGAGAAAAAGCAGAATACTCAGATAGACGGCATACAGGTTTTGCCTCCGGAGGAGGGAATTAAGCTGCCATATGATGCAATTGTGATTCTGAGCTTCTATGTAGAAGAAATGCGCCGGCAGCTTAACTTGCTTGGCGTATCGGAAGAGAAGATTTATCACTTTTATGATTTACATGGTTTGCTCTATCGGGACGAAAAAAAAAAGCCGGAGATTTTTTACGGAAACGCGAAAGAACTAATAGGGGATCAAAGGCTGTTAAAAGAAACCGCACTGTTTCTGTCTCAGGATTTGGAGCTGGGAGGACCGGCGCTGGCACTGTTTTATGCGGCAAAGGCATTGAAAAAGCAGGACAGAAGAGTTTTGGTTGCCTCCATGATTGATGGGAAGCTGAAAGAAAAGCTGCTGGAAGAAGGGATTCCTGTTATTGTTGACGCCAATTTACAGATTGGTACAATGAAAGACATTACATGGATTAAAGATTTTTCGCTGATTATCTGCAATACAATCAATTACCATGTTTTTCTATCAAAGCGCGACAGTGAAATTCCGGTCATTTGGTGGCTCCATGATTCGGCCTTTTTTTATCATGGAGTAAAAAGAGAGGTTTTGAAATCTATAGATAGAACAAATTTATTAGTCTGTTCTGTAGGGCCGGTGCCGGAAAGGGCGATTCATGAGTTTTTACCTGATTTAAAGATAGAAAAACTGCTTTACGGAGTGGAGGATTCCGGAAGCGCTTTTGGTCAGGAAAAGCCCATGTCCTCTGAAGGCAGCAGGAGAATTCACTTTGTAACCATCGGATACATAGAAAGCAGGAAAGGTCAGGACATTCTGATTCAGGCTGTTTTAAGCCTTCCGGAAAAACTGAGAAAACAGGCCCGGTTTTCTCTGGTAGGACAAAATTCCTCTGCATTTGCACAGAATTTAATGGAAATTACAAAAAACATTCCGGAAATAGCGGTAACAGGGCCGGTGGACAGGGACAAAATTAATAAAATTTTGGAAGACGGGGATGTTTTAATATGCCCGTCCAGAGAGGATCCCATGCCGACGGTATGCGCGGAAGCAATGATGCATCAGGTTCCCTGTCTTGTATCGGATTCCGCCGGGACTGCAGAGTATATTGATGACGGGGAAAATGGACTTGTATTTCCCAGTGGAGATGCAGAGACTCTCAGAAAGAAAATAGAGTGGTGCATTTATCACTATGGAGAATTAGATTCTATGGGAATAAATGCAAGAAAATTGTATGATAAATATTTTTCCATGGATGTTTTTGAAAAAAGCTGGAAGGAACTGGCAGACAGTTTTTTTCATGGGGGGACAGCGCCTTTTCAAAAATACAGGAGCGTTCCGGTTGCCTTATACGGTTTAAGCAAAGAGACAGAAAAAGCGTTAGCAAAGCTGGAAGACCGATTTTATATTGTCGGCCTATTGGACAGCTTCCAGGAGGAAGGAAGCTTTTTCGGAAAACCGGTTATTTCCCTGTCGTCATGTGTGAAGCAGGGGGTAAAGCTGATTATTGCAGTAGCCAGGCCCGGATCCTGCAAAGCCATTGCAAAAAAAATCGGCGGTTTTTGTATAGAAAACCAAATTGCGTTGATTGATATAAGAGGGAAAGACTTATGCAGCCAGAATGAGATTTTATATGATTTAAAAAATGCCGGCGGATTTACCAGAGAAGAGCTTATGGGCCGCTGTATGAAAGCAGAGATAGTAAGCCTGGACTTATTTGACACACTTGTGATGCGCCGGGTTTTGGATTCAACGGATGTAATGGAGCTGGCAGAGAAACGCCTGGCAGAGAAACATGTTTTCATTGAGGATTTTTGCACTAAAAGGCTTGGGGCAGAAAAGAAATTGTCACAGGCTGCGGCCCCGTCCCTGACAGAGATTTACCAAAATGTTTTGGATAAATCGGGTGAAATACCCTTGACAGCGCCGAAATTGGCAGATTTAGAATGGCAGATTGATTTTGAGCTGATTGTGCCCAGGCAGGATATGGCGGAGTTTGTCTCAGAGCTGATAGAGAGAGGCAAAGAAGTCTATATCATTACAGATACCTATTATACCAGAACCCAGATCATAGAAATTTTAAAAAAATGCGGTATTAAAGGACTTGCAGATATTTTCGTTTCCAGTGAATACGGAGTGGGAAAAACTCAGGGGCTATTTGAAATATTCCGAAAAAGGACAGGAGAAAAAAGCTGCCTTCATATAGGCGACGATTTGACGGCAGATGCGGAATACGCAAAAAAATGCCAAATGGAAGCTTTCCGAATTCTAAGCGCCCGGGATTTACTTGAAAGCGTTGGGTTTCTGGGATTGGAAAAGTGCATGGACAGCCTTTCAGCCAGAGTGAAACTGGGGTTGTTTGCCGCAAAACTATTTAACAGCCCGTTCCAATTTGAGACGGAGGAAAAACGGCTGTGTATTGATTCTGCCTTTGATCTGGGATATTTGCTGATGGCCCCGGTAATTACGGATTTTGTAATATGGTTTGCCGGGAAGGCGCAATCAGAGAATTTAAGTAATATTTGGTTTGGCGCAAGGGACGGCTATTTAATAAAGATATTATATGATCAACTGGTTGGAGAAAATAAGTCGGTTTATTTCTTAACTTCCAGGACGGCCGCTGTCAGGGCGGGCGTAGAAAATATAGAAGATATCCGGCGCGTGGCGGAGATGAAATTCAGCGGAACCGTAAAGGAACAGCTGAAGGAGCGGTTTGGAATAGAAATAACGGATCAGGAAGCAGAACATGAGGACTTAATCCAATACAGCAGGATGATTTTAAGCCAGGCATTGAGCTGCAAAAAAAATTATCAGAAATATATTGCTGCCCTGAAGCCGGGGGACGGAGATATCGGCTTTTTCGATTTTGTCGCAAAAGGTACCAGTCAGATGTACTGCAGCAGATTGATTCCAAATCATTTGAAGGGCTTTTATTTTTTGCAGCTGGAAAAGAATTTTGGGAGAGACAGAGATCTTGACATTCAGGCATTTTATGACAGTGAGAAGGAAGAAAGCCGGGGGATATTTGATAATTACTATATCCTTGAAACGATACTTACTTCTCCTATGCCTTCGGTGGCGGGGTTTGATGAAAATGGAGAAGCCTGTTATGCAAAAGAGAACAGGAGCAGGAGAGGGATAGAATGTTTTCAAAGAGTACAAGCGGGAATAAAAGCATACTTTGAGGCTTTTCTGCAGATATGTCCGGAAAGCTGTCGGGATTCAAGCAAAAAAGCAGATGAAATATTTTTAGATCTGGTCCATCACTTTCGAATATTGGAAGACGATTTTATTAAACTGGAACTGGAAGATCCGTTTTTTAACCGTAAAACCGAAATGGGGACATTAATTTAAATGCAACATTTATCTTGAAAAGCACACGATAAAATGTTATTCTAAGAAATATAGTTAAATCAATCCGTCAGGGAGGCAGAACCTATGAGAAAAAGTATCAAGAGAATGGTTTGGTTTCGAGCTGTTGCGGCAATTGCATCTATTTTGCTGTTTATTATCGTAATCAACGTTAGTATCAAAAATCTTCAGTCTGCAGAAAAGGCCAGCGTCCAGGCCAGCGCTGTGCTGAAGAACGCCCAGACAGCGGAGAGCGCCCATTACCGTTGGGCTGCCAACTTAAGCAATGCTCTTTACGCAGGAACAGAATTTACCGGAAGCATTGATCCTACAAGCTGTGTGCTGGGCAAGTGGATTTATGGAGATGCCGGGACGGAAGATGCACAGATTCTGGCTGTGAGAAAAGAACTGGAGCCGCTGCATAAGCAGCTTCACGAATCTTCGGTATATGTGCTTGACATGCTAAAAAGCAATCCCAAGGAGGCTCAGGAGTATTATCAGCAGACAATATCGGCCAATCTGACGGTTTTAGTAGGCAAGCTGGATGAGGTGGTGGCCCGCAGCGAGGAATTGAATACAGAAAGTTCAGAACAGGTCAACAAAGGGATCCGCACTATGCTGCTGTTTTCCTATATTTTCTTTATCGTAGTACTGCTGTGTCTGCTAAGTCTGGTACAATACGTGTTCGGCCAGATCCTTAAGCCGATTCTTCATATTACGGACAAGAGCAAGCCGCTGTTAGAGGGACGGCTTCACCTGGAATTGGGGCATAAGGCTAATAATGAACTGGGAGATCTGGCAAAGACACTGGAAGAGTCCATGGGAGTTATCGAAGGCTATGTAGCGGATATTAACCGGATTATGGATCAGCTTTCCAAGGGATGCTTTAATGTACATACTTCCACTGCTTTTATCGGGGATTTCCGCTCTATCGAAGAATCCATTGAAAAATTTACCGGAACACTGTCCAGGGCTATGGCCAATATTCAGAATGCCGGGCGGCAGCTTTCGGATCATGCAGACCAGCTGTCTACCAGTGCCCAGTCTCTGGCACAAGGCTCCGGAGAGCAGGCGGGAGCGGTTAACCGGCTTGTAGATACCCTGGATATCCTTTCAAAAACAGCTGCTCAAAATGTAAAATCTGCGGTAACCGCACAGGAAAACGCCCGCCTCACCGGAGAGCAGGTCGCCGCCAGCGAAAAGCAGATGGAAGAGATGATTGCGGCTATGGAAGATATCCGCCAGACCTCCGAGAATATCGGAAAGATTATTTCTACTATTGAAACCATATCGTCCCAAACCAATCTTCTGGCATTAAATGCCGCAGTAGAGTCCAGCCGCGCAGGAGCGGCAGGGAAAGGCTTTGCGGTAGTAGCCGGAGAAGTACGCCGGCTTGCCGGTCAGTCCGATCAGGCGGCTAAGGCTACCAAGGAACTGATTGAAACTTCTTCTCAGGCAGTAGAACGGGGGACTCTTATTGTACAGAGCGTCTCTTCTGCCCTTCAGAAAACATTGGAGCTGGTGGCACGATCCAGCGGAGAGATCGGAGATATTGCCAAAGCTGTTCAGGGAGAAGCAGACTCAATTGCTCAGGTAACAGAAGAAATCGGTCAGATTTCTACGGTTGTACAGACCAATTCTTCTTCTAGTGAACGCTCTGCAGAGGTTAGTTCCCAGGTATTAGAACAGGCTCGTCTCCTTCATAATCAGACCGGCCAGTTCCGTTTGAAAAACAGTTAACGGATAGAAAAATATGCTTTTTATAGAGGGAGAACTGCCCAAATCCGGGGAGAAGTTCTCTCCTATTTCTTTGTTTAGTTTGCTTATTACTACTTATTTCCAAATATTAATTTTCTCATGTCCTTGACTATCTTTGGTCTTGGTGGTACTATAGTAAAATAGAAATGTATAAGTATATACAAATATATGTACAATGCAGAGACTGCCGGAAAATAGCAGAAGGGAGAAACAAACATGTCCGGAATATATGGTAACGGGATTGCACTGACAGAAAGAGTACTTGATTATTTGTGGGGGAGACAGACTATCACCCTTAATAATATTGCCAATGTAGATACCCCAGGTTTTAAATCTCAGTATATTACGTTTGAGGATCAGCTTAAAGAAAGGATCAAGAAGGCATCTGCCGGGCAGGATCCCAGGGAAGGAGTAGGCTTGGCTATTAATAGATCCAGAGCTGCAGTCAGAACGACTTTGGATGAGTCTACCAGGTTGGACGGCAATAATGTGGATATGGATCAGGAGCAGGTTTCTCTGGTTCGTAATGCTTACGAGTACCAGTACATGCTGAGTTCCATCAATAATGACCTGAACCGTTTAAAGAGTGCTGCAAGAGCTTTCTAAATTCAGGGCGGAGATTTTAAAGTCGGAGATTTCAGATAAAGAAGAGGGAGAGTATCAGATATGGAAGCAGCATTTATTACCCCCATTACGCCAATGAAGGCATGGGAGATTACGACAGAGCCGGTTAAGACGGAGAAGGAACAGGATTCCACGAAAGAAGCCAGCATGTTCAGGAGTATTTTTAACCAGGTGGTAGGCCAGGTTTATGAGACCGAAGCGGATGTAGAGAATAAGCAGTACCTTTTAGCCACAGGCCAGCTGGACGACGCGCATAGTCTCCCTATTGCAGAAGCTAAGGCGGCGCTCAGTTTAGATGTTATGATTTCTTTAAGAAATAAGGTTATAGAATCTTATAATGATCTTATCAAGATGAACGTCTGATTTTACTATACAAACGTAAAAAAGGTTGGGTATAATTGTGCAAGGTTTAAAGGAATATTGGCAGAACATGTCAAGCAAAACTAAAAAAATGCTTATAGCAATTGTAGCAGGAACTGTTGCAATTGCTATTGTTGGGTTAGGGGTACTGGCCCTTGGAAATAAAAGTGACTACAGTACGCTTTTCACGGGAATGAATCAGGAGGAGGCCCAGGAGGTGGTAGCCCTCTTGCAGGAGCAGGGGGTGGATTACCGTTTCAATGATGCCAACGGATCGGTTCAGATACCGGACGGTCAGGTAGACCAGGTTCGGGCCCAGCTTCTCAGCCAAGGTTATCCCAAAAGCGGCTTTACATATGACATGTACCGGGACAATGCCGGGCTTATGACGACAGAATCTGATAAAAAGCAATACACCCTTTATGAACTCCAGGACAGGCTGGGCGCTCAGATCCGTCTGTTTGAGGGAGTACGGGATGCCAAGGTGACCATTGCCGAGGCTGGAGAGCAAAAATATGCCTTGGGGGATAATACCCAAACAGACGCTTCTGCTTCTGTTGTAGTAACCATGCAAAATGGAGAGCAGCTTACCGGCAGTCAGGCTTCTGCCATTAAGAATCTCATTGCCAGAGCGGTCCGCGGGATGAATTTTACCAATGTATCGGTATTTGATGCAGAGACTATGATGGAAATATCCGGGGAGAGCGAGGAAAGCCCCTACGGAAGCGTTACCGATATAACTGCCATTACCAGCATGGTGGAGAGTAATATCGCCGGAAACGTGAGACGGGTGCTGGAGAAACTGTACGGGGAAGGAACGGTAGCGGTTTCTGTCAAAGGTACTCTTAATATGGAAAGGCTGATACAGGAGAGTATCCTGTATACCACGCCGGAAAAAATTAACGAGGAGGACAAAACAGGCCTTCTTCACCAGGAGAACGTTTCCAGTGAAAACTCCGGAGCTTTAACTGCAGGTAATGGAGGGGTTGTGGGAGCCGACGCCAATGCGGACACCCCCAGGTATACAAACGGAGCCACTGACCAAACGGCAACTGATACATATGCTAATAGTAATGCTACAAGAGAGTGGCTGTATAATTCTGTAAAAGAACAGCGTCAGATCGATCCCGGCGTTTTGGAAAACACCACTATCGGCGTAGTAATTGATACAGATAACACCAGTATTCCGGAGCAGGATTTAATTGCGCTGATTGCAAATTCGGCAGGTATTGATACAGAAGAGGCCAGGCAGAAAATAACGGTGATACGTGCCTTGTCTCCGGCCAGCGCTGCTGCTAAGGAAGAAGCGGCAAGACCGGAGGTTCCGGTTTCCGTACCGCCTACAGAGACCCGGTCAATTCCTCTTCCTATTATTATTGCCATAGGAGCCGGCATAGCCCTTCTGCTGCTGCTTGTACTTCTGCTGCTTCTTCGTTCCAGAAAAAAGAAGAAAGCACAGGCGGAGGAGATGGATTTTGCCCTGGCTGAAGATAACGGCGGGGATGAATTCCCTGCAGAAGAGGCAGCGCCCGGTTCCAAAGAAGCGGCAGTATCTCTTGCTTTTGAAGAAGATGATGAATTGGAGAAAAACGAAGAGATTATCAATCTCCGTATGCAGCATAGCTTAAAACTAAAACAGAATATCGGTGAGTTTGTGGAGCAGAATCCGCAGATTGCCGCAAAACTGGTACAAAGCTGGTTAAGAGGGGAGGATACTACCAATGGCGGGAACCACAGCGACGCAAGAAGAAAACAAAAATGAGATTGCTGAAGTAAAAGATTTGGATGCCAAACAGAAGGCAGCTTTGGTGGTTGTCTCCCTTGGAGCCGATAAGGCATCTCAGATTTACAAATATTTGAATGAGCAGGACATTGAAGATTTAACCTATGAGGTGGCCAAACTGGGAAAAAACACCAACGCCCAGGTAGAGAGCACTTTGGATGAATTTTACAAGCTGTGCCTGACCCACAAGATGATGACCGACGGCGGATTGGATTACGCCAGGGATGTATTGGAGAAAGCCTTTGGCGAGATGACGGCCAGAAGCCTTTTGGAAAAAGTTTCCAAAACTCTCCAATCCCGGCCCTTTAATTTCTTTGTCAAGGGAGATCCCAAAGCGCTTTTATCTTTGCTGCAGCATGAGAGGCCTCAGGTTATCGCTTTGATTATGTCTTATATGGAGCCGGCCCAGGCAGCCCAGGTGCTGGAACAGCTTCCGGAGAGCAAACGCATTCCTACTATTGAGGGCATAGCAAAGATGGATCGGGTATCCCCCGAGGCCATTGCCATCGTAGAGGAAGAAATGAAGCGCAAGTACGCTACCATTATCACCAGTGAGGACAACATGAACCTGGGCGGTGTGGATTATGTGGCAGATGTAATGAACCATGTGGATCGAAGCAGCGAAAGACGTATCTTCGAAGAGCTGGATAAGGCCAATCCGGATTTGTCCCAGAGCATTCGGGACAAAATGTTCGTATTCGAGAATATTCTGGATATGGACGACAGATCCGTACAGAGATTTGTCCGGGACTGCGATGCCAAAGATATTGTATACGCACTCAAAACCGCTTCCGAAGAGATGCGCCAGATCTTTTTCGCCAATATGTCCAAGCGTATGGCTGAAACCGTCCGCGGTGATATGGAAGTTACAACCAATGTAAGGCTGAAGGATGTAGAAGAGGCACAGCAGCGTATTGTAAATATTATCCGTCAGCTGGAAGATATGGGAGAGGTTATCATCAGCAAGGGAGGAGACGATGACGACGTTATTGTCTAAGAGAATCCTGAGAACGGAATCTGCCGGGCATGTTCAGCCTTTTGTTCCTCCGGTTCATGATTTAAAAAAGCCTGTGCCCAGACCGAAGCCGGTTTCAAAGAATGTTACAGCGGAAGAAGCGGAGCAGCAGAAGGAAGAGAAAGCCCGCAAGCGCTACGAGAGCCAGGAAATCCTTCAAAAGGCCAGGGAGGAAGCAGAAGTAATTCTGGAAATGGCCCGGACAGAGGCAAAGGAACTTTTGGAAAAGGCCGGGGCCGAGGCCCGGCGGATTCAGGAAGAGGCGGCCAGAGAAGGAGCCGAAGCCGGATATGAGGACGGCCTTTCCCGAGGGGAAAAGCAGGCAGAAGAGGAATTGATAAAAAAACGCAGGGAGCAGAAAGAAGAATTTGAAAAAGAGCTTCACAGCGCCCTTGCTTCTGTGGAGGAAGCTAAAAACAGATGCATCCGAAATTATATGGATGAGCTGAAGGATTGCTCCATTGCCGTTGCGGAGAAAGTAATTCATATCAGCTTAAGCTCCAGCGGAGATGTCATCCGGCGTATGATACTGGCAGAAACCGAGAAGCTGAAAAAGACTGCCTGGGTTAAGATTTATATGGCAAAAACTGATTATGAGATGATGGCAGAGGCGGATGCGGACATTGTCAGCGAACTGTCCCGGCTTTCCGATAATATTAAGTTTATTGTTATGGAAAAGGAAAATAACGGAGACTGTATTATTGAGACACCAGAAGAAATAATCGATATCAGTGTTGACACCCAGATGGAAAATATCAAAGAAATTGTTCAAAATATCAGATTTTAGGAGCATCCATGTTTGAGAAGATACCTCAGATGGTCATGAGGGCCGAGACAGTAGGCCATGTTGGAAAAATTGAAAATGTAGTGGGCATGTCCATGGAGGCATCAGGAGGGCGTTCCAGTATCGGGGACATTGTAATGATTTACAATGAGGAACAGAACCGACAGGTACCGGCGGAGGTAGTAGGCTTTAAGGACGGTAAGATTCAGCTTATGACCTATGAGGCCACAAGCGGCATTGCATCGGGAAGTTTTGTACGCAATACAAGGCACAGGCTTAAAGTTCCGGTAGGGGATTTTCTGAGGGGAAGGATTATCAACGCCATGGGGGAGCCCATTGACGGCAAGGGGGAGTTCCATCCCAGAGAATACTATACGGTAAACAGCCCTTATGTAAATCCTCTTAACAGGCCGCCTATCAGGGAACGGCTGGAGTTCGGCATCAAAGCTATTGACGGGTTAAATACGATTGGAAAAGGCCAGAGAATCGGTATTTTTTCCGGTTCCGGCGTAGGCAAAAGCACTTTGTTGGGTATGATTGCCAAAAATGTCAAAGCGGATATTAACGTAATTGCCCTGGTAGGGGAACGTGGCCGGGAAGTTTTGGAATTTATTCAGAAAGATTTGGGGGAAGAGGGGATGAGCCGATCTGTGCTGGTAGTGGCTACTTCCGATCAACCTGCCATGCTGCGTTTAAAGTGCCCCCTGGTAGCTACCACTATAGCGGAATATTTTCGGAATCAGGGCTTGGATGTGCTTCTTATGATGGATTCCCTGACTCGTTATGCGATGGCCCAGAGAGAAATCGGGCTGGCAATCGGGGAGCTCCCGATTGCCAGAGGCTATACTCCTTCTATTTACGCAGAGTTTCCTAAACTTTTGGAGAGAAGCGGTAATTTTGACAAAGGAAGCATTACCGGAGTTTATACGGTTCTGGTAGAAGGCGACGATACCAATGAACCGATTTCCGATACGGTCCGGGGTATTCTGGATGGACATATTGTTTTAAGCCGGCAGCTTGCCAATGAGAACCATTTTCCGGCTATTGATATTGGAGCCAGCATTTCCCGTCTGATGATTGAGATGGTGCCGAAAGACCAGCTTCAGACCGCTTCCAGGTTCCGCAATCTTTTAGGACTGTACCAGAAAAATGCCGATTTAATCTCTATCGGAGCCTATAAAAAAGGGAACAATCCGGCGTTGGACGAGGCTGTTTCCAGAATTAATCAGATGAATGCGTTTTTAAAACAGGGAGTAGATGAAAGCTTTTCTTACGAAGAGACTTTTAAGTTGATGGAATCTGTGGTAAGCTGATTGAGAACAGGGAGGCATTGAAGTTCATGAAACGGTTTCGATATAATCTGGATACGGTGCTGGATTATAAAAACCAAGTGCTGGATAACTTGAAAACAGAACATGCGGCTATTACCCAAAGCGTCAACCAGAAGCGGGAGGATATCAACCGGCTTCACGGACAATTAAATGGTTACCATGCCGGCTTTGATCAGACTAAGACTGCCGGAGCTACTATTGAAAATTACCGGCTCTACAATATGTGCATTGAGAGAATGGAGCAGATGATCAAAGAAGAAAACAAGCGTCTTGCCCTTCTGGAAGAGAAGCAGGAGAAAAAGAAAAACGAAGTGGTGGAAGCCAGGGTAGATACTTCCAAATTCGAAAAGCTGAAAGATAAAAAGCTGGTAGAATACCGGAAGGCAGAGGTAAAGGAAGAAGAAACCTTTGTAGAAGAAAGAGCGCTGCGGATTATTACCGCAAAGCAGATATAGAATAAAGACGGTAATTACAGCGGATTTTCGCTGATGATTACATATAGATATTATGAGAGAGAAAGGAGGGAAATCAAGATGGTAAAAGTTGACCTTAAGCCCATGGCTCAAACTTCGGCGTCTGTAAAGGGAAGCAGAACCTCTGTAAGTTCAAAAGAGGCGGATTTCATGTCTATGATTCAAAGGCATGTTTCCAAAGAGAAGGCTCCGGCAGCAGAGACAGACAATCAGGAAAAAGCTCCGGCATCTGAAACAAATAACCGGAACAAGGCTCCGGAAGCGGACAACCAGGACAAGGTTTCCAAAGAAGACAATCCAGAAGTCAAAGATACTGAGGAAAACCTGCCTGACACAGAGGAGGGCATTTCCGCCCAGGCCATAGCCCAGCTTCAGCTAAGCCTGCAATTCGCGGTTCCGGTAAAAATGGAAGAGACTTTGACAGAAATTGAAACGGCCGGCGTACAGGAAGCAGAGCTGACAGTGGGAGAAACCTTGCCGGGCATGGAGCAGACGGAAGGAATACCCTTAGATCCGGCTGTTTTAACCTTGCAGGAGGAAGAGACAGAGGATATGGCGGCAGTCTTTAAGGCAGCTGCAGACAAGAATGAGGCCAAACCGGCGCTTCAGACAGAAGAACGGCTTACACAGGGAGAAACCCCAGGCACTGCAGGCGGGGAGAATCCGGTGGAGGCTCTTTCGCGCAGCCGGCAGAATGAATCAGGGAATCAAAAGGAGGATTCAGGTTCGCAGGGCAGTGAGTCCCAGAGCAGCACAAACGTCTATTCTGGAATGTTCCGTACTCAGAATACGGAAACCCTGTGGAGCAGGAGCGGCTTGGAAAAAGCGGCGGATACAACCGCTGTCCGGACAACGCCGGAAACTTTCGGCCCGGATATAGGAAAGGCTCTTGCGACCAGAATACCGGAGCAAAATGGCACATTGACCATTGAACTGGAACCGGCGTCACTTGGAAAGCTGACTATCCGGGTGATTTATGAGGCAGGGAAAGCGGCTGTTTCTATTATGGCTGACAATCCCAAAACCTTGGAACTGTTAAATCAGAATGCTGCGGAGATTGCTCGCATCATGGAAGAAAAAACCGGTCAGCAAACCGTAATTTACACCCCGGAAGCCCAGCAGCAGATGGGAGAAAAAACGGATGAGCAGGGAAAAGAAAGACAGGATCAGAACAGAGAAGACCGGGGACGGAAAGAACAGTCAGATGCATTTGCACAGCAGCTGAGACTGGGACTTTTGTAAGAAAGGAGCAGCCAATATGGCAGATTCAACAGTAGGAAGCATAAGCGGATCTTCGAGCCCTTATGACAAATTTCAGGGTACGGTAAATAACGAAAAGGGAACCCTGCAGATGTCCGATTACTTCTCATTGCTGGCGGCACAGCTTGCCAACCAGGATATGACAAATCCTATGGACAACAGTGAGATGATGGCGCAAATGGTTCAGATGGCCATGATGCAGGCTATTACCACCATGACGGACTCTATGAACAATTCATCGATCATTGCCACACAGACTTATGCGGCAGGACTGGTAGGCCAGGAAGTTACCATTGTCCAGACTGAGGAGAACAGTTTCGGACAGGAGACTGCGGTAGGAGTGAAATACGGAAAAGTAGTTTCCGTCAATCTGGCAAACACACCCCCTACCATTATGATCGAGGGCGACAGCAAGGAGTACCCATTATCCTATATTATGGGAATGGGACATCTGGATGATCCTTATGCAGATAAGGATGACGGAGATGCGGAAGGCCCAGGAGACGGCGGCAGCGAGGGACCGGAGAAAGCCTGACTGCCAAACCGCGCAGTGTCCGGGAAAACGTGGCAGTGATGCGTTTTGTCAGATTTTGAGAGGACGATAATATGGATGTCAACAGAATACAGAGCTTTCACGGTGTCCAGGAAACGTCGCAGCAGACAGGAACCCGGACGCAGGGAGGCGCAGGGACAAAAAATTTCCAGGAGCTTTTGCGGGCAGGGGCCAAGGAAGGCCTGAATTTTTCAAAACATGCGGCCAAACGGCTTGACGAGAGAGGGATCCACATGGATAATACTCTTATGGACAATCTGGAGCATGTGGTAGAAGAAGCCCGGAAAAAAGGAGCCCGGGATGTGGCTGTCATCGGCAGCCAGGGGATTTTCATTGTGAATGTTCCCAACAATGTGGTGGTAACCACCATGACCCAAAACGATTTAAAAGACAAAATATTTACTAATATTGACAGTGCTGTCTTTATGTAGGCAGGACCGGAAAGGATGCCCGGCCGGATGCCTGAAGCGCTCCGGCAGCAGACAGCAGAAAGGATCGAATAATTATGTTAAGAGCAATGGATTCAGCAGTGGCAGGGCTTAGAGCCCACCAGAGCAAGTTGGACGTAATCGGCCACAATATTGCCAATGTAAATACAGTTGGATTTAAGTCCCAGAGTTACACCTTTAAGGAGGCTATGTACCAGACTTCATCCGCATCAACCGGCGGTACGGCTACGGCAGCAGGCAGCAACGCGGCCCAGTACGGTTACGGAAGTATGACAGGCTCTATTTCCATGGATATGACTGCAAGTACTCCTACCTATGTAGGCGGATTTAATGCCAGCATTGACGGGCAGGGATTTTTCATGGTATGCCCCGACAAGGTTGATATTGCAAACGACGACAAGCTGAAAACACAAGCAAGCATAAGCTATACCCGTGTAGGAGCCTTTTCTATTGACAGCAATGGATATGTGGTTGACCAAAATAATAATTTTGTGTTCGGATTTCAGCCGGACAATGCGGAGAATCCTACTGCCTATCCTCCCGATACTTTGAGAGCGCTGAAAATACCGGACGCAGGCGGTAATTTTACTGGAGATGCGGCTGTTTCCACCAATGTGCAGATTAATAAACTGGGTGTGGTTACGGCTGAGGTAGATGACGGCAAAGGATCCACCAAAACCTACACCCTGGGAAAAGTTGCCATCGCAACATTCCAGAACCCGGAAGGTCTTACCAAGACGGGAGGGTATTACTATTCTACCAACCCCAATGACAATGCCGGCGATATGGTTGCTTCAGAGCCGGGCAGCAAAACCGCCCCGACTTTGATGACCGGATTCCTGGAGGGGTCTAACGTAGATATGGCCAAGGAGTTTTCCGAGCTGATTACCACCCAGCGCGGCTTCCAGGCCAATACAAAGATTATTACGGTCAGCGACGAAATCTTAAACGAATTGGTAAACATGAAGCGTTAATCATAAGCGTCTGAGGTAAGGGACGTATTCCAGCCCTGCCGGCAGTTCCGGCAGGGCCATAAAAGCGGAAAGAGGAGCAGTATGATACAAGCAACCCGTCTGAATGGTGAAATTATATATCTCAACTATCTTCAGATTGAATACATAGAGTTAATCCCCGAAACTAAAATTACCATGATGAACGGCGATTACTATCTTGTAAAGGATAAGGTTGAGTCAATTATGGAGCAGGCCGCCAGATTTCTGCACGGCTGCGCTGTCTTCGCAGATAAAACGAAATGAATTAAATTCGTACAGTATCGTTACAGGAGGAAATTGCAATGGATTTAACAACACTAATTGGTCTTATAGTGGGAATAGCTTTGGTTATCAACGGAATTACCGTAGAGAAACTGGGGAACTTCGTTGATATGCCCAGTGTTCTGATTGTAGTGGGAGGTACATTGTCGGCAATCATCGCCAGCTATCCTCTTTCCATTTTGATGGATATCCCGAAGCACATGATGGTTTTGTTCCGGGGAAAGAAATATAATGTTCCCGCTTTGGTGGAGCAGATTGTAGATTTGGCTATGGTAGCCAGGCAGAACGGCCTTCTGGCCCTGGAGGAAAAGGCGGAGGAGATTAAAGACCCGTTTTTTAAACAGGGTGTGCTGATGATTGTAGATGCCAATGACCCGGATAAGGTGCGGGTGGTTTTAGAGCGGGAGCTGGAAAACATGATGACCCGCCACGACCAGGCGGCGGGACTTTACGAGAAGGGTTCTGCATATGCCCCTGCATTCGGCATGATTGGTACGCTGGTAGGCTTGATTAATATGTTAAAGGGAATGAACCTGGACGGAGGCGGAGGCGCTTCCTCTTTAGGACAGGATATGTCAGTAGCTTTGATTACCACCTTTTACGGAAGCGCCCTGTCCAATATGTTTTTCCATCCCATTGCAAAGAAACTGAGGATCCGACAGGATGAGGAGGAACTTTACTGCTCTACCATTATTGAGGGAATTATTGCAATTCAGGCAGGAGAAAACCCGAAATATTTACGCGAGCATTTATTAGCCTCCTTAAAGCAGTCCAAGCAGAAAAAGCTGCTTGCCGCCGGAGCAGGCAAAGGATCAGCTGGAGGTGAGGAATAATGGCCGCAAAGAAACCGCGTCCTACAGACGGCGGCGGAAACTGGATGGATACATACGGCGATATGGTTACCTTGCTGATGACCTTTTTCGTTATGCTGTACTCCATGTCCAGCCTGAACCAGCAGAAATGGGAGATTTTTGTCCGCAGCATAACGCCTAACGCAGGCGTGGAAGTAGAGGATGTGGCAATCAACGCGCCCATAGGCGAGGAAGAAGAGCCGCTCCAGGGAATGACGGATGTCCCGGAAGTAGGACTGGAAGAAATAGATATGGATACCCTTTATCTCACCATTGCGGAAAAGATGAATGAGATGGGCATAGACGGGGTTTCCATATCCAGAGGACAGGATTATACGTTTATTGCTTTTCAGGACAGGGCGTTTTTCAACGGCGACAGTTCTGTCCTTACCGAACAGGGACAGCAGGTGCTTCAGGTATTCTGCGATGTAATTTCTCCTGCCAGAGGGCAATTGGAGCAGATTGACATTATGGCTCACACGGCTCAGGGAGATCCCAGCCGGCCAAATAATCCGCGGACAGACCGGATGCTGTCGGCTATGCGCGCCGCAGAGGTGTGTATTTTTATTCAGACCAGCGGAGCCGTAGAACCGGAAAAATTGGTAAATGTCAGCTATGGGCAGTTCCGTCCCATTGCCTCTAATGACACCAGAGAGGGCAGGGAGCAAAACAGGCGTGTGGAAATCCTCATGATAGATAACGGCGCCAATATCCGCTCTTTAAATGAATATTACGAGGAGTATAAAAGCGGCGTAAATGCGGATACCACAATTGTGACAGACGGGATTAGCCGGGGAACCGGGGAAGGCTTTTCCACTACACAGCCCAGCGAGGAGGGGGTATCTACTCTTATGCCTCCGGCAGCGAATAACACCCCGGCAGCATCTGCTGAAGCGGGTCTATCTGCCGAACCGGCAGCAGCTGTAACAGACGCGGCTGCTGCAGTAGTAGACGCAGTGGTTCCGGTAGAATAGATTGAGAAAAGGTGGTTTTTAGTAATGGCAGATGTATTATCTCAAAGTCAGATAGACGCGCTTTTAAAATCTATGCAGAGCGATGAGCCTGTAGAGGAAGTAAAAGTAGTCGAAAAAAAGACCGAAGAAGCGTCAGCTAAATATAATCGATACGATTTTTACAGCCCCAGAAAGTTTACCAAGGAGAAGATGAAGATTCTTACCAGCGTATTCGAAAATTACGCCAGAATCCTTACTTCCCAGGTAAATGGTATCTTCCGTGTAATGACAGACATCACCGTGCTGGAGGTTCAGGAGTGCCGGTATTATGAATATGTCAATTCTTTTCACGAAAATGACTGCCTCACGCTGGTAGATGTCTTTATCCAAGAAAAGGGGAAAAACAATGTGCCTCTTATGCTGTTTATTACACCGGGTATGGTAATTACATTGATTAACCGTATGCTGGGAGGAGGCGACGAGGTAATAAAGGTAGATTTGGATTACCGCTATTCTGATGTAGAGCTGGCTCTTTACCGGCGGGTGGTGGATTATTGCACCCAGGCCTTAAAGGACGGATTTGCCAACTACATCAATATGCAGTTTAAGGTTCAGCGTGTGGAGGAAAATCCCAGCATGGTTCAGGACGTAGGATTGGATGAGACCGTTGCCGTCATTCACTTAAATGTGGATATGGCAGGATGTTCTGTAGAAAAGCTTCGGCTTTGCCTGCCCGGCACCCTGTTGGAAAATATTTTCCATACAATTGACCATCGCAAGCATATTGCCCGTGGCTTCTCTTATGAGAATAACAGAGAAAGTATTCTGGATAATATCCGTTACTCACAGCTTCCGGTAACCGGACAGCTTGGTAAGGTAGAGCTGGATGTAAACGATATTTACCATTTGCGGGTAGGAGATGTAATTGATTTAAACAAACCCAAAAATGGCCTTGTTACTCTGTATGTTGGAAGACAGCCCTGGTTTACAGGAGAGATGGGCCGCTACAAGAAAAATGTGGCAGTACGTATCCAGGACAGAATTTACCAGAAAAAGGACGAGGATCAGGATACGGACCGGACGGAGGCGGCAGACGAAGAGTATGCAGGTCTGCAGCAGATGGATTTTGAGGAACCGGGTGTATCCCAGTAAAATAAAATATAACGAAGATAACGTGGAAGAGAGGTAATAAAAATGGCGAAAATTATGTTAGTGGATGATGCAGCGTTTATGCGTATGATGCTTAAGAAGGCTTTAACTGCCAATGGTTACAGCGATTTCATTGAAGCCCAGGACGGAGCCGAGGCGGTAAAAAAATACGATGAGGAAAAGCCGGATATGGTCATTATGGACATTACCATGCCTAACATGGACGGTCTTCAGGCATTAAAGAAGATTAGGGAAAATGATCCAAGTGCAAAAGTGGTAATGTGTACTGCCATGGGTCAGGAGAGTATGGTTGTGGACGCTATTAAATCCGGAGCAAAGGATTTCGTAGTAAAGCCCTTTAACGAGGAAAGAATTGCTCAGACTGTGAATAAGATTTTAGGAAATTAACCTTTGGGAGGTATTGAGATGGCATTCTTAGGCTCATTTGATATTTGCGCTTCCGGTATGAGCGCCCAGCGCCTCCGTATGGATATTGCGGCGGAAAATATTGCAAATATTGATACCACAAGAACTGAGGCAGGCGGCCCTTACCGCAGGAAAGACGTTCTTTTCCAGAGCTATGGGGAAAAATCCTTTCAGGAAGCAATGCGAAATGCTTCCAGGGGACAAGGATTTACCAGCCGGCATTCCGGCGTAAGGGTATCTGCCATTATAGAAGACACCAGAGAAATGAAATTGGTCTACAATCCGGAGCATCCGGATGCAGACGCAGACGGATATGTGACCCTGCCCAACGTAGATTTGCTTAAGGAAACAGTTGATAGTATGTCAGCCACAAGATCTTATGAAGCAAATGTGACTGCTTTAAATGCGATGAAGCTTATGGCGCAGAAAGCATTGGAGATTGGAAAATAAGAACTGTAGAGGAGATTAAGGATGGGCGCTATCAGCTTTAATGAAATGGAAATAGATGCCATAGGCGAGATTATGAATATTAGTCTCGGCGCATCGGCAACAGCGGTTTCCACCTTACTGGGTGCAACCGTAAATATTACCACTCCCATTGTAAAGGTTGCCAGCAGCAGTGAGTTTGAATTCCACAAACTGGAGCCGGCGGTAGGGGTGGAGATCTCTTATGTAGAAGGAATAGAAGGCAGCAATGTCATGATGTTCAGCCGCAATGATGTCCGCATTATTGTGGGAATGCTCATGGGTATGGAGATACCGGAGGAAGAGTTTGAGCTGGATGAAATTAACCGCAGTGCCATCTGTGAGGTTATGAATCAGATGATGGGCTCCTCCGCAACCGCATTGTCGGAATTTTTGGGCATGACGGTAAACATCTCTACGCCGGTATCCTTTGAGGTAGAAGACGAAGCGACGTTTAAAAATAAATATTTTCCTACCGTTGAAAACCGGGTAGTAGTAAGGTTTGCCCTGGAGGTAGAAGGAAAGTTAAACAGTGAATTTTTAAATATTATGCCGGTAGAATTGGCTAAACGCCTTCTGGAGCCTTTTGAGGACAGCTTTAAGCAGACCGCACCCGTACAGGAAGCTCCTGCCCCGGCCGCTCCGGTTCAGGAAGAGCCTGCCCCGGCCCCGGCTTCCGGCGGGATGATGTCCCAGGAAGAAATTGAAAAGCTTATGCAGCAGAGTTCGGCCCCGGTTCAGGAAGAGCCTGCCCCGGCCCCGGCTTCCGGCGGGATGATGTCCCAGGAAGAAATTGAAAAGCTTATGCAGCAGAGTTCGGCTCTCAGTCAGGAAGCTCCTGCGTCTCAGCCAGAGCCTGCGTCTCAGCCGGCAGCAAGCCAGCCTCAGGCAGGAGCAGAGCCTCAGCCGTCGGTTATGCCTCAGATGACCGCTCCGGTATACGGCCAGCCGGTTTACCAGCCTGCCGCAGATCCTATGATGCTTCAGCTTTTAAATCAGATGCAGCAGTCCCAGATGCAGATGATGGAATTTATGAAAGAGATAAAAGGGAAAGAAAGAGAAAGAGAGCCTCAGAAGGCCAGAGAATCTGCAGTGATTCATTCTGTAAATTCCTCTTCTTTCGAGTCCGGCTTTGAAGAAGGAGTTGAAGCCCAGGAAAATCAGGAAATGCTGATGAAAGTGCCTCTGGAAATTTCTGTAGAGATCGGCAGAACCAAGAAGCGGGTCAAGGATATTCTGGAGTTTACTCAAGGATCTCTGGTAGTTCTGGACAAGATGGCCGGAGAACAGGCAGATTTGTATGTAAATGGCCAGTGCATCGCAAAGGGAGACATTGTTGTTGTAGAAGACAATTTCGGAATTCGTATAACAGAGATTATTTCCCGCAACATCAACCCGGAGAGCTTGTAATGATAAAGGAGTTTATGTCATTGGCAGGGGCAATTCTGATGGTGGTCTGCATTCTGGCCCTTGCTTGGTGGTTCAGCCGTATGCTTGGAAAAAGCTGGGTCAGTGCGGCGTCCGGGAAAAACATGAAAATCCTGGAACAGATCCGGGTGGGGACGGATAAATCCCTTCTCTTGGTAAAGCTTGGCGGCCATGTTTACCTGCTCGGCGTCAGCGGGGCGGGAATTCAGCTGATTGCCCGGATAGAGGATGATCTGGAAGAGCTAAAAGAGCCGGAGAAAAAAGACAGCGGTTTTTATGAACTTATGAAAAGTTATGCATTTACCAATCGGAAAAAGGAGGGGAGTAATAAGTGAACGACCTTCTTACAGGCTTAAACGGCGGGAATGTCCCTGCCCTTGACCTGATTATCCTGATGACTCTGGCAGCCCTGCTTCCCTCTATTGTGGTGATGATGACTTCCTTTACCAGAACCATTATCATCCTCTCTTTTACCAGAAATGCTATGGGTGTCCAACAGAATCCCCCTAATATGGTTCTGGTGGGGATTGCACTGTTTCTTACCCTGTATATTATGAATCCGGTAATGGAAAGGATCAATGAAGAGGCCTACCAGCCTTATATCCAGGGAGAGATTACCCAGCAGGAGGCTGTTGAGAGAGCGGGAGGGCCTTTAAAGGAATTTATGCTCCGCAATACGGAAAAGAATACTCTGGATCATTTTGTCCGGCTTTCCGGGGCTGAAATCCAGGAAAACGTGGAGGAATACCCCCTTTCAGTGGTAACGCCGGCCTTTATGACCAGCGAATTAAAAAGAGGCTTTATGGCCGGTTTTTTAATCTACCTTCCATTCCTTTTAATTGATGTGGTAGTAGCTACCACCCTGATGTCAATGGGTATGGTTATGCTGCCGCCTACGATGATATCCCTTCCTTTTAAGCTGCTGTTGTTTATTACTGTGGATGGCTGGGAGCTGTTGTTTTCCAGCATTGCCCAGGGCTTTCGATGAGAGGTTGAAAGGAGGTAATTATGAGCGATTTAGAGGTGCTTGATATTATGTACCAGGCATTTATGCTTGCTTTAAGGATATCTCTTCCTTTTTTGCTGGTGAGCATGGTTGTGGGCGTGGTGATTGCTATATTCCAGGCAGCTACCCAGATTAATGAACAGACCATGACCTTTGTACCCAAGCTTTTGGCCATTCTGGCAATGATGGGGATTATGGGAAGTTCCATCCTGGTAATGCTCCAGGAGTTTACCACCTATATGTTTTCCCTGATAGCAGGGGGATGATAAAGTATGCTGATATTATTTTCCCTGATTGCCATGCGGATGACAGGGGCTATTGCTTTTAATCCTGTATTCGGACGAACCAATCTTCCTGCCAGGGTTCGGGCTTACTTTATATTTGCCTTGTCTCTGATGCTTTATGTGGGGACTGGGGGCAGCCTGGTTCATGAACCGGCCAGTATGATGGAATATGGAGTTATGCTGTTAAAAGAGCTGCTGTTTGGCTTTACCTTAGGTTTTGGCATGGAACTTTTCTTTTTGGTAGTCCGTTTTGCATCTGGAATTATGGATCACTCCATGGGCCTTAGCATGGCTCAGGTATATGATCCTCAGTATGGCGCTCAAATGACCATTACCTCCGGTATGTATTATGCCTTTATGGTGCTTTTGTTTTTTGCTACTGACGGACATCTGCGGCTTATGGGAATTTATTATGGTTCGGCCCTGCGGATTCCTTTTGGCATGGTAACCTTGCGGCCGGAACTTTCTCTGGAAATTTTGGATATTTTTCAGGAATGTATTTTTATGGGGCTGCAGTTCGCCTTTCCTGTGGTGGCTATGGAGTTGGTTGCCGAGGCGGCGGTGGGGATTCTTATGCGGATTGTCCCGCAGATCAACGTGTTTGCCGTTAATTTTCAGCTGAAGATCATTGCAGGACTTATGATGCTGGTATTTTTATTCAGCCCTATGTCAGACCGCTTGTTTTCAATCCTCAATGAAATGTATACATCCCTGCAGCATTTGGTAGTGCTTATGGGATAGGCTTGTCCTGAAAGGAAGTGATGGCGGTTGGCAGCAGAGCGCAATGGACAGGAAAAGACAGAACAACCGACTAGTAAACGGCGAAAAGATGCCAGAAAAGAAGGAAATATATTTCAGAGTAAGGACATTGTCACAGTAGTTATGCTGGCAGGGATTTTTATCTTGATGCGGTTTATGATGTCCTACATTTATACAAACCTCCGAACCTATCTGGAGTGGATTATAGGAGGAATTACTGCGGAAGGATTTTTTTCCTACCAACTTTTTGGAATAACCCTTCGGGTAATGCTTCAATGTGTTCTGCCTCTTCTTTTGGGAGCGATGCTGTTTGGGATTCTTTCCCACGGAGTCCAGACTCGGTTTAACGTGTCTTTCACCCCTCTGAAGCCAAAGTTCAGCAAGCTGAACCCATTAAAAGGCATTAAAAATATGTTTTCCCTAAAGCGGATAGTAGAGCTTATTAAGAACCTGCTGAAAATTATCCTGCTTTTGGTACTGCTCTACAATATCCTGATAGACGATGCTTCCCAGGTTGCCAGGATGGTAGATATGCCTCCGATCAATTCGGCGGCCTTTATGATGAGCATGGTTTTTAACCTGGTGATGAAGGTTTGCCTTGCTTTTGCAGTAGTAGCGTTTTTTGACTTCCTTTACCAGCGCTGGGAATACGAGAGAGACTTAAAGATGACGAAGCAGGAGGTAAAGGATGAGTTTAAGCAGACAGAAGGAAATCCCGAAATAAAAGGAAGGATCCGCAGCCTGCAGCGTCAGATGGCCATGAGCAGAATGATTCAAAAGGTTCCTCAGGCCGATGTTATTATCCGAAACCCAACCCACTATGCAATTGCTCTAAAGTATGATCCCCATGTAAACGGCGCTCCTGTGGTGCTGGCAAAGGGCCAGGATGAGCTGGCACTGCGGATTATCAAGGTGGGGGAGGAGAGCGGAGTATTTATTACAGAAAACAGGCCTTTGGCCAGAGCTTTATATGAATCCTGTGAGCTGGACAGGGAGATTCCCTCAGAGTTTTACGGGGCAGTGGCGGAAATCCTGGTATATATTTACAAGGCCGGCCACAGAGAAGATATGTTTACATAATTAAGTGAGACAGATGGAGTAACGGATGAAGAACTTATTGAGATATTCGGTAGTATTTTTTGTACTTACTATCATATTGTTGTTGATTATACCACTGCCGGCCGCTTTGGTGGACGTGGCGATTATACTGAATATGTCTTTATCCATGATGATTTTGGTTATTACCATGACCATCCGGGAACCCTTGGAATTTTCTATTTTTCCTTCCCTGCTGCTGATTACTACGCTGTTCAGGCTGGGAATTAATGTATCGACTACCAGAAATATTCTTACGAATTCAGGATCCTCCGGCCAGGTAATTAAGGCCTTCGGAGACTTTGTACTCCAGGGCAACGTGGTCGTAGGTTTTATCATATTCCTTATTATCGTTTTAATGCAGTTTATTGTAATTACCAAAGGCGCAGAGCGTGTGGCTGAGGTTGCCGCCAGATTCAACCTGGATGCAATGCCGGGTAAGCAGATGGCGATTGATGCGGATTTAAGCTCCGGGCTGATTGATGAACAGCAGGCCAAAGCCAGACGTGCAAAGATACAGAGAGAGGCTGACTTTTACGGTTCCATGGACGGTGCCACCAAGATTGTAAAAGGCGACGCCACCATGTCACTGATTACCACGGCTGTCAACCTTATCGGCGGCAGCATTATCGGGATTGTCCAGTCCGGCGACAGTATTAGCCAGGTAATGACTACCTATTCTATTGCCACGGTAGGCGACGGTCTGGTGGGCCAGATCCCGTCCCTTCTCATCTCCACCGCAACCGGTATGATTGTAACCCGTGCCGTAGCGGAGGGAAGCTTAAACGAAGATATTTCCAAGCAGTTTATGGCCCAGCCCAACGCGATTATCATGAGCGGCATCGTGATCGCCGTGCTGGTAGTGATTCCGGGTATGCCCGTTATCCAGCTTCTGATAGTGGCGGCGGCTCTCATAAGCGGCGGTATGTATCTCTCCAGGAAAATCCAGGCGGAGCCGTCCTTTATTGCTTCCGGAGCCTATCAGGAGGCAGGAGGGATGGAAATGGCTCCTGCCCAGCAAGAGGCGGCTGCAGCCAAGCCTCTGACGGAAGAGGAGTATTACAAGGATGTGAACAATGTTTACACCCTTCTTACGGTAGAACCTATTGAGATGGAGTTCGGTTACAGCCTGATTCCTCTTGCAGACGAATCCGTAGGCGGAAGGCTTATCAGCCGGATTGTAATATTCCGCAGGCAGTATGCCCAAGATATGGGATTTGTTATCCCTTCTATCCGTCTTAGAGACAGTTCCGGGCTGGGAACCAATCAGTACACGATTAAGATTAAAGGAGAGGAAGTGGCAAAGGGAGAGATCCTTATGGACTATTACCTGGCGCTAGAGCCGGAATCTCCGGAAAAGGAGATTGACGGAATTGAAACCATTGAACCGGCTTACGGTATCCCCAGCCGGTGGATCCGGCCTGAGGACAGGGAGCGGGCTGAGCTTTATGGCTATACGGTTATCGATCCTTTGTCGGTTATGGTAACCCATCTGACTGAGGTGGTGAAGCAGCATGCATATGAGCTGATTAACAGGCAGGAAGTGGTTCAGCTTGTGGAAAACGTCAAAAAGACGGCGGAGCAGCTTGTGGAAGAAGCCTTTCCCAATATTATTTCATACAACTTGTTGCAGAGAGTGCTTACAAGCCTTCTAAAAGAAGGGATTCCCATCAAGGATTTGGAAACTATTATAGAGACTATGATGGAGGTTATCGCTGATACGGGACTTCCTGTAAAAGATACCGACAATATTGTAGAGCATATCCGGACTGCGTTAAAGAGAACCATAACCAGAATGTACTGTGAGGACGGAAGCATGAAAGTTATCACTCTGGACTCCGAACTGGAACGCACTATGGCCGGCTCCCTCACAAAGGGCGGAGACGGACATTACCTTGCCCTCAGCCCGGATATTCTCCAGAGTATTATTCAGCAGACGGCGGAACAGCTGAGAAAGTTCAACGGAATTTCGCAGAGCCCGGTGATTTTGACTTCCCAGATTATGCGGATTCATTTCTACCGGCTGATTGAGCAGTTTTATCCCAATGTGCGGGTGCTTTCCTTTAACGAAATTGCCAATAATGTACAGATTCAGTCTATCGGCAGCCTGAACCTTCAGAGCGGGCCGGGACAGACAAACTGGAAGTGAGGGGCAGATTATGGCAGGCATTGATGAGTGGAAGGATAAAACAAATGAAGAGCTGTTTGCAGCTTATAAACAAACAGGGGATCCTTATATCAAGCAGGAACTTACCCTTAGGTATTTGTATATTGTAAAAGCAGTAGCGATTCAGACCCAGAATCTTTATTCCGGCTTTGCCCAACAGGAAGATATTATTAATGAAGGCGTTATTGCCATCATGAAAGGGATTGACAGATACGACCCGGAGAAGGATAATAAGTTTGAGACATTTATATCCCGGCGTATCCGGGGGATGGTAATCGATCAGGTGAGAAAAAATGACTGGATGCCCAGGGATTACCATAAGCAGAACAAATCCATTGAGAAGGCCAGAGAACATCTGTCCGAAACAATGGGCCGCTCCCCTTCCGATGAGGAGTTGGCAAAGCATCTGCAGATGAACGTAAAAAAATGCCAGAAGATCCAGAGGATGAGTACCATGATGAATGTGCTGTCTTTGGATATGATAATGGGAGACAGCGAAGAACGCCAGGCCTTTCAGATAGCGAACAATGATGCCGCGTCCCAGCCGGAGAGGGCTTATCTTCAGGGCGAGGTGGTGCGGACCCTGACGGATGCCATAGAAAGCCTTAAGGAAAAGGAAAAGATGGTAATCTCTCTATACTATGTGGAAGAACTGAACATGAGTCAGATTGCCCAGGTAATGCAGGTCAGTGAACCGAGGATTTCCCAGATTCACAGCGTTGCGATTAAAAAGCTGAAGGCTTATATGAATAAATATCTAATGTAGCGACAAGGAGAAAAATGCGATGTATGATGGGTTTTATAAACTTGCGTCAGGTATGCTTACTCAGAGCAGGAACCTAAATGTTATCGGCAACAATATGGTTAATGTCCAGACCCCCGGTTACAAACAGGATACTATGGTCAGCACTACCTTCCAGGAGGAAATGCTTTACCGTACAGGAAGGACATCGAAAGGGAACCCGGAGCCTTTGGCAACTACTTCCAGGATTAAGGCGGCGGACAGAACCTATGTCAACTATGAGCAGGGAGGCTTTGAAGTGACAGACGGCATTTTTGACTTTGCTCTTTCCGGAAACGGCTTTTTCTGTGTCCAGACTGCCGGAGGAGAGCGTTATACCAGAAACGGAGCCTTTGCCGTAGACAATGAGGGCTACTTAGAGCTTCCGGGAATCGGTCGGGTTCTTTCCACGGAAAATCAGCCCATTCATATTGATAATGAGGACTTTAGCGTGGACAGCCGGGGAAATATTACGTTTACCCTTATCCGAACCGGGGAGGAGGGGGACAGCTACGAGGAAGAAACGGAAATCCAGAATTACGGAACCTTGAAGGTGGTGGATTTTGCGGATTATAACCAGCTTCAGAGAGAAGACAACGGAATCTTTTCTACCGGCCAGGCCCAGAACCCCGTGGATACAAATGGAGGAGAGACAGAGATTATCTGGCAGAGTCTGGAAAAATCCAATGTCAATATGGTCAATGAGATGACTGCTATGATGTCGGCTCAGAGAGCTCTTCAGGGCGCTGCCCAGGCTCTTAAAATGTATGATCAGATTATGAGCAAATCCGTTACGGATATAGGAAGGCTATAAGGAGGATACCGTCAATGAATATGTCGTTTTATGTAGGAGCCATAGGAGCAGATCATTGTTCCAGAAAACTTGGTGTAATTGCAAACAATCTGGCCAATGTAAATAACAATGGATTTAAGCCCAAAACAGCGGTATTTTCAGAGCTGATTAACTACAACCTCAACGATTCTCCGGAGGCGGTAACCCAGCTTACCGCTGGGGCCGGAGTGAGAGTTCAGAGAACGGACACTAATTTTGGAGTTTCAGGCATGCGGGAAACCGGTCAGGAATATGACTATGCCATTACCCAGCCTAATGCCTTTTTCATGCTTCAGGATCCGGTGTCGGGGGAAATCACCTATACCAGAAGCGGCCGTTTCCATCGGGGAGAGAGAGAAGACGGCTTTTACCTGACTACAGAGTCAGGCAAACTGGTTCTGGATCAGAACCGCCAGCCACTTTTGCTGGAAGTGCCGGATATAGAAGCTATGCGGGAAGCCCTGGAGGGCGGCGATTATGAGGAAGATTACCAAGAGGACTACGACGAGGAGGAGGATGAGGATCTGCCAAGGGTAAGCGTGTATACTTTCTCCAATCCCAGCCGCCTGCTTAGCGTGGGGGACAATGAATATACCACGGGAAATACCGGGATGGAACCCATTTTAGTAGAGCATCCGGGCCTGGAACAGGGGGTTCTGGAGGGTTCCGGAACCGATATGGCTAAAGAGATAACCAGAATGATTGAATGTCAGAGGGCCTTTTCTTTTGCGGCAAGGGTGGTTACGACTTCCGATGAAATTACAGGAACCATTAATAGCTTAAGAGGATAAGGGGAGGGATGACATAAGTATGAAGATCAGGCATTATGAAGATATGAATCTCCAGGAGCTGGATGTAATGAAAGAGATAGGAAGCATCGGCACCAGCCATGCCGCCACCTCGCTGTCAAAGCTTCTGCAGAAAGAGATAAGGATCACCCTTCCCGAGATTAGTGTTTTGGGATACGAGGAAGCCATAGGGCGGATCGGGAATCCGGAAGAAATTGCCACAGGCGTGCTGGTAAAAATGGATGGCCAGATAAACGGCCTGATGCTGTTCCTTTTCAATGCGGACTTTGCCCATGTAATCTTAGATAAGCTTATGGGAAAAAGCTGCAAAGACTTTACGGAGCTGGATGAGATTGGATATTCGGCTCTGGTAGAGGTGGGAAATATTATTATCTGTTCTTATGTAAACGCATTTTCCAAACTGGTAGGTGTAGATATTAACCTTTCCGTTCCCAGCGCTACGGTAAATATGCTGGGCGGCATCCTTACCGTACCCATTGCGGAATATGGCTATGAGACAGATAAGCTGATGTATTTTAACGCTGATTTTCTTATGGAGGGGCAGAAGCTTCCGGGCTGGCTGCTGATGCTTCCGGATATCCGCTCCCTAAACGATATTCTTGAAAAATTAGGGGTTTGCTAATGTTTGAGAAGGAATTAAAAGTAGGAATTGGAGATATGAAACTTACCAGGAACGAGGGGACTATTATTACATACGCCCTTGGCTCCTGCATCGGCGTCACCTTCTATGATCCGCAGCTCCGTTTGGGAGCGTTGCTGCACATTATGCTGCCATCACGGGTGGACACCAGGGATGCCAATCTATTTAAGTATGCGGATTCCGGGATTCATGAAACTGTCCGTAAGCTTACGGCTTTCGGTATAGTTAAATCCAGAACCATAGTAAAGATCGCAGGCGGAGCAAAGATGTTTGAGATCAGCGGAAACGCGGATTTCGGCAATATCGGACAGCGCAATGTGGCTGCAGTAAAGCAGACTTTGATGCGTGAGGGACTGCGGGTGTCTGCAGAAGATACGGGCGGAAGCTATGCCAGAACCATGATTCTGAATATTCAGACCGGAGCTGTGTCAGTCAGAACCTTCGGACGGGCTGAAAAATTCTTATAGAGTAAAGGAAGGAGAATGCAGGCAATGGAAGCACAAGAGAGAGATAAAATTTTGCTGGAATCAGGAACCAACGAGATAGAGGTAATGAAATTTACCGTGCAAGGGGAATTTTACGGCATTAATGTAGCGAAGGTACAGGAAATCATCATGAGCTCTAAAGTGAAGCCTATGCCTCATGCCCATCCTTCCGTTGAAGGTATTTTTAAGCCCAGGGATACTTTGATTACCGTAATCAATCTTTCCCACTATCTTTCCGGCGAGATGGCCGAGAAAACTCCCAGAGATTTATTTATCATAACCAATTTTAACCGGATGACGGTTGCGTTCCGGGTACAGAGCATTGAGGGAATCAGTCGGATTTCCTGGAAGGCCATCCAAAAGCCGGATAAAACTCTGGCAAACGGCGTGGACAGCATTACCACGGGAATTGCCCAGTGCGAGGATCAGCTGGTATCAATTCTGGACTTTGAGAAAATCGTGGCCGAGATTTCTCCGGAGACTACAATTCAGGTGTCTGAAGTGGAAAATCTGGGAGTCCGTCCCATTAATGATTCTCCCATTATGGTAGTGGAGGATTCCGTCCTTCTCCGCAAGATGATTGACGATTCTTTGGAGCGGGCCGGCTTTACCCAGATTTCCAACTTTAACAGCGGCCAGGAGGCATGGGATTATCTGAGCTCCATCAGCGAGGATCCGGCGCTTTACCAGAAGGTGAATCTGATTATTACCGATATTGAAATGCCGGAGATGGACGGTCACCGTCTGACCAAGCTGGTAAAGGAACATCCAAATTTGAAAAAACTTCCGGTAGTTATCTTCTCTTCTCTGATCGATGAACAGATGCGGAAAAAAGGAGAAGAGCTGGGAGCTGATGAGCAGCTTGCCAAGCCGGAGATCGGGAAGCTGATTACGATTCTGGATCGTCTTTTGGATAAATTTAAGCGGCAGACGATAAACTATTAAAAACACCTTTTGCCCCCGATATCATGACAGGGGAATGTCAGGAAAGAGGAATGTGAAAGATATGGCAAGACAAAGAAGCAGTATCCTGGCCGGCCTGGCAGCAGTCTGCCTCACACTGGGGACAGGGATCGCTGCCTACGGAGCGCCTAAAGGAACCTGGGTACTTTCCGATAACGGAAAACGCTGGATGTACTGCTATGAGCCCGGAGAACCGGTAAAAGATGAATGGATTACCTATGATGGGAAAGAATATTACTTAGATTCCGGCGGTTATATGAAGACAGGCTGGGTAACGGATAAGGAAGATGGGAGCCGTTACTACATGGGGGAGGACGGAGCGAAATGCTATAATACCTTCACCAAGGACGACAAATACGTCGGGCCGGACGGTACGGCCCTTACCGAATTTGATAATTACAGAAAGGCAGTAAAAAAGCAGCTTCTTTCCAACCAAAAAAAAGCCGGTAGAAAAAAAACGACTCAGGTCCAGGAGCAGCCGGGCTTTATCTTTTCTGACTTTAACGGGGACGGTTATAAAGACATTGCAGTGTTTAACCGGGTAACCGATCCGGATAAAGTGCTTTTGGCGGCGGTCTGGGATCCGGAGGATGGGAAGATGGAGACCACTGTGGAGGCCGATGAGGAAAGCGGGCAGACCTCCAGGATGTTTTGGAATCAGGAAAGCCGGACCGTTTGGCTGGTCATGGAGGAAAAAGACGGCAAAAGCCGGGATTACTTCGTTATGAGAGACAGAGACTCCTGCTTTGAGCCTGTATGGCAGTTTATCACAGAAACCAACGACTGGGGAGACCCGGTAGGTTACATCAACGGAGAAGAAACGGAATCTCAGGATTGGCAGAACATTCTGAACCAGGCGGAGAGGGAGGCAGGAGCCGTTGCCTTTCCGGGTATCCTTCCTCTGGATGAAGAGCACGTTAAGCAGGCGGTGGATCAGGCCCCGTCCGCAAATGAGCTGTATTTGTGGGGCCTATAGCACAATAACAGTTTAGTTTAAACTGTTGCATAAAATGATAGAAATACTTTCGGAGGTAATATTTTGGCGACAATCATCACTGTTTCAAATCAGAAAGGCGGCGTTGGAAAGACTACCACATCTGCAGCCTTGATTGCGGGGCTTACCCTGGCAGGAAAGCGGGTGTTGGGAGTAGATTTTGATCCCCAGGGAAACTTAGGATTCTGCCTGGGACTGGAATCTCAAAGCGGCCCAGGAGCGTTGGAAGCCTTAAAGGGAACCATGACGGTTCCGGAAGCGGTCAGTTCCACTCCTTATGGAGATATTCTTTCCTCGGACATTATGCTCAGCAACGGTTTAGATCAGGTGACCTCAGAGCGCAGGGAATGTATTTTTAAAAATGTTCTCAATCCTGTAAAAGATAAATACGATTATGTGATAATTGACACCCCTCCGGCCTTGAATTTGCTTACGGTAAATGCTTATACGGCATCCAATTACCTGATTATCCCCATGGCATCCGATATTTTAAGCTTAGTGGGCCTGTCCCAGCTTACGGAGACTATCGAGTCGGTGAGGAGCTCTGTAAATCCCGGTCTTAACGTTCTGGGGATCCTGCTGACCCGGTTTAACCGAAGGACGTTGCTGTCCAGAGATGTTCTGGAGATGGCTCAGCAGCTTGCAAAACAGATTGATACCCGAGTATTTGATACCCGGATCCGTACCGGAGTGGCGATTGCCGAGGCTCCTGCCCACGGAGAAAGCATTTTTGATTACAACCCGCGTTCTGCGGCAGTGGGCGATTACCAGGATTTCATACGCGAAGTGATGGAAATCATTCATTTTAAGGAGGGCTAAGCAATGGCCAAAAAGACCAACAAAACATCCCATGTGCTGAACCTAATTACAAACGGGGGATCCGGTGATTCCGGAGCAGAGCAGGAAGAACTGAAAGAAACGCCGGAAAAAAAGGAGCCGGAACAAGAAATAAAAGGAGAGGATACGCCGGAAAAGGAAACTTCACTGCCTGCCGCTGATAAGGAGATACCGGTAAAAGTGGTTTCCTCTGGTGAGAAAAGGGTGATTGTAGTGGATGAGTCAAGCCAGAACCAGAAAATAGAGAATCAAATACTGGATAATCTTACCAATCATTTAGAGGAAAAAGAAAAGCCCAGCCAGCCTGAAGAAAAGATTTATCATATGGTTAATGTGATGGAAGAGATTTTGGGCCGGAAAAAGCTGGAAAAGTACATGAAAGAGTATAATGTATGTATGTGCAGCCGATGCCGGGCCGATGTGCTGGCTCTGGCTCTTACCGGACTTCCGGCTAAATATGTGGTAGTAGATGAAGGAGCTATGGCCCCGATTATCGGCTATTATGAAAATAAGTTTAAATCGAATACCCTTGCAGAAATTATTAAGGCCTGCATGCAGGTAAGAGACAATCCCCGCCATCAAATATAAAGGCGGCGGCGAAACAGCATCCGAATACGCGCGCGGCAAAACAAGCCTTCTTTGCCGCGCGCGTATTTTTTCCTTATTTTTTAGCCAAATCTGCCGATAAATTAAATAGAAGATATATCAGCAGACATCTATAATAGGGCCGCTGCACTTGCGGCGGGATTCCGTTTCAAAACAACTGCAGTATTACTATAAGGAAGGGAGAATACACATATGGCAAGTGTTTCAGCAGCAAGTAACGGGCTTGGAAATACCTCTTTAAGAGGATTCGGAGGATTTGCATCCGGTATTGACCGAGACTCCATGATCGAGCAGATGACCATGGGGACTAATACTAAAATTACCAATCAAAAGAAAGAAATGACCAACCTGGAGTGGAAGGCGGAAGCCTATCAGAAGATTAGCGATATGATTCTGGATATGCAGGATAGCTACTTTTCTTATGCTTCCAGCAACAACCTGGCGGATCCGTCGTTTTTTGCAAAGAACCTTATCAGCGTTCTGGGAGATTCCCAATACACCAAATATGTTACTGCTACGGGAAGCTCGGATATGATGAATTACTTATCCGTTCTGGGAGTAAAGCAGACTGCTACAGCGGCAACCCGTATGTCTGACAAAAAGAAGGAAAGCACCGCGGTAACTGCCGGCGGGATTACTGCTGACAGGCTGGTGAATAAGGACTGCCTTACTTCCAACTTAAACGGCAGGGAATTAAGCTTTGGCCAGATTGGTACGGATGGCTTTTCAGAGAAATTTACCTTTGAGTTTAAGAGCACCTATAAAAAAGAAGACGGCACGGAATTGACCATTGATTATACGGCTGAGCCTGAGGAAGTGGTAAAAAAGCTGAACGAAGCCCTGGAAACCCAGGAGATTAAATGGGGAGATAAGAAATATAAGCTGTCGGAGATGATAAGCTTTGAGTATGATGAAGTCAGCGAGAGCTTTAACATCAAGGCAGGGGACAAATTCCAGAAAGAGATTGTGATTAACAAAGATTCCAGCGCTCTTAGCGCCCTCGGTGTAGATAAGGATCAACTTGGTGAGGAGATCCAGGGAATTACCATTAATGACGCCCACTTGGATGAGGATGGCAATCCCAAAGAGAACCTTAAGAGCTTTAAGGATATTGCCACCAATTCATTTAATGACAGCTACGTAACAAGACAGACGGTTGACGAATATATGGCAGGCCGTAAGTTTTCTATCAGCTATGGCGGCCAATCCAAGGACATAGTTCTTTTGACCAAAGAGGAATCCGATGAGATTCAGAAATTGACGGATAAAGACAAAAAAATGGAAAAATTGGTGGAGTTCACCAATAAGCATCTGGAGAAAGCTTTTGGTAAGGGGAATGTAATCACCAAGGTAAATACAGACAATATAGACAATATTCCAGACGGAACCCTTCAGTTCCAGGTAAAGGATGCCAAAGAGACCTTAACCATAAACGCTAACGATTATGAGGCCAGAAAGATGCTGGGCTTTGACAAGGAGACCTCCAACAAGGTCAGCACCGGACTGAGCCTGCGGGACAACTGGAAAAAATTGGGATTTGGAGACGACAATGTGCCTAAGGAAGGCGACAGCACCGAATACACCATGAAGATTAACGGTGCTGAAATTAAATTTACCGCAGACATGACAGTTGATGAGCTTTTGAATAAAATTAACAGTAACGAGGAAGCCGGAGTAAAGGCCTCTTATATCAGTGCCACCAACCAGTTCGTTCTGGTAGCCTCAGAAACCGGAAAACGAGGAGAGATTGAGCTGGGCGATGAGAATGGCGAAGGATATGCGGGAGCGCTGTTCGGTGTTAACGGTTCCTCAGACGGCTTCTCTAAGGATGGTGAGAATGCCATAGTTCGGGTCAGCTACGGAAACGGAGTGGAAACAGAGATGGAGAGCCTTACCAACACCTTTGACCTGGCCGGGATGAAGGTAACCGTATCCGGAAAATTCGGTTATGATGAAAAAGGTGTGTATTCAAAAGATAAATCTCAGGCAGTGACTTTTGATGCCAAAGCGGACGCAGAGGGCGTTACGGAGGCGGTTAAAAAGTTCGTTGAAGAGTACAATGCTCTCATAAAGGAAATCAACACTCAGGTTACTACGAAGCGTGACAGATCCTACGGCCCCCTTACTGACGAGCAAAAGGATGAGATGGATGAAACTTCCATCAAGAACTGGGAGAAAAAAGCAAAATCCGGGTTATTATTTAACGACGGGGTTATGCGGGATCTGAGCATGGATATGCAGAGCGTTATCACCAAGCTGCTGGGCAGCAATGCTAAGTATGAAGATCTGGAGGCCATGGGAATTACGATTTCCGACAATTATAAAGAGGGCGGAACCATTACCTTTGATGAAAAGAAATTTAAGCAGGCTATGGAAACGGATCCGGACATGGTTTCCGATATCTTTACCGGAGGCGGAGAAGTTAAAAAAGGTCTGATGACCATTTTGGATGAAACCTTTACCCCCTATGCAACCAAATATGCCACCAAAAACGGCAATTCCTACGGACGTTTGATTGAGGAAGCAGGCTCTGAGAAGATACCGCTGTCTCTGACCAACAACCAGATATACAGGCAGTTAAAAGAGATGCAGGAGAATGTAGATAAACTTCAGATCCGGTTAAAGAGCGAGCAGGATCGCTATATTACCCAGTTTGTCAACATGGAAAAGATGATCAGTCAGATGAATTCCCAATCCAGCTATTTGTCCCAGCTTAGCGTATAAGGCAGTCAAATATCAGAGAAGGAGAGCTATGAACGGTTATCAAAAATATAAAGAAAAAAGCATATATTCTATGAGCGGGCCTGAATTGCTGCTGCTGCTTTATGACGAGGCTATTAAGCGGCTGACCAGGGCGGAGATGTCTTTAGAAGATAAGGATTATAAAGACTTTGAAGACTGCCTTGAACGGGTTTCCCGAATTGTCCGTTATTTGATTGATATACTGGATATGAGCTATCCTATCAGCCGGGATCTTCGCAGAATTTATAATTATCTGATTTTTGACATCAGCAGGATCAATGCCGGCAGAGAGCGTCAGAAGGATGAAATCGGACGTATCCGCAACATCCTTTGCGAATTGCGGGACGCTTTCGATCAGGCCAGCCGTATGGTGGGCGATAATCATATTGTTAAGGAAAAGAGTGTCTTTGGATAGAGAGGATGGGCTCATGGATTTAGAGCAGATAATGCTGCTGGTACAGCGGCGCTACGGATTCCTCCGGGAGATAGACCGGTTAACTCAGGAGCTGAAGGAGAGCCTTGAAAGAAAAGACGAAGTTTCCGTTCAGCTTCTGATGCAGATGCGGGCGGAGGAGATGGCCAAGATTGAGGAATGCCAGGAAGAGATTTGGAAAGCGGCAGGGCAGGAGAGAGAGCACTCAGCCTATCTAAAACAGCTTCTTAGCTGTGACCCCCGACAGCATCAGCCGGGAGGCAGTTTTGAAGAGAAGAAGATTTTGGAGATCCGCCAAAAGTCCCTTGAACTTTTAAAGGAAATCAGGGAGCTGGATGAGAGACTAAACTTAAGTATTGGCGGGGAGAAATCCTTCTATAAGAAAAAGTCCAGCGAAAAATAATCAGAGAAAGGAGGAAAGAATATGGCAATAAACGGAATCAGCAGCTATAGTAATTACCAGTATCAGAATACCTTGAATCTTTTAAGGATGTCCTCTATGCGGAATTCATCCTTAAGCGCTGTCTCCGCCGTAAACCGGATAGGAAAGACCACTTCCTCATCCGATCCTTATACGGATGTGAAATCCTTTTTAAGCAAATATCAGTCTGCGCTTACCAGCCTGGAGAGCTCGGCAGCCAAGCTTTCAGGGTTCAGCAAGAGCAATGCTTTTAATGACTACCAGGTAGGTTCTACTGATGAGGCTGTAGCCAGCGTAAAGGCAGGTTATAAGCTAAACGGCGATACAGACATCCGGCTTCAGGTTGACGCGTTGGCACAGAGTCAGCAGAACCAAAGCGGATTCAAGGTAGCACAGGAGACAGCCCAGGCAGGCGAGGATATGGAGTTTGAGATTCAGACCTCAGGGGGAAGCATAGCCGTTTCCGTCTCCGCATTGAACGACAATGGGACTGCAAAGACTTACAACCAGATGTACCGGGAGGCTGCTCAGGCGATTAACGCACAGAGCAAAGACATCAGGGCTCAGGTGGTAAATGATGGAGGAAAGGTATCCCTTGCCGTTGCATCCAGAAAGACAGGGGAAGCAAATGGCTTTAAGGTGACCGGCTCTACAGGCGCTGCCGCAGGAATTGAAAATGCGGCGACAGCAGCTCAGGATGCAGTGTATACAGTGACAGAAAATGGATTCAGCCAGACCTACCGGTCTGACAGCAATGAGATTGACCTGGATGTAGGACGGATCCATGCTACATTAAAGGACACTGGAGAAACGAATATATACACAGGCATTGATACGGATAAGGTTATTTCAGCAGTAGAGGATCTGATAAAGGATTATAACTCTGTTACCAACCTGTTGTCGGAAAATACCGGTCGGGGAACGGGAGCGGCAAGGCAGTATGCATCCTTTGGCCGGGGACTGGCAGACGAGAAAACCTTAGCACAGTTGGGAATTTCCCACGACAAAGAGGGAAATTTGGTATTGGATAAGGAGAAACTGGAAGAAGCCCTGGTAAAGGATTATGAAGGAACCAAAGAACTTATCAGCGGTCAGTTTGGAATTGCGGAGAGAGCGGCGTCTAAAGCGGATGCGGCATTATCCTCTCCGGTACAGCGAATTGCCAGCAACGATTTATCTTCCATATCAAGCCAGACCCAGAGTGGGGGCAATTATTACGACAGCTTCCGTTACCTGGGCAATTTTGCCAGAAGCGGAGCTTACAATATCGGAAATTATTACACAGTAGGAATGCTTTTGAATACTTTGGGATAAGGAAGAGAGGGCGCCGCTTTTGCGGCAGCCCTTCTTCCTTATTTGGCTGACTAAGCAGCAAGGCAAATCGCTGTATGAAGCAATAGGAGAGACTATGAACCGACAAATATTTGAGGGACGTTTTCTGATCAATATGGCCAGTTCTATCATACGTCAGGACACGCTTCGCCCCATGTATGGAAGAACCAATTGGGAGTTGATGTACCGCACTGCCGAATACCATAAAATCGCAAATGTTATTTATTTGGGCCTTCTGGGAAGCGATTCTAAACGAAATGCCAGATGGAAAGAACGATTTTTTGAGCGTTATCAGTCGGCGTTGCGATATGGGGAGACTTGTGAGGAGTCGGAGCGGGAGATTCTGAATCTTTTTGATATGAAGGAAATTCCCTGTACGATTTTAACTTCCAGCAGCATCCGGGAGTTATACCAGTTAAAGGAGACAGCCGCTAATAACCCGCTGCGGTTATTTTTAAGTGGAGAGGCTTACACACTGGCAAAAGGTCTTTTGATAGATTTAGGATATGAAACCGATAGGACTTATAAAGGCTGCGGAGAGCGGATGAAACGTATTTCAGGATTCCAGGTAGAAATTTATCACCACTTTCCGTTTAAGCCGCCTGCTTATGAAAAACATTTGCTCCAGCTCATAGGACATGCCCCAATCAGAAGTCCTTTTCAACATGTGAGAATCCTCTCCCTGGAGGGAGAATTTGTCTTTCGCTCTGTTGAGATTGCATATCACTATGTAACAGATGAACTGTTAATTCGGGAACTGCTGGATACTTATCTGTTTTACCAATATTGGAAGAGTGAAATGAGCAGCGAATACATCATGAAAGGGCTGGAGGATTTTAATATTGACAATTTAGTCCAGCTATTAATGCAGTTAACAAGGATGTGGTTCGGAAATAAGAAGGATTCGACTTTTGGAATGCCTTCAGAGGAAACAGAGGTTTATGATATGTTGGAGAACCGCATATTAAGCAGGGGAAAGGTGAAAAACGAAGCCAATCCTCAGGCATTGTATTTGGAGCGGATTCTGGAACAGATAGAGAAAAAGGAATTAAACAAAGAGAAGTGGAAAAAATTCAGAGAACACCTTGGAAACAGCCACTCTTCCTTCAGAAGAGGACTGCGCTGGCTGTTTCCGGAGTATCGATATATGTGCGGGTTATACCCTTCTGCGGAGAAGCTTCCACTGCTTCTCCCGATTTGCTGGATCCGGAGAGATATCCGGCTGCTGCTTCAGATTATCAGGAAAAAGTAAAAATCAAGATTCTTCCTGTTCATCGGCCGAAAGGTGGGGAGCCGGATGCTGGGTGAGAGCAGCATACAGAGATTTTATGGCGCTTGTTTTAGGGGCAAGCGCCATTTTATTTGTTTGTTCCGCATCAGAAAGTTCCTCACGAATAATAGAAATCTGTTTGGGTGCATCCACAGCGATACGTACTCCATCGGCAGCACATTCTAATATAGTAATCCGAATATCTTGGCCGATTAAGATACTTTCATTTTTTTTACGTCTGAGAATCAGCATGGCAATTACTCCTGTTGTTTAGAAGATTCCGGATTAGCTAAGCTGGGGAAGGAACTTAGTTTATGACGAAAGCCATAAGCAGATTGTTCCATAATAATCTGCATTCCAACCCGAGTTGCAGGATTGATAGACAGCGGACACTTAAGATTTACCGTGTTATCCAAATAATTATCATGAATTACACAGATGACAAAATAGGAAAGTTCACCAATGTCTTTCACTTCTAAAAAGGCCAACTCCTCTGGTGTAAGAGAAGGAGTATAATCAGGAAGCAAACAAGTTGGATTAATTAACACAAAGGCCACTTCAGGCCGCTCAACGGATTGGAACAAAAGCAAAGAATCATCCTGTTCCTCCATCATGAGAGGAAGATAACGCTTTAAATCAGGAAAACCAAAAAGTCCTTCCGGAAGAGTAATTAAATCTTCCTCCTCATATTCTATCAGTCCATAATAGTCTGTCTGTACAGTCATGTAATCAAAACACTCCTATATATAGAGATTTACATTGCGTCCGATAACATCCTCTTGAGGGGGTACATAGTTAAAACCACCTAAGTATTCAAAATGAATTTCAGGACGTTGAATCACGACAGTTACATCAAAACCAGGAAGATAAGAGATATCTCCCCGGGCAGCCCGCATCTCAAAGGAAGCAAGCTGTACATCATAGGCAGCTTCATACTTTGAAGGCATATTTTGAGAAGAAACGGCATCCAAAGAAGAAGCGGCAGCAGTTACCTGGCTTTCAGAACCCCCATAATCCTCTACGGGAATACTAACTGTAGAGGAGCGGCTGGTTTGCGGCTGGGAATCAAAGAACCGAACCGGCCGAGCAGTCTGACTCGGAGCGGAACTGACCGAGGAAGGGTTCAAACTGAAAGTCTGTCGGATTTTCTGGTAGGAATCCATATCAATGGAAGCGCCTCTTGCGTGCCTGGAATGGAAAGCAATCTGGCGGGCTACAGCCCTGCGGCGCTCCACATCCACCATATCAGAAGGGACTAACTGGGCCCTCTGTGTAAAATGAACCGCCTGATATGGCGTAGATGTTACTCGAATTAGCTGCGACATGCAAAGGTCCCCCTTTCCAAAATTAATCTAGGTTTATCGCATAAAATCGAATAAAGACGACTGGAACAATTTGGTAGCAACCTGCTGAGCGGCCGAATAGGAGTACTGGTAGGAATACATCTCCATAATAGCCTCATAAGGATCAGCCCCCATTTTATCCGTGTACTGTTCTGTCAGAAGCTGTTTGGTAAGGGTAAGCTTGGATTCTGTAGTCTCTAAGAGAGAATATTTATTGCCCAAATCGCTGTATACGGTGCTGATATAGTGCTCGGTAAGAGTCATTTCCTCCATAATGTCTCTCATATTTTCGGAAAATGCAGAGAAGTCGGCCGTTCCGTTTTTCAAGTTATCAATATGGCCGTTCATGGTCATGACAGCTGATCCCATAAGCCCCAGAGGACTTTTATCCAGCCGTTCCTGGATAATGTCTATCGCATCTTGATCAGACATGGCATTCAGGGTATCGGAATTCAGTCCTGTCAAAAGGTTAATACCTCCGGTATAGGTATCCAGAAGAGTATTCTTGTTGGCAATATTTCCGTATCCGATATCGACTCGCCCCTGCTCCCTCATAGCCTGAAGCAATTTAGCCGGATCACTGATCTCATAGGAATAAGTGCCGCTTCCGGCGGGCTTTTCCTTCAGCGTCATGGTGATGTCCGTAGCGGCGGCCTCTCCGGGGAACTGATGGGTAAAGGTCAGGGTAGTTCCGTCTTCACTTAAGGTAAAAGGCGTAGTAGAAAGATCGTTTCCCCCGAAAATATAACAGTTCTGGAACTGGGCATTTAGCTCATTTACAATAGACTGCTGCTTCTGAAGCAAATCATCCCGAACCGTCTGCACAGTAGCATCAGAAGAATTATTGGTAGCGGAAGCAGCATATTCCACCTTTATCTTCGCCTGGGATAGGATATTCTGAACCGACCGGGCGCCAAGCTCCTGCTCATAAAGACGGTTTTTTACATCGCTGATCAGAGAAAGCTTGCTGACGGTATCCAGATACTGATTGTCGATCTTCTTGCCCTCATAGTAATCAAGAGGGTTATCGGCAGCGGCCTCATAGGCTTTGCCGGTAGAAATTTTATTAAAACTTTTGATTAATTTACTGTGGACATCATTAATGCCACTGGTAAACTTTCGATTTGTAGCTGAATTGGTAACTCTCATATCATTATTCCCTCCAATGAATTATCTGCCTACCAGGCCGGTGTTGTTGATCAGTCTATCCAGGGCTTCATCAAAAGCTGTCATCAAACGGGAAGCGGCATTGTAAGCGGAAGAGAAAGCCATCATATTGGCGGCCTCTTCATCCAGACTGACCCCCGAAATAGAATCTCTGGAATCATGGATGCCGTTTAGCACGATAACATCCGTTTTAAGGGAGGTCTGGTTAGAGCTGGAATCGCTGGCCAGGGTAACGGATACATTATTCATAAAGTCGGAGTAGGAGTTATTGCCCAAATCCGTATAAGTCTTGGACATGGAATTTAACATTTCCAGAATAACGTCGGTCCGGTTTGATGAACCGCCGGCAACCTTATTGGTTCCGCTGATCCATCCCTGACTGATAGAAATATTTGCAGCAGTAAAATCGCCGCCGCCCTGAGCTTCAAACAGGTCGCCGCCGGGAGGTGCGGCAATATTGGGATCATTATTAATCCGATTAAACTCTTTTGCAAAAGTTTTTGCCAGAGTGTCAAGCTGCTTCATGTAATACTGGTAGCCCCTTACCTTATCCAGGGTCTGAGTACCGGCAATGATCTGCCCCGTACCGGTTTTTCCAAGCATATCCAGGCTGGCCTGAATGGAGCCGCCTTTCATCTGTCCCTTAGAGGCGGAAAAGTCAGCGCTTGCGTCCATTCCGGCGGTTCCGTCCATATTGGGGGAAGAATTGATTGTAACGGAAGCCTTGGTAGGATCGCTGCGGTCACCTACTACGGTCATGCTTCCATAATTTTGATCTTTACCGCCTTCTGTGCCGTTAACCAGGACAAGGGTACGGGAAACTCCCTGGGCATCGGTATAATCCATGGTAACCCTCAGATCATCGGGCCATTCCTTCTTACCGATAACATTGCCGTGTTGATCATATTCATAGCCTTTATCCCGGATACTTCCGTCAGGGGCGGTATAGGTGCCGCTGTGATCACTGTCCTTATAATAAGTAACTTCAATGGGAAGATAGCTGGCTAATTCGTCAAGGAGTAAATTCCGCTCGTCCATCAGCTCCAGGCTGGGAGTATTGAAGATCTGATTCTTTTTAATCCGGATATTCAAATCGCCAATCTGGCGGAGAATATCATTTACCTTCTGCTCGGCTCCTTCCTCACTGGTGCCCGCTCCGTTAAGCCGGTCAAACTCGGCCTTCTCTGCATCTTGGATCTGCTTTGCCGACTGATTTAACAGATTGGTCAAAGCCTGCATGCGGGCCCGGAGTTCGCTTTCGTAAACGGCGTTATCAACTTTGGGCAGATCCTGCATGTCGGTAAGAGTGGCCTGGATATCGGAAAACGCATCCCGGATACCGGAGATGTTGGATTCGTCCAAAACCCTGGCCAGGGAATCCAGAGCCGTTTGGATAGTGTCAGTGTAGCTGGACTTATTCATTTGGGAACGGTACTGAACGTCCAGATAGGGATCGCGGATCTGGGAAACCCGATCCATGTGTACGCCAAAGCCCACTACTACTTCCGAGCCATTGGTATAATGGGAAACCGGATAGGAGTAGTTTAAGCTGGATGCTTCCAGCTGCTGGCGGGTATATCCCGGGGTGTTCATATTTGAAAGATTCTGGCCGATAATATCCAGCCGCTTTTGGTTGGCCTGGAGGGCCGACAAGGCGGTGCTGATACCGGAAAATGATGCTCGCAGCATAGTTTTATATCCTCCATAAAATATCTAAACGTATTTATTTTGAAAATGGGAAGGGACATTTTTTCTGGAAAATTCCACGTCATCCGGGTTGCGTCCCTGCATAGTCCCGATAGCGGTGTCCAGTTCCCTCATCCGAAGACGAATAGCCGTATCGGCCGAATTCCTGGCATCCAGAAGACGCTTAATCTGCCGGTTTAAATCAGTAAACACCGGAGACAGAACAGAAACCTGATCCGCTTCCGCCTGATCCAGTATCTGCTGGAAGGTAAGTTTTTCCCATCCCATGAGAGCAGCCAGACGAATCCGCTTCTGCTCCAATCCTCTTAGTTTAAGAAGCTGAGCCTGCTCCTGATTTAAAAAGCCGTTGATTAAATGATGCTGGCTTAAGGCGGCGGCCTGAGCCAGCTGTTCCTGCTGGGATGCAAGAACGTTTACTGCTTCTATAAGCTGTTTTAATACCTGGACAAATTGCTCTAAATTAGTGGTTGATGACTGCTGTGTCATAAAGCATTAAATCCTCCCGCTATTAATGATAACCCAGAAGCCGTCTGGCAATGACCGCCGAATCCGGATGGTAACTCCCGGAGGCCACTTGCTGTTGGAGATTCATTACCTTCTCTGAACTCGCCCCCTGTTTTATTCTGGAAGCAGTCTCACGGGCCAGTACACGGGCAAAGCTTGCATCGTCCGCCGGAGCATTGGTTTTCTGGAAGGTAACGGTGTCATAATTTCCCGCTGCCTTTTCCGGAGCCGGTTTTGTCCGGTCAGCCATGGGAGAAATAGCAGTAGCGGCGGAGTAAGCAGGATAATCTTTATTTGTATATAATCTAATATTCATAATGTCCTCCTTTCCTTTTTGAAAATAAATATAGCGATATAAAGCTAAAATTATTTTCAATTATACAGGCGCCATATTCAGGGTCTTCGGCCCCTTGATACCTTTTTTCATAGCTTATATAATATTTATCGGCATTTTTTTTATCCACATAAGCTGAGACAGAAAAAAGTCAGAAAAAAGTCAGCAGATATCCCTTTCCCTTGCTAAAAAAATGTAGTATACTAGGCTTGCAATGAAAAAATCTAATAATCTTATGCATTTACGCCGATATAGCGATATATAGATTTTTATGCCGAATGAGGAGGAACCATGGCAAATATCCTACAAGTGACAAGACCTACTCCCGATATAGAGAACCGGACGCTGGAAAACCGTGATCCCAGAAACCATATTAACAATCAGCAAATACAGAACCAGGTAGATCCTTCCCGGGTAGTCCGGGCAGACGGACAGGAAAAAGGGGGAACCGGCAGCGCTGCCCAGGACGGAAATTACAGCGTGATTGACTATGAGAGCAATTACGGGGCTTTTGTCCAGCGGCTTAAGGACGCGGGACAACTTCCTGAGTTATTAAAGCAGCTCCTTTTAGATGACGGCGCAGGGATTATTTTTGGAAACCAGGAATCTGTGGCCGGGTTGATGGAACAACTGTTTTCCTCCATTAATCTCAATTCGCCGGAGGAACTTCTGGCCTTTTTACAGAGCCAGCAGGCGGCCCAGGTAAAGTTTTCCGGCAGCTTTTTTGACGGGCTTAGAAGCATCCTGTTCCAGAATGCTTCCCAAGGACTGAAAGAGGCGGCTCTGGCCTTTTTAAAGGGATATAACGACTATTCTTCCGGACAGCATCTGCTTCTTCAGATGCGCTCTCTGACGGATGATATCAGCCGGTTAATGCTAAAGAGTTATAGAGGCGATTTTGAAGAATTGAGGGATATGATAAACTGGCGGGCAGCCGACGGAGACACGGCGGCCAATACGGAAGTTCTTAACGGAAGGCTGATTCCGTTCCTTTCCCGGTATATTTCCAGAACCCATGATTACGGCGCAGTGAGGGATGCAGTAATGTTTTTCGTCCTTCATGCGGTAAAATATGAGAACGGAGATAAAGGCCGGCTGGCCCAGCTTTTTGAAAGGTTGACAGGAAACCGGGAGGCAGAGAGGTTTTTTAAAAGCAGTCCTCTGGATTTGGACCAGGTGCTGGCGGATATCCGGAGCGGACAAGGGAAAAATACTTTTGCGGATACCTTTGCGGATTTACTTTTAAAAGGGACCGGCGGCCAGGCCGGTTTGGAAAATATGCAGCAGTTTTATAATGTTTTAAACGGGATGCTGATTAATGAAAGCGTGTATCTCCCGTTTCTCCATATTGTGCTTCCCTTCCGCTATCAGGACAAAGATGTAATGTCGGAGATCTGGGCGGATCCGGATGCAAAAAAGGACCCTGAGGAGGGAGGCAGGAGAATCAAGATGTTTTTCCGGTTTGATATCCGGGAACTGGGAAACTTTAATATGGTGATGTCCCTTCAGGATCGGAGAATGGATATGCAGCTTTATGTTCCCCCTGCACTTACCCAAAAAAGCCAGGAGATTCAGGAAAACATATCAGGCATTCTTAAGAAAAACGGGATGGATGTTAACCGCCTTCTGGTAAAGGAGAAGCGGGGGGAGATCCGTCTGGAGGATGTATTTCCGGAGATTAGGGAAAAGGAGAGGACTATTAATGTCAGAATTTGATGATTTAATGAAACGTAAGGCAGTAGCCCTCAAATATGATCCAGAAAAAAACGGTGCGCCGGTGGTGGTTGCATCGGGAATGGGCTATATGGCCGAGCGGATTACCGAAGCCGCTATGGAGGCAGGGGTTCCCGTCTATGAGGACGATTCTTTGGCTACCCTTTTAAACCAAGTAAAACTGGGGGCCGCCATACCGGAGGAATTGTATCAGGCAGTGGTGGAAATCTACCTGTATTTTTTGGGATTTGTCCCGGACAAAAAAGAAGCGGAGGAGACACTGAATGAGGAGAGCGAGATTTAAGGGGTTGACAGGAATCTTCCTGGCAGGAAGCTTTTTGCTGGCCGCTTCGGGGACGGCGCAGGCGGCATCAAAGCCTATTAATTCGGTAAACATTAAGGTGAATTCCAAGATTGAGTCGGGAAGCAGGCTGCCGGATATTGATATCGGAACCACCCCTTCAGACGGAGGAATCGCGGTCAGCGAGTCCAATGACCGGTATGAAATAGCGGAGGCGGAATGGATAGACAGCAGCGGCAAAGAGGTTCATACTGCCGATGAGCCTAAGATGCGGGTTACTTTAGAGCCGGAGGATGTAAGCGAATATTATTTTCTTGCAAGTTATAAAAAGTCTTCTGTAACCATTAGCGGAGGTACTTTTGTATCCGCCCGGCGGGACGGGGACGCTTTGGTGGTAACCCTGAGCCTCAAGCCGATAAAAGGGGAATACGGAGAGCCTTTGGATGCCTTTTGGTATGAAAAAAACCTGGGAGAGGCACGCTGGGAAAAGCCTGAAGACACTTCCGGTTTCTATGAGGTTCAGCTGTACAGGGACGGGAAGTCTGTCTACAGGATTCCCAGAACCTCGGCGGTCCGATATAATTTTTATCCTTATATGACGGAAGCGGGGGACTATACCTTCCGGGTAAGAACGATTCCCGGGACAGATTCTGTGTCGAAATATGGCAAAAGAAGCGATTGGATAGAGTCCGGAGAGCTTCAGATAACGGATCGCTATGTTTCTGACGGAAAGGGACAGCAAAAAGCAAACAGCAAGACGGCCCGGGGAGCCGAGGAAACGGGATGGACGCAGAAGGATAAGCAGTGGAGTTATACTTATCCCGATGGAACTATCTGCCGGGGCGGATGGGAATACATAGAAGGCCAGTGGTATTATTTTAATATTGACGGAGTGATGCAGACAGGCTGGCAGAATGTTGATAATCAACAATATTATCTCTATCCTAACGGTCAGATGGCGGTAGGCTGGGCAAAAATTGACGGCAAATGGTACTTTTTCCACACCGGGGAGAAGGAGGATGAGATAGCCGGAACTATGGCCTCAGGAGGATGGAAGGTTATCGGTCCTTATTATTACTATTTTAATGAAGACGGATCCCTGTATACGGGCTGGCTGAATCAGAATGGACGATGGTATTATCTTAATACAGTGGACAACAGCCTTTTGGGAGCCATGTTTACCGGATGGATCAAACGGGACGATAAAACCTACTTCACTGATTCCAACGGGGAGATGGCAACCGGATGGTATCAGATAGACGGAAATTGGTATTATTTCTATCCGGACTCCGGAGAAATGGCCTCAAACACCAGTATAAACGGATTTTATGTAGATGCAGACGGAATCTGGAGGTAAGACAAACTGGAATAAGATTCCGGGGAGCAATATTCCGTAGAAAAGAAAGAGGTGGAGTATGTTAAAAACTTGGAAGCAATGGGGAAGGGCGATGTGCCTGGCTGCGGCCCTTACGGCGGCAGGAGCCGGCCCGCTCCCTTCCCGAGAGGCTTACGGAGCAGAGTCCAGCATTATTGAGAAGCTGACGGTGACGGTGAAGACCAGCTACGGGGAGCCGGAGGAAATATTAGATCCGGAGATTACGGTTTCCGGAAGCGGATGTTCCATAGGAGAGATCCGGTTTGGAACTGCTTATGATAAGTGGAAACCGGGGAAAAAGGTCCGGGTAGAAATTAATGTTAACGCAGATGATGGCAAATATTTTCCCGTGTCGTTAAACCGCTCTGAATGTAAGGTGAGCGGGGCAAACTTTGTGTCTGCAAAGGCTCTGGACAAGACCACCCTGCAGGTGAAAGTGGATTTTATCCCGGTAACCGTGCTGGGAGAGACTGACAAGGCGGGATGGAGCAGAGGTTCCAAGACCAAGGCCGTGTGGAGCAAAGTAGATTATGCCACTGGTTATACGGTTTCTCTGTATGGGGATGACAAATTGGTAAAACGCCTTAATGTGGAGACCAACAGCGCAGATTTGTCCCAGTATATGAAAGATATGGAAAAAATCTATTATTATGAGGTAAAGGCGATTCCGCGTACCTCAGACGAAAGAAAATATTTAAAAGAAGGCCGGTTTGTCACTTCTACGGATCAGGAGTTCGACTGGGAGGATTATGAGGAGGTACGCCGGAATAATTCCGATGACGGCGGTTCTATGAAAGGAGAAAACTATGTCCTTCCCGGCGGAGAAAAGGTAAAAAGCTCCTGGAGAAAGATTTCAGGAAAGTGGTATTATTTTGACGAAAACGGTAATCGGGCTAAAGGCTGGCTTAATTACGGAGGTGCCTGGTATTATATGGACAGCAACGGAGCCATGCAGACCGGCTGGGTTGATGCAGGCGGCGGAACCTGGTATTATATGGGACCGGATGGAAATATGCAGACCGGCTGGATCCAGGGCAATCCGGATGTGTGGTATTATCTGGATGGCAGCGGCCGCATGACCCGGGGGTTGACCAATGTAGACGGTATCTGGTATTATATGGATGACAATGGAAGAATGCAGACCGGCTGGATTGACGCAGGGGGAAACCTTTGGTACTATTTCCACCCCAATGGCGCTATGGCTCAGGGCTGGACAAATGTCAAGGGTGTCTGGTACTATATGGATGTTAACGGCCATATGATGGTAAATACGGTCATAGACGGCTGGGCCATTGGAGCTGACGGTGCTGCCCACCCGCAATAACCGTGAATTTGTAACGGAAAAAGAAAGGGAATTTTGCAATGAGTTTGATTACATCAGCTACAGAAGCGCAGGAAATGCTTCAGCAGCAGAAAAAAACTACCGCCTATAACTCCGTCTCCGGTTCCGATTTTCAGAATGTGCTGAAAGGCAAGATCGCAGGAGTTACAGAGGACATGGATGCTATTTTTGAGGAAGCAGCCGCCAAATATCAGCTGCCCTCCAATCTTATAAAAGCAGTGGCAAAGGCGGAATCTAATTTTAACCCCAATGCAGTGTCCCATGCTGGTGCCATGGGAGTTATGCAGTTAATGCCGGGAACGGCAAAAAGCCTGGGAGTTACAGATCCCTATGATGCACGGCAGAATATTATGGGCGGCGCCAAATACTTAAAAGAAAATCTGGATCGATTCGGGGATGTGAGCCTGGCTTTGGCTGCGTATAACGCAGGGCCGGGGGCTGTACAGAAATACGGGGGCGTTCCTCCTTATAAAGAGACTCAGAATTATGTAAAAAAGATTATGTCTTATTTGGGAGAGGGAGCTATTTATGCCGGCAAGACGGTTATGACAAGCGGAAGCAGTCTGGCTTCCTACGCCGGTGCTCTGGCTTCGGCAGGAGGGCTTTCCTATGCAGGAGGACTTTCCTCTGGAAGCAGTCTGTCGGCCCTGACAAGTTTGTCAGCCCTGTCCGGCTATGGCTCCGGGACAGCGTCTTTATCCGGCTATGGTTTGTCAGTTCTTAGCGGTCTGACCACAGACGAAACCCAGGGAACCATTACCATGGATAAAGAAAGCTTTGCGAATCTGATACAGATACTGCGTCTGCAGATGATGATGAATGCAGACAGGGAGGTTGGCAGTTTCCTGATATAAAACTGCCCGGGAAAAGAAACAGGAGGAGACGGGATAATGGTATTGAAAGATTGCCCAAGATGCCTGGTATATACCCCAAAGGGAGAACATCTGGCAGAAGCCAGGGTAGTGCATGGGGAGGACGGGGTTTCCCTGTACTTTGACACATATAATATGAATGCAGCCAAATTTAGTACCAGGATTGATTTTTATGATGAGCAAAAGGGACTGATCATTGCCCTGTGCAATGTGACCCTGCGAAAAAATCCTGCATTTCCTGATATACCGGAACCGTGGATGGGAGACTGCCAGATTCTGGATGTAAAAAATGTAGTTCAGCGCCAGCAGGATATCCGCGCCAGGGTTCACATAGAGATGCTGTTTCACTCGGAGCAGCATGGAACATTTTACGGGATTATTGAAAACTTAAGTGCAGGCGGCTTTTTCCTTGTAACTTCGCAGGTTCTGGGGAAAGCTGAGTACATTACCTTTCATTACGCTTTCCGCAGGGCTTTACGGACCTTTGAGGCAACAACCCTGAGAGCGAAACGGATGTCAGACGGAAAATATGGCTATGGCTGCTGCTTTTTAAATCTTACAGACGGAGCGGACGCAGCTGTTCGGTATTATGTTTATAAGGCATTAATGGATAAAAAGAAGAAAAATCTTACGCAATAGGAATTACATGGATGCTGAAAGCGCTCTGTCTATACTTACCATTTGGAAAGGAGATAGGAATATCGACACCACTATAGGGAAAAATATCCGTGTGTCAGAGGATAAAGCCAACTATGACGCCGCCTGTAAGCGTCTGTTATCAGAAAAAATTATATTGGCATGGATTATGAAAAACTGTCTGGAGGAATACCGGGATTCCAGTATAGATGAAATCGCGCAGAAATATATCGAAGGAACGCCACAGATAGGGGAAACGGCGGTGGTTCCGGATGAATCCAACCAGAGTCCGGTGTTAACCGGCGCGGGAAACGAGGATACAAGCGTGACAGAAGGGACGATTACTTATGATATCCGTTTTTTTGCGCTGGCTCCTGTATCGGGAGAATTGCTCCGTTTGATTATTAATTTAGAGGCTCAGAACGACTTTTATCCGGGATACCCTCTGATAAAACGAGGGCTATACTATTGCAGCCGTATGGTCTCGTCTCAGTATGGGACAGAATTTACCGGCTCCCATTATGAGAACATCAAAAAAGTGTATAGCATATGGATATGCATGAATCCTCCTAAAAACCGAAGAAACAGTATTACATGCTATAATATTGCAGAGAGAAACCTAGTAGGTAGTGTAAAAGAGAAAAAAAGAAATTATGATTTGATGTCGGCTATAATGATCTGTCTTGGAGGAATAGAAGAAACGGGAGAGGATCTGCTAAAATTGCTGAATATCCTTCTGTCAACAGAAAGAAATTCCCAAAATAAGCGCCAAATACTGGAAAAAGAGTTTAATATTAAAATGACAGAGAAAATGGAGAGTGAGGTGTCGCTTATGTGCAACCTGAGTAAAGGAGTGGAAGAAAAAGGGGTTCAGAAAGGGATAGAGCTGGGGATCAAGCAGGGGCTGGAACAAGGAATAAAACAAGGCTTAGAACAAGGCTTAGAACAAGGCTTAGAACAAGGCTTAGAACAAGGAATCATAGCTATGATAGTAACTTTAAAGGAGTTGCAGATATCCGACAACATTATTCTAAAACAGATTTGCATGAAGTTTCATTTAACAGAGGAGGCAGCCAAAGCTTATTTAGAGAAGAAATATACGATGTTGCCTGATATGCTGTGAAAATATTGAGTATTTGTAAGACAGTCGTTTTCTGTTCAGGAAGACGGCTGTTTGCGTTTCGGAGAAGATTTATTATTAGAATCACAACAGCAGTTTCCTTATGTTCATATTTGTGCTATTCTTAGTAATGATAGGATTAATGACGGAGCAGTCAAAAACCTTATCACGAAGGAAGCACAGGAGCGGGATGTGGTAGATCCCGGTGGACTCAAGGAAGCAGCGGCTTTCAAGAGAATACATCTCTTGTGCTTCTTTTATTTTTTTGACGGCAAGCTCACGGGACTGGGGATCAGAGTGGATGAGCTTAAATGGCTTTCCGGTGAGAGTGCCATTGGGGAGCATGATGGACATCCATGAGAAGTCTGAGCCGACATCAAGCCCGACTGAGAGGTAGGGGACGCTTTGGAGCATCTTGAGTACTTTTTGATAGTGCATGGTTTTATCCCTTCCGGCAGGTGTCCAATTCCAAAGGGCGGGTACACAACCTAGCGGTTTATACAGGTATAGCCAGGGGTTTCCCAACCAGCCAAAACATAAATCACCACCGAATGGACTGACAGACTTTTTAAGAGGTTTCGCCAGTGGAAGAGAAAGAGGTTTAGGAAGGGAGAGAGCTGGGGCCGGAACAAGGCTGAACTGTTACATTTAATTTGACAGGCGAGGCGGCTAAAGCCTGCCAGAAAAAAGAATATCATCAATAATTTTCTCTTATATTCCCGCATAAACTGCCGATATATTATAATATAAAAAGCAATACAGCAGACGTTGGCAGCGATGTTCGTCCTGTTGCATAACATTTCCAAGACTCCTTTTTAAATTGGTGAGCACCCAGGAGATGATCATAGAACGATTACAGAAAGGCGGAGAATATAGATGCGGATAAGAAACAATATACCAGGTATCAACACATCGAGAAATCAGGGCATCGTGAAAGGCCAGTTGGGCAAATCCCTTGAAAAGCTGTCATCGGGATACCGTGTTAACCGCGCGGGAGATGATGCGGCAGGCCTGGCTCTGTCCGAGGGCATGCGCGCTCAAATTCGGGGAATCAACCAGGCCATGTGTAATGTAAACGACGGTATCAGCATGGTTAATACAGGAGAAGGAACCTTGACAGAGGTCCATGCTATGCTTCACAGGCTGGAAACTTTGGCTATTGAGTCAGCCAACGGCACCTATGATGAGATTGCCAGAGAAAATGTCAATAAAGAGAAGGAACAGCTGTTAAGCGAGATTGATCGGATTTGTGAAAATGCCAATTTTAATCAGATTCCTTTGTTTGATGCAGACGCGACCCCCCTTGTTCCTGCGCCTCAGAAGAGCCAGCAGGGGGACATCGAACTTCAGATCGGAGCTTCCACAAGGGAGACTATGGATGTGGGGTTCTATTATCTGGGCAGCAAGGCCTTGGAGATAGATAATATGGATTTTGGAACCATAGAAGGCGCGAATAAGGCCATTGACACTTTGGCAAATGCGATACAGGCAGTAACGGTAATCCGTTCCGATTTTGGCGCGTCTCAGAACCACCTGGAGCATACTCATAACAATCTCAGCGTTACCAGCGAGAATATGACTGCTGCGGAGAGCGCGATTCGGGATACCAATATGGCGGAGGAGATCACAAAATATACTTCCAGAAATGTAGTACTTCAGTCTGCTGTGTCTATGCAGACTCAGGCAAACGGCATGGCACAGACTGTGCTGAGCCTTATCGGAAACGCCGGATAAAAGCGGCAGCCGGAATTTGACAAAAATTTTAAAAAATGTAAATTTATCCTTATATTATTATAAAACCATCCGATATAATTAAGTGTAAAGCAAAATTCATATAAAGCTTTGCAGAGGACATTCATACAGGGCCCGTATGGAAGTCCGGCGGCAGGGACAGGGAGGTTCCTGTCAGAGAAATCATTTCAGGAGGAAATATATATGATTATTCAGCACAACATAGCAGCAGTTAACTCTTACAGAAACTTAGGCATTAACCAGAGCTCCTTAAGCAAGAACTTAGAGAAGCTGTCCTCCGGTTACAGAATTAACCGTGCAGGCGATGACGCAGCAGGTCTTGCTATTTCCGAGCAGATGAGATCTCAGATCAACGGTATTAACCAGGCTTCCAAGAACGCAGAGGATGCTATCGGTTTAATCCAGACCGCAGAAGGTGCATTGAGCGAAGTTCACTCCATGCTTCAGCGTATGACCACTCTGGCTACCCAGTCTGCAAACGGTACCTACAACTCCGTTGCAAGAGGAAACATCCAGAAGGAAATGAAGGCTCTTATCGCAGAGATTGACCGTATCGCTAACAACACCAACTTCAATAAGGTTTATCCTATGAGCGCAGGCGGAAGCGGCACTATGGACTTCCAGATTGGTCCCAGCTCAGCTGAGACTCTGGCTGTTACCAAGACTGCAATGGATGCAGCTTCTCTTGGTGTTGATGGCCTTGATTTAAGTGAGCAGCCTGACTCCAATAAAGCAATCGATACCATCAATAAAGCAATTGATACTGTTTCTGAATTCCGTGCAAGCCTTGGTGCTGCTCAGAACCGTCTTGAGCATACCATCGCCAACCTGGATGTTACTTCCGAGAACATCACCGCAGCTGAGAGCCGTGTTCGTGATACCGATATGGCAGACGAGATTACTGCATTCACCAAGAATAACATCCTGCTTCAGGCTGCACAGTCCATGCTGTCCCAGTCTAACGCTGTACCGCAGGGCGTGCTGAGCATGTTACAGTAATCAGCAATTCATGACAATCAACTTATCCGGAAATTAGATTGATGTAAATGAATAAGATAAGGCCGTCTTTGGGAGTTTCCTGAAGACGGCCTTGTTTGTGTCACAGTAAAAATAGACCCCGCTATGCAGGGGGAGATAAGCCTCCGCAATCAATTAGTTTATAATCGCAAGCAGGAAGAGCCCTTATAAGGGAGCAAAAGGAGTATTCAAAAAACAAACATCCCGGACTTTGGAGGTTCGGAATGTTTGTTTTTATATGGTCATAGATAGTTTTTAGCCGCTTCAGGGCTGAGATTATATTGCTCCTGGATTTTGGCCAGGATTGTCTGCGGGGGGATACCTAAATTTTTTAATATTGAAACGGTACCGGTGATGCCTTTTTCGATGCCCTTTTCGATGCCTTTTTCGATGCCCTTTTCGATGCCTTTTTCGATGCCCTTTTCGATGCCCTTTTCGATGCCTTCTTGAATCCCTTCTCTTTTTATTGTTTTCGCTTCATATTCCAGAACTTTTCCGCCCATAACCGCTTTGACTCCTTCCTTAACAGAACTATACTTTACAGCTATATGTTCCAATACTTTATTTGACATCTCAATAAGGGTACATCTGGTGTATTCACTGACGGCTCCCTGATTTGAGAGCTCTTCCAGCTTATTTTTAATCTGTTCGTATTCTTCCTGCAATACCCTAAGCTTCAATTTATCCTTTTCATATTCCTCAAACCGTGTTTCATGAGAAAAGATATAAAAAGGAATCAAGAGCAGGAGATGTTTGTCAAAAATTTCTTTCAGAGAGTATTCTTGAGATTTTATTACCTGAATATCATATTCTACGGTTCCGCCTGGCGTTACCATCCTAATTTTCAGCAAATCAGGCGTTGATACGAGATGTCTTAAAAAAAGTACAGCAGAGTGAGGGAACGTGACAGTAAGGAGATTTTCTTTGATTTGTCCTTCATCAAGAGCAATCTGCGTATCATATTCAAAAAACCTAACCAGCATACTGTTATCGGAATTACTCTGACATTCCAGATGGTACTTTTTTATACTTTTTCCTTCTATACTAAAACTGCTATCGGTGATCCGCTCCTCCTCATTTCCGCCCTGCTGGTTTAAGAAATGTTCGTTTGGGGAGAACGTGATTTTTTCCTGTCCGGAATAGTGCTCTCCAAAGATTTCATTTATCACAGGGATAATCAGAGGGCTGCAATCGTTCAGCAGTGTACGGAATACATCGTCATAAGGCGTGTTAGTTACCCTAATATCTTTTATGGATATCCCTCCTTTTATTTCCGCGAGCATGCCGATTGGCGACTGCCGCGAGGGTCAAATACTCCGCAGCTCTGCTGCGTTGCAAGTTTATGCCCTGTCAGCTTGCTACGGGATGTTTGACTATATTTTACCACATGGGATAGAATTACTCAATCAGAAAACGCATTACGTGATAAATCAATCTTTGCCCTTACCCCCCACAGTGGACCTCCGCTGTCATAATTCTCTTTAAGCTCTGATAAAAGCTGGCTCAAATCCCATTCCTTCAGACAATTTTCATATCGGTTGGGATCTGCTATAGTAATATTTCCGGTATCGGTGAGTCCGGTAAAAATCACAAAGTGCCCGTTGTTTGTAAGAGCCCCCTTTCCCATGAGAGCCACAAAAACCCAGCCTTCAGACAAAAGCCGGGCTACGTTTTCCGGGGAACGATCCTGGATGCCTTCTACCTGAAGTCCGTAGGCGGAGAGGGCATTGGGAATCAGGCTGTGATAAGAGCCTCCCTGAGGGGCATAACCGCCGTTTGAAGCCGACCACTCCGCTATATCTACGGGGGTAACGCCATAGCCGGCATTAGGGGAGAAACTATTTACCAGCATAGCAACGGCAGTGGGGCCGCAACCATATTTTTTCATAGGATCTGCACCGCCATAGAGATAATCCGCCCAGCGTCTGTCGCCTTGACAGTAATAGAGCATAGGCCCCATAGAAGTGTCCAGCATAGAAGAGTAGATAGCATCAGTTGGGATGGGAGAGTATTCCATATCAAGATCAGAAATATTCCCCAGCTCCCGGACAGTGTTAGAATCCGTTTGGGAAGCATCGGATTCGTCCCCATTAGAATTAGCGTCCATATCATCCTGTCCGGAAGAAATGGAATCTTCCGATTCGGAAGATTGAGCGCCGGTTTGCTCTGCCCAGGGAAGCAGTTGGGCCAGCTGGCAAAACAGCTGAATTCCCTTTTCTGCCGTGTCTTTAGCAATGTCCGGCTCAAAATAAACAAAAAGGCTGATAGACAAGGTCGCGGCAGAGACCGTAGCTCCTGCTATTATCAGCCTATATAAAAAAGAATCTTTCATACTTCAGCTAGCTTGGAAAGAACATTCTGGGCAATGGAGGTCAGGGGAAGCTGCTTGCATACCGCGCCGATATTGAAGGCTTCCATAGGCATGCCGTATACGACGCAGGACTCTTTATCCTGGCCAATGGTATATGCTCCGTTTTTACGCATACGCAAAAGCCCGGCGGCGCCGTCAGCTCCCATTCCGGTTAACAAAATCCCAATTGCTTTATCCCGGGCAATAGCCGCCACAGAATTAAAGAGTACATCTACAGAAGGACAATGACCATTTACTTTCTCTTCGCGGACACAATTAACCGCATAACCGTTTCCCATGCGTACCAGTTTCATCTGGAGACCGCCGGGAGCAATCAGGGCCAGGCCAGGTTGGACTCGATCACCGCTTTGAGCTTCCCGCACTTCAAATTTGCAGAGCCGGTTAAGCCGTTCCGCATACATAGAGGTAAACCCGGGAGGCATATGCTGAGTAATGACAATACCCGGAACCTTAGCCGGCAGATGGACTAAAACCTCTAAAATAGCCTCAGTACCTCCTGTTGACGCGCCGATGGCAATGAGCCGGTCATTGTCAAAGGACAGCCTGGAAAAAGAAAAATCCCTAGTATCCCTGACGCCGGTATGGGAGCCCGAAGATGCGGAAGAGGCCATGCCATGAGAAGCAGGGGAAGAAGGGACAACATAGCCCCCAGGGCGATTCGGATGGGCTATTCCGGGCCCCACGGAAGGATCCGCAACACCAGGCAGGCGAACACGGGCACAAGAAGCTATGGACAATTTGGAAAGAAGCGTAGAAAGAAAGAGCTCCTTGCTCTGTCCGCTTTCCATATCCGGCTTTCTTACAAAATCCACTGCTCCGGCAGCCAGGGCATCAAACACCCTCAAATTCAGGGAAGATACCAAAATAGCCGGAATAGGATGGACGGGAAGAAATTCCTTTAAAAAGTCAATGCCGGACATACCCGGCATCTCAATATCCAAGGTGATTATGTCCGGCTTCAGAGCAGGTATCTTTTGCTTTGCATCAAAGGCATTGATGGCGAATCCTACTACCTCAAAGCGCTGATCGCTATTAATATTGTTAATGAGCCAGTTACGGAACAGGATGGAATCATCGATTACCATTATTCGTTTTTTACTAATCATTACTTAACCTTTCTGCAGCCGCGTACCAGAAGGAGAGGAAGCTTTCTGGTAAATCGCAGGCATAATATATTCATAAGGACAGTTAGTCTTGCTGAGTCCCTCAGAGTGACCGATAAAAAGGTAGCCGCCTGGAACCGTAACATTGTAAAAACGGCGAACCAGGGCATCTTTCGTAGGCTGATCAAAATATATCATAACATTACGGCAAAAAATCAGATCAAAGGGGCGCTTAAACTGGATGGGATTCATCAGGTTAAACGTCTGGAAAATAACGTTTTGTTTGATAATCGGTGCAATGGTATAGGAATCAACCCCGGTTTTGGTAAAATATTTCTGCTTCCAGATAGCAGGCATCCGTTCCAGCGCTTCTCCATTATAGTGAGGATTACGGGCAGTATTGAGAATCTGCTGGGAAATATCCGTAGCAAGGATTCTGGTATCCCATTGGGAAGCATTGGCGCCGAAAAATTCCTTTAAATAGATGGAGATAGTATAAGGTTCTTCTCCGGAAGAACATCCGGCGCTCCAGATAGAAAGAACCTTATCCCGCTCATGCTTTTTGGCAAGAGCGGGAAGAACGGTGCCGTTTAAATATTGAAAATGTTCCTCCTCCCGGAGAAAATAAGTATAGTTAGTAGTCAGCTTGTTTAAGAGGGCAGTCACCATATCTTTATTTTTGCCGGAAAGAATTTCGTCTACATATTGAGAAAAACTGGCATAGCCCTGATGTGAAATAGTGTTGCTGAGACGACTTACAATAAGCTGCTTTTTTTTGCTTAAATCAATGCCGTAATTTTGCTTAATATAAGTATAAAGACGGACAAAATCCGCATCCGATAAGGTAAACATGGAATCACCCCTGTAGTTAACTTATTACTGAAAAAACGATTGTCAGATTTATGAAAGATTAATGCGTAAACAGCGATTTGCAGTCAAAAGACATTAAAACACTGTCGTCTTCCAGGGTTATCATACCGTTTAACAGCTCTTCCTGCCGTTTTACAGGAATCGGCCGAACATCCTGCAAATCAATATCCATTACCTGACGAACAGAATCCACGATAATGCCAAAGGGAACAGAGTCCACTTCCAGAACTACAATACAAGTTTTGGAGGTGTATTCCGCCTGAGGCTTACCCATGCGGGCACGAATATCTACGATAGGCAGCATTTGACCTCTCAAATTGATAATCCCTTTGATGTAAGGGGGAACCAGAGGAAGAGGGGTGATGGAGTGATCATTAATAATCTCAATGACAAAATTAGTACTGAGAAACATCACCAGGCCTCCGGACTCAAAGGTGAGGCAGCGCTCAACGGAGGACTGAACCTCCGATTCATTAGTATAGGTTAATTCTTCTGACATGGCTTATTCCTCCAATTATTTGTTATCAATGGCAGCAGTATGCAGGCCAAGGATATCCAAGATAATGCTGATATTTCCGTCTCCTAAAATGGTGCAGCCAATAATACCGTAGGTCTTTAAGCTGTAGCGATTGAGGAAAACAGGAAGAGGCTTTACTACTACCTGCTGTTCTCCAAGGAGATCGTCTACAAACAGGCAGTAAGAACGGTCACTGGCCTCTACCCAGAGGAGAATACCATCCTCCATAGAAGTAACCTGGGTCTCCAGATTGTAGAAATTGTGGAGACGGACAATGGGGTAGAAGCTATCCATACACTGCACCATTTCATTGCCGCACTCATCCAGAATAATATCCTCCGCCTTCACCTTAAAGGATTGACGGATATTGGAAATAGGAATGGTAAAAATAGAGCTTCCCACCGTAACCTTCATACCGTCCACAATAGACAGGGTAAGAGGAATTTTTAAAGTGGTGGTGGTTCCCTTCCCGGGTTCGCTGGAAAGAGAGATGGTTCCGCCTACAGATTCCACATTTTTCTTTACAACATCCATGCCTACGCCCCGTCCGGAGAACTCGGTAACGGTTTGGTTGGTAGAAAAACCCGGAAGCATAATCAACATCAAAGCTTCTTTTTTGGAATACTCGCTCTCCGGTTTAGTAAGCAGGCCTTTATCCCTTGCTTTGGCAAGCAGCTTATCGGGGTCGATACCGGTTCCGTCATCGGAAACAGAGATAATAACTTCACTGCTGGTATGGGAAGCAGACAAAATAATCTCGCCCTGAGGATCTTTACCTGCCTGGATACGTTCCTCTACGGATTCTTCAATGCCGTGATCCATACTGTTGCGGATAATGTGCATCAGCGGATCCTGAATGCTGTCTACAATAGTCTTATCAACCTCGGTTTCCTCGCCGATGATGGTGAGGCGCACGTCTTTATTCAACTTTTGCTTCATATCCCGCACAATCCGGTTCATTTTCTGGAATACGCCGGATATAGGAACCATTCGCAGGGACATGGCAATATCCTGAAGGTCGTCGGTCAGTTTACGCAGCTGTCTGCCGGATTTCATAAAGTTGTCAAAACTGTCTCTGGGAAGAAGCTGCAGTTCCGGGGAAGAGGTAACCATAGATTCGGTAATTACGATTTCCCCTACAATATCAATAAGATTATTTAATTTCTGCAAATTCACGCTCAGCAGACTCTGCTTAACGGGAGCATGAGAGGCCTGGGGAGCGGCAGGTTTGGTCTGGGGGGCGGAGGCTGGTTTAGGAGCTGCTTCCTTGGCCGGCTGGGAGTTTACGGAAGCCTCAGGCTTTTTATCCTCAACCTTTTCCGGAGGATCTATCTCTTCGTAGGAACGGATATGATTCTGGGATTGGAGGACAGCTACAGCCTGATCAGCCATATCCTTGGTGTCAAACGCAAGGAAAAAGCCGTTTTCAATAACTTCCTGGCAGGTGTCAGAGTTGGTCTCCAGATCGGAGGGATAATAGCGAAGCTCCACTCCGCACTCCTTTAAGGAGTTCACAATCATAAATGCCCGGAGATTCTCCATACCGATGCCTTCTTCCAGGAAAATATGCAGAAAACATGCAGCCTTATCATCCTCAGGAAGAGAGCTGTCTACAGAGGCGACTCCGGAAGCCGCCGGTTCAGGCTGGCTTTCTGAAACGTCAGGAGACGATTCTTCCGAAGAAGCGCTGCTGATCTTTTTCAAAAAAACATTGATTTCCTCAGCAAAGGCGTCAATATTTTCAGAGAGAGGAGAACCGCTCTCAACCTTTGCTACTTCGCCGCGCAGGGTATCCTCTGAGCGGAACATCAGGTTAAACAGTTCTTTCTTATGCTCTGCATCCAAAGAATCAATCCCTTTATCGCGAATATAGAAGAATAAATCCTCTATATGATGGGCAATGGTGGAGAGAGAGCCAAATTCCATCATGGCGGAGGAACCTTTGATGGTGTGCATGATTCGGAAAATCTCATTTACATCATCGGTCGAAAAATCGCCTACCTTTTCGTCTGCCACCAACATCTCATCCAGAGAATCTAAAAGGGAATTGACCTCATACAGGTAGGTGTCAAGCATACTTTCCATATTATTATTCATTTTATTTACACCGCCTTTTTAAGCTTTATAAAACATAATACCATATATCATTTATCGACACAACTGAAAAATATATAAGAAAAAAATGTTGAATTTTTGTGTGGATTTCCGGGGTCTAATATGCTATACTAAATGTAAGTATATACATGAGGGGTTTTGTGCCTTTTTCCAGGAAAAGGCGGTCAAAAAAGCGTGTAGTACGCGGTGCTAAGATGGAGGATGACAATGAATAGTTGGATTAAGAACATGAAAATTTCTGCTAAGCTGTTTTTTATGAGCGGCGTGGCAATGGCCGGAATGCTGATTATTGCTCTTTTTTCTTTTGTCTGTATGGAACGAATGAACAGAGATACTACGGATATTGTAGGTAGCTGGCTTTCCGGTGTAAATGATTCCAGGGCGGCAGATACTTATATATCCGACTTCCATCTTAACGAACTGAGATACATTACTGCGGCTACAGAATCTAAACGAAGCATGGCTGATTCAGAGATATCCGCCTTAAAGACTCGAATTGAGGATACGATTAATCAATATTCGGCTTCAATAGATCCTGAAGAGACAGAGGATATTGGATATATTAATGCGGTAATCAGCAAATGGAATGAATACCTGACTGTCCATAACAGGATGATGGATGCTGCAAGGCAAGGCGATTATGATAAGGCTATGGAGATTGCGGATAATGAGGCAATGCCTGCTTACAACGCGGTAACAGAAGCGTTGGATAATTTGACTGCCTATAATTCTACAGGCGCACGTAAGGCCGGTGAGCGCAGCGCTTTTGTTTACCGGGTTTCGGTCATTATTTCCATTGTGTTGGTGGCAGTGGTAGTTGTTTTGTGTATGCTGGTGGCCATGGCGGTTGCGCGGAGTATTCATAAACCAGTGGAAGAGATTAAAAATGCGGCTGTAAAGATGGCTCACGGCGATTTGGATATCCAGTTGGAGTACAGATCTCAGGACGAGTTGGGAGTGCTCTCCGACCAGATGGAGGAATTGGTGCGGAAGCTAAAAGCAATTATTGATGATGAAAATGCATTTTTGGCCAAGTTAGCTGCCAGCGATTATACGGTAGAATCTGTCTGCCCGGGTGAATATACTGGGGGATTTTATCCGCTTTTAGTTTCTTTTAACAAGATTGCAGATAAGATGAATGAAAACTTCTCCCAAATCGGCACTTCCGCAGAGCAGGTGTCAAACGGGGCGGATCAGGTCGCCAACGGAGCCCAGGCCCTGGCCCAAGGTTCTACAGAGCAGGCCAGCTCAGTAGAAGAGCTTTCCGCCTCTATTGCTTCGATTTCCCAGCAGGTCAATACCAATGCTGAGGTAGCAAGAACCGCCAGCCTTAAGGCAAACGAAGTGGGCGAGGGCATGCAGGTAAGCAACAAGAAGATGGAAGAGATGATGGAGGCTATGACCGACATCAGCGGCAGCTCCAGAGAGATTGGAAAGATTATTAAGACCATTGAGGACATTGCTTTCCAGACCAATATTCTGGCTCTCAATGCAGCGGTAGAGGCGGCCCGGGCCGGTGCTGCCGGGAAAGGCTTTGCAGTAGTGGCAAATGAAGTGCGTAACCTGGCCAGCAAGTCTGCAGAGGCCTCTCAGAATACATCGGCTCTGATTGAGCGATCTATTAAGGCGGTGGAGAACGGGACACGGATTGCAGACGAGACGGCACAAGCCCTGCTTCAAGCTGTTGAAGGAGCTAAGGAGGCAACCAGGATTATTAACCAGATTTCCGAGGCCAGCGAACATCAGGCCAGCGCCATCAACCAGGTTACCATCGGCATTGAGCAGATTTCCAGTGTAGTACAGTCCAACTCTGCTACCAGTGAGCAGTCTGCTGCTGCCAGCGAAGAGCTTTCTTCCCAGGCTCAGGTATTAAAACGTCTGGTAAGTACGGTTCGTCTGAGAAGAGGTCATAACATGGTCGGATCTTACGGTGAGCCGGTGATGGAGGAAAGCGCAGACGTGGATTACAGTAAATACTGATTGAAAGCTTTGCAAAAAAACGCGCCGGTGACGCGTTTTTTTGTCACATAAAAGGCGGAGGAGAGAGGATGGAGAGAAAAGATTTTCCCAAGATTTCCCAATGTATGATTGTAAAGAATGAGGAAAAGAATATTGTAAAAGCTTTGACCTGGGCAAAGGATATTGCTTATGAGCAGATCGTGGTGGATACGGGAAGCACGGACAGGACGGCAGAGATTGCAGAGTCCATGGGGGCTAAGGTATATCACTTTACCTGGATTGATGATTTTTCCGCGGCGAAAAATTATGCCATTGATCTGGCATCCGGAGAGTGGATTGCTCTTTTGGATGCCGACGAATATTTAAGTGATGAGGAGGCGGCAAAGCTTCCGGAATTTCTCGCTATGGTGGAGAAACAATACTATGGGATCGCCATGAGCTGGATTCAAATGGAGGATACGGGCCGGATAATGGCTGGAGGAACACAAATTCGAGTTTTCCGAAATATTCCAAATCTGCGGTATCGAAACCGTATTCATGAAGAATTGTCTGTGGATGGAACACCTTTGCGCGTAGCAGATGGATGCAGTCAATTTGCCATTTTCCATACAGGCTATGGAGAGATGGCGGACGGACAGGGGCAGAAGGGGAGACGTAACATTCCTATTATTTTAAAAGAGCTGGAGGAGCAGCCGGATAATTACCATATGATGGGCTATCTGGCAGATGCTTACAGCACCATAGGGGAGAAAGAAAAGGCCAGAGAATGGTATTACAAAGCCATTCGCCATATGCCGGAAAAAATTCCGGATACGGACAGCCGTTCCGTTACCACTTTTGAATGGTTGATAGTGACCTTGAGGGAGCTGAAGGCAGATGAAGCCGAGATTCTTGAGGTATACAATCAGGCTGTGGAAAGAGCACCTAAAGATGCGGATTTTGACTTCCTTTTGGGAGAGTATTATAGGAATAAACATAATTATCCTAAGGCGGTCTACCATTTTAAGAGAAGTATTGAGGTGCTGGATAAATATGGAATAACAGACCGTTCCATGATAGCCAGCGGTCGCATTCAAGATACCTGGACTTATCTGGCGGAAGGTTATTACTATTCAGGAGAATTGTCATGCTGCGTTTCCGCCGCTACTACAGTGTTGAAGGAAAATCCTTATGTACCGCCAGTTTTGGAAATTTTGATAAAAGCCTTTTTTAACAATATAGAACCCCAAGCAGAAGAAGAGATTTCTCTGGCAGTAGCTGGATTTTTGATGAAGCTTTATCATTTGGAAAACAGAAAAGACCGTTTGTTCTTAGTCATGATTTTGCAAAAACTTCCCTATTTGAAGTTGACCCAGCAGATCCGTCAGGTCTGCCCGCCGGAGGAACTGGCGGCAGTGGATGAGGCGCTGAATATGTGATCCCGTTTTCCCGATACAAAAAGTGCCGCCGCTTATAGATGGAGTTCCATCTGTAAGCGGCGGCGCTTTTGCCGAAGTGGATTTTAAATTACCTGATATTTTGCTACATAAACCGGATAGGTATCCGTACCCTTCATCTCCTTGCCGGCGGTGATGGTAACGTCTTTATCTGTGATCAGATATTCTACGCTTGCGCCTTCCTCAATAACAGTATCCTGCATCAGCACACAGTTCTTTACTTTAGCGCCTTTGGCTACCTTAACGCCTCTGAACAGGATGCTGTTTTCCACCTGTCCCTCAATGACACAGCCGTCGGCGGCCATAATATTCTTTACATTGGAGCCTGCAATGTAGCGAGTGGGGTTGTCGTCACGGATTTTGGTGTAAATGGGATTGGGGGAGAACAAGGCGTCCAGATTGGCGGAATCCAGAAGCTTCATGTTCTCGTCAAAATACCCTTTCATATCACAGATACGGGCAGTATAACCGGTGAACTCAAAGGCCTGAACATTTAAGGTTTTAATCTGAGGAGCTAAAATATCCCTTTCATAGTATATGTAGCCATGAACATAGGCATTGCGAATCTGTTCAATTAACAGCTCCCTGTCAATGATATAGATATTCAGAGAGAAGTTCTGAATGTCTTCTGCTTTTTCGTTAATGTGCAGCTCTTGTACACGGCCGTCCTCAATGTCTAAAGTATAATATAAATCCTGATGGATATTATTGCTCTCCACAGCGCTTCTGGGAAGGGCCTCTGCCTTGTAAGCAACAGTGACGTCAGCGCCGCTGGCAATGTGGGCATTTAACATGGCTTTAAAGTCAAAGTTTACCGCAGTGTTGGCATCGGACATTACCACATATTTTTCTTTTTGATCTCTTAAGAAATCCACGATGCTTGCCAGAGCTTCCACACGGCCATTATATACCTTAACGGTTTTTTCCGCAAAGGGAGGAACAATATTTAAACCGCCGTTTTTGCGGGTTAAATCCCACTCGCGGCCGGAACCCAGATGATCCATAAGAGAGTGGTAATTTTTGCGGACGATAATGGATACATTATCAATTCCACAGTTTACCATACTGGATAAAATAAAGTCTACCATGCGGTAACGGCCTGCGAAGGGAATGGAGGCCATAAGGCGCTCACCTACCAGTTCCGGTACCAGACTGTCATAACTGTTTGGGAAAATGATACCCAGAGCATTTGCATTGGAATTTACCATTGTTCTTCACCACCCTTTACGTTATTGTTTACCATTGCATTGGGGCCAATTTTGGCGTTATCGCCTATATAGACGCCCGGGCCGACAGTGGCAACGCCCTTTTCGCTGTCAGAAGGCATGGCGCCGACAACGGCGTTTTCACCGATTACGGCGTTTTCCGCAATGATACAGTGCTTTACTACAGCGCCCGTCTTAATGGTGGTGCCGCCCATCACTACGGCATCCTCTACTACGGCGCCCGGCTCTACTTTGACACCTGCAAACAGGATGGAATGCTTTACATTTCCTTCTACGCGGCATCCGTCGGTAATCATGGAATTTTCCACCACAGCATCGCCGATAATCCGGTGTCCGGTCATACCGCTGTTTCGGCTGTAGATCTTCCAGTCATCGTCAAACAAATTGATACCGCTGTGCTCCGGATCCAGGACCTCCATATTTGCTTCCCAGAGGGAGGAGATGGTTCCAACGTCTTTCCAGTAGCCATTGAAATGGTAGGCATACATATTACGGCCGTCCCGAAGCAGGTTGGGAATAATGTTGTTGCCAAAGTCATTTTCGGAGTTGGGATCTGCCTCGTCCTCCACCAGATATTTCTTTAAGATGTCCCAGTTAAAAATATAAATACCCATGGAGGCCAGGTTGGACTTGGGATTCTTAGGCTTCTCCTGGAACTCGGTGATCTTGTCATTCTCATCCGCAACCATCAGGCCAAAGCGGGAAGCTTCATCCCAGGGAACCTCCATAACGGCTACGCTGAATTCGGCATTCTTTTCCTTATGGAATTTTAGGAAATCACTGTAGTCCTGCTTGCAGATCTGGTCACCGGACAGGATAATTACATACTGAGGATTGTAACGCTCAATGAATGAAATATTCTGATAAATTGCGTTGGCAGTGCCCTTGTACCAGTCGGAACCGGATGCCTGCTGATAAGGCGGCAGAACATGAACGCCGCCGTAGAGACGATCCAGATCCCAAGGCTGCCCATTGCCGATATACTCATTGAGAACCAAAGGCTGATACTGGGTAAGGATACCTACGGTATCAATACCGGAATTCACACAGTTCGACAGTGGGAAATCAATGATCCGATATTTCCCGCCAAAAGGAACTGCAGGTTTTGCCAGCTTCTGGGTCAGCGCATAGAGACGGGAACCCTGACCGCCGGCAAGAAGCATTGCAATCATTTCTTTTGCCATGTTATTTCCTCCCTGTTATGTATAAATGCTAATAGGTAAATTGTATCACAAAACCTACAGTCTAGGTAGTCTTTTTGTATAAAAAAACCAATTTAGTATAATTTTTACAAAATCTCCCGGCTATTTTTTACCTGCGATGGACGAAAAAATATCGGCTTGACAATTCTTTGACTCAATGTTAAAATGCAACCGCATGAAAAATCCCCTGATTTTTGAGGGAAACGGCACAATTTTATAAAACTGCTTTGAAAAGGCTATAGATTTATACTGTTTCTGAGATTAAATGGTACAATCTATGGCCTTTTTGTTGTTTTCAAGAAAAGCCGGATTCTCTTATACAAGAAAAGGGGCAGAAAGATGAGGAATTTTATGAAAGAAGAACAAACACTAAAAAATCCGGTTCATGAAAACCCCATGGGAACCAGACGGGTATACCCGCTTCTGATTACTATGTCCCTGCCGCCTATTGTTTCTATGTTGATTCAATCCATGTACAATGTGGTGGACAGTATTTTTGTGGCTAGACTTGGGGAAAATGCCCTGACGGCAGTTTCCTTGGCCTTTCCTCTCCAGAATCTGGTATTGGCTCTGGCGGTAGGGCTTGGGATAGGTATGAATTCCAGTATTGCCAGAAATTTGGGGGCGGGAAATGCAAAACAGGCAAACAGCAGCGCTGCCCACGGGCTCCTTCTTGCAGGATGTCATTCCCTTTTCTTCGTATTTTTGGGGCTGTTTTTTTCAAGAGCTTTTATTGAGATGTTTACCTCTAACAGTCAGATCATCACTTGGGGAACCGGTTACTGCCGAATTGTAATTTGTTTATCCTTTGGAAGCATATTTCATATTGCCATTGAAAAGACTTTTCAGGCTGTGGGAGATATGGTAGCTCCCATGATTCTTCAAGCCGTTGGGGCGGTTATCAATATTGTATTGGATCCCCTGTTCATTTTCGGCGGTTTTGGAATCCCGGCCATGGGGGTTCTGGGGGCGGCTGTTGCAACGGTTATAGGACAGATGAGCGCCTGCCTGATGGCGGTTTTGTTTCTGAACAAAAAGAATCTGCCGGTTAAAGCAGACTGGAAGCATTTCTCTTTTTCCTGGAAAAAGGTAAAAGAGCTTTATATGGTTGCGATTCCTTCTGCTATTGTTACGGCTATGCCTTCCGCCTTGGTGGGGCTTTTAAACGGCCTTTTGATAGGATTTTCCCAGACAGCGGTGGCAGTATTCGGGGTATATTTTAAGCTTCAGAGCTTTGTAAATATGCCGGCAAACGGACTGATTCAGGGAATGAGACCCATTATCAGCTACAATTACGGAGCAGGAAATAAGAAGCGGATCCGGCGGATTATCAGGGCTTCCCTGACTATTGTGGGGGGAATCATGGCGGCGGGAACCTTGCTCTTTTTGCTGTTTGGCGGGAAGATTATGGGGATTTTCAGTCAAGACGAGGCCATGATAAGGATGGGAACGGAGGCTCTTGGGATTATGGGGACAGGCTTTGTATTTTCCGTATTTCCCGTGGTGCTTTCCGGAACCTTCGAGGCCTTTGGGAAAGGGATATATTCCCTCCTTATTACATTTTTACGTCAGTTAGTCTTTATGCTTTTCTTTGCTTTCCTTCTGGCAGAAGCGCTGGGGCTTAGGGGAGTATGGATGGCATTTCCGGCGGCAGAATGCTGCGGGGCGGCGGTCAGCCTTTTGGTTTACCGAATATTTGGCAAAAAGCGGCAGGGACGTATTTTTCCGGATTGGAAAACAAAAGACAGTAAAAAATAACAACAAATATAGAAAATAACACATGTAAAACCTTTGGGGTTTATGCTAGATTATATAGTGAATTGTTACATAAAACTGAAGAAAACGGAGGGGAAAATCCATGGATAAATGGATTAAAATGGGAGATCTTGCAAACTATCCGGAGGCCGATGAGACTGAGATGAGAGAGGCGATGAAATTTGCCGTAGCTCAGGTAGAGCGGAATCTGCCGGAATTTACGGATAAGTTTCCGGGAGCAAATAGCTTTGATAACTTTTATAAACCAGGCCCAAATCTCAACTGGACCACCGGCTTTTGGACGGGGGAAATTTGGCTGGCTTACGAAAACGCAAAGGATCCGGATCAGAGAGCGGCATTTCATAAGGCCGGGGATATCCAGGTTGCTTCTTTTATGCAGAGAATTAAGGACCACGTAGAGGTGGATCATCATGATATGGGCTTTCTCTACAGCCCTTCCTGCGTGGCAGCGTATAAGCTTACCGGATCAAAAGAGGGAAAAGAGGCGGCCATCCAGGCGGCAGAACAGTTAATCAGCCGGTTTCAGCCGGTAGGACAGTTTATTCAGGCATGGGGAACCATGGGAGCAAAAGACAATTACCGTTTTATTATTGACTGTCTGCTGAATCTTCCGCTGCTTTATTGGGCTACAGAGGAGACCGGAGAGCCCAAGTATAAAGAAATTGCGGAAAAGCATATCCATACCGCCCTGGCTAACGTTATCCGGGAGGATGACTCTACCTGGCATACCTTCTTTATGGATCCGAAGACCGGTGCGCCGGATCACGGGGCAACCTGTCAGGGCTACAAGGACGGCTCCGCCTGGGCCAGAGGACAGGCATGGGGAGTTTACGGAACCGCCGTAGGCTATCGCTATACAAAGAGGCCCCAGTACATTGAATATTTTAAACGGGTGACCCGTTACTTTTTGGAGCACCTTCCCTCGGATCTGTGCCCTTATTGGGATCTGACCTTCGGGGAAGGGGATGAGGAGCCCAGGGATTCTTCTTCTGCCGCCATTGCCGCCTGCGGCATGCTGGAGATGAGTAAATATATGGAGCCGGGGGATTCCGCCTGCTATGCCTCTGTTGCAAAGAAATTGATCAAAGCCATGATTGACCATTACAGGGTAACGGATCCGGCCTGCAGCAACGGTCAGCTCCTTCATGGAACCTATTCTAAAAAAACTCCCTATAATACCTGTACCCCGGAGGGAGTGGATGAGTGTGTAATCTGGGGAGACTATTTCTACATGGAAGCGCTTCACAGAGTTCTGACGCCAGACTGGAATATTTATTGGTAACCGCCGTCTAAACTGTTACGAATTTTTAAAGTCTAAGAATCGAGGGAGAAAATGAGATTTGAGCCAAAGGATTTAGATTACCAGTTAAGCCCTTACACCGGACTTACCAGAAAGCATTGGATTGATGCAGATAAGTACATGCTGGAAGGGATTTTTAAACACATTAAAAGTATTGAGGATCCGGTAATTGTACCCCGTTATGAGACGGAGATTACTTATCCTAATGCAGGGACTCCCCCCTATAAGGTGCAGGCGGAGATTTTTGAGGGCTTGGCCAGAAGCTTCTTTTTAGCGGCTCCTCTCATCCACATTGAAAAAGATGTGACAGTGGCGGGGATGCCTCTGAGGGAATACTACAAAAAGCAAGTGCTGCGGGCCTGCACTCCCGGCGATCCCAACTTTGTTTTAAGCTATGACGAGATGGAAAATATGGCGGAGCAAAGCGAGCGGCTAAATACTTACCAGCAGACCGTGGAAACCTGCGCCCTGGTAATCTGCCTCTGGATGTGCAAGGAAGAAATTTGGGATACCTATACCAGGGAGGAGAAGGATGTGATTGCTTCTTTCCTTACTCCCTATGCTCACAAAAATACGGTTCCCCAGAATTGGCGTCTTTTTAACATGCTGGATTTGGCATTTCTCCATATGAACGGTTACCCCATTGACAAGGGGGTTATGCGTCATCATGCTCAGGTAGTGCTAAGCTACTATACCGGGGACGGCTGGTACCGGGACGGCCACGGCATGGACTATTACTCTGCATGGGCTTTCCAGGTTTATACTCCCATCTGGTGCCAGTGGTATGGCTATGAGAATGAGCCTTATCTGGCTGCCAGGTTTGAGGAAAATTCCAATAAACTTATGGAATCTTACCCCAAAATGTTTGACGGGGACGGCTGGGTGAACATGTGGGGCAGAAGCAATATTTACCGCAATGCGGCAACTTCCAGTTTTGACGGTAACTTTTTCTTTAAAAATTCTACCGCTGACCCGGGGCTGGCAAGGAGAATTTCTTCAGGGGCCCTGATGCAGTTTTTAGGAAGGGACGATCTGATGTATGAGGGAGTCCCCACCCTGGGGTTTTATAAATCTTTTCTGCCATTAGTACAGAGCTATAGTTGCGCGGAAAGCCCATTCTGGATGGCAAAGGCTTTTATGTGCCTGCACCTTCCTGAGGATCACCCCTTCTGGACTGCCAAGGAGGAAAACGGCGTTTGGGACGTTATGGCATCCGGGGAGACCTTTGAGACTGTGCTTAACGGCCCGGGTTTGTGTACGGCAAACCACAAAAACAATGGAACCACAGAGCTGCGTACCGGCAAGGTAATCCGAAAGCGGGATGATGATAACGGCCTGTGCTGCTACGCAAAGCTTGCTTATAATACAAAATACCCTTGGGAAGCCAGCCTGGGGGGATGGTATGAGTCCCAGATGTATCTGGTTCATGATCAGGCCTTTCATACTGTCAGACGGCCTAACGCCCTTTTATGGCACGGCTGTCAGGACGGCGTGCTGTATAGGAGGAATTTCTTCCACTATGACAATGAAGAGGAAGAGCATTGGCTTCATTGTATGGATTTGGCGGATTTTCCGGTGGCAGACGGGCTGGTTCGTGTAGATAAGTTCCGAACTTTCCGGGGCGGCCTGGCTGTCACCCTAGGCTCCTACGGTTTTCCGGATAACGGGGACGTTCAGGTGAGAGAACTGGAAAAAGATGGGGCAAAAGCCATGGTATTAAAAGGACTGGATTCCCAGGGCCGGGAAAAACAGATGGCAATGACCATATTTACAGCTTGGGAGAACTTGAAGCTGATTTCCAGCAAAGGAACCAATCCGGATGCTGAAAAAAGCTTGATTATCGGGGCGGAGGCTTTTCGGAGGAGTTTATACGCTTATGAGCCATTTGTATTTATCAGCCAGGTGATAACTAGGGAGAGCTTTGAGGATTTTACAGAGGATGAAATCTTCAGTATTAAAAAGATTTCCTTTACGGATCCGGAAAACTGCGGCGGCTATGGACCGGTGATTTTGGAGATGAAGGACGGCAGAATCATGACAGTGGATTACCTGGGAATAGAAGGAAATCTGCAGATATAAGATAGAGGCCCCGCCTGTGCCATCCATATCTGAAAGATTCTGGAAGCTGCCCCAGTTGTTCCCTCTGGTATTGCCAATTCCTGTGTGTTACTATCAGCTTGTAACAAAAATGTAAAAAGTATACAGTATCACAGGAGGAAGACAATGAGAAAACTTGCAGTTTATGGAACAGCAGCGGCATTGGTACTGTCAGGAGCGGCGGCGTTTCCGGCTCAGGCGGCGGTAAAAGCAGTTGTAATCAATGGTAATACCGGAAATTTTTCGGTGAGAGATTTGAACAGCAAGGACTGGGGATGGCTGTCAGAAATTGGCTGTGACATTAGCGGAGTTGAGAACTGGTGTACAGGCGGTTTCCAAAACGTAATGCCGGGATTTCCGGAAAGCGGATGTTCCGGTTGGGAATTCCGGTGTCCGGAAGAATCCTATCCTGGAATTATCCTTCCCGGCCAGCCAGGAACCAATGTTCCCGGAAATCCTGACATCAGCCAGCCAGGAGGAAACCCGGATATTAACAGGCCTACAACTCCGGAGCAGCCCCCTGAGGAAATAGAAGGGGACAGTTCTTACGTGACCCGGGTCGTGGAACTGGTAAATGCAGAGCGGGTGAAGGCCGGATTAAGCCCTCTGACCCAGACGGCAGATCTTTCCAAGGCGGCGGCTCAGAGAGCAGAGGAGACATCCAGAAGCTTTTCCCATACCAGACCGGATGGCAGCAGTTTTTCTACAGTATTAAGCCAGAACGGCATATCTTACCGGGGATCCGGAGAAAATATTGCCTACGGCCAGCAGACGCCGGAGCAGGTTATGGAGGGCTGGATGAACAGCCAAGGCCATAGAGCCAACATTTTAAACAGCCAGTATACGACCATCGGAGTAGGATATTACCAGGATTCTAATGGGACTCCTTACTGGACTCAGTTATTTACATATTAAAAATGAAAAGGCGGTTTTTTATTATTTGGATGTCCGTATTTTGAGGACAACGATAATAGAAAGCCGCCTTATTTTATATCAATTCCTCGTAACAGTTCAGCCTTGCATCTTCTTGCTCGCGATATGCGGACAAGAAGCGTGAGGCGTCCGCCTTATGAAGATTCAAAGTAAAAAATTCTTATGAAAACAAGATCCACATCGGATGGACATCCTCTTGAATTTTTAGAGAAACGGATCTATAATACATGAAGTTAACTAATTAATTGTTTTAACATTAATTATTACCTAGTTAGTCAAAAACCCCGCTGCAAGCAACGGAGTTTCTGATCCTCGCGGCAGTCGCCAAATAAGCATGCTTGCATGCTCATTTGGCTCGTTGCTCGCGGAAATAAAATGAATAGAAAGGAGCATCTATGAACCCCTTAGAAAAAGCCCCGGAACAGGAGGCGGACAGTCCCGGCCGTTGCTGTATCTGGAAATACATGGAGATTACCAGAATGCACCGTTCCATTCTGGAGCGGAAGTTCAGTCAAACCGGAGTGTACCGGAGTCAGCACCAGCTTCTTATGTATATTGCGAAACACCCTAACGCATCTCAGAAGGAGGTTGCGGGGCAGTATAAAATCTCCACAGCTGCCGTTGCCGTTTCCCTGAAAAAGCTGGAAAAAGGCGGCTATATCCGCCGGGCGGTAGATCAGAAGGATAACCGGTATAATCAGATCGATTTAACCCCCAAAGGGCTGGAAATAGTGGAAACCAGTCAATTAATTTTCGGCGAGGTAGAGGAAGCCATGTTTAAAGGTTTTTCCCGGGAAGACTTTGACCGGCTTGCCGGGTATTTAGATCAGATTAGCGGGAATCTGGAACAAATTTTAAATGGTTCGGATACTGAGACAGAAAGAGAGGAATTGACTTGAAGCGTTACAAAAAGTATATTATCCCTTACAAGAGCGCATTTATATGCGGCCCTATCCTGATGCTTACGGAGGTGGCCGGAGAGATTGCCTTGCCTAAATTGATGTCTATGATTATCAACAACGGCGTAGCTAACCGGGACACTGGCTATATCATCATTATAGGGATTTTTATGTTTGCCACTGCCCTGATTATGGCGGCGGGCGGTGTGGGGGCGGCTTATTTTGCCGCCAAGGCATCCATTTCTTTTACCACGGATTTGAGGCAGGATGTGTTTGCCAAGGTGCAGCAGTTTTCTTTTAAGAATATTGATGATTTTAGCACAGGCTCTCTGGTAACCCGCCTTACCAACGATATCCAGCAGATGCAGAACCTGATTATGATGGCGCTGCGGATGATGCTTAGGGCGCCGGGCTTACTGATCGGAGCATTGATTATGGCATTTGTTATGAATGCCAGGCTGGCTCTGGTCATTTTGGTGGTGATCCCTCTGCTGACCGGCACTATCGTCCTGATTTTAAAAACAGCGTTCCCCCGATTCCAAGTAATGCAGGAGGCCATCGACAAGCTAAATTCCGGCATACAGGAGGCTTTGACTAACGTCCGGGTTATCAAATCCTTTGTCAGGGAAGACTTGGAGGAAGAAAAATTCAGAAATAACAATAATAACCTGCGGGATAAGGGATTAAGCGCCATGAATGTGGTCATTATCACCATGCCGGTGATGATGCTGGCTATGAATATTACTACCCTGGCAGTTGTGTGGTATGGCGGCAACATGATTATTGCAGGTGACATGCCGGTGGGAGACCTGACTGCCTTTACCACCTATATTGTCCAGATTTTAATGTCTTTGATGATGCTGTCCATGATTTTTTTACAGACTTCCAGAGCCATGGCTTCCGCAAAGCGTGTCAACGAAATTTTGGATACAACCATTGATTTAACCGATGAACATTCGGCCAGAAAAGATGCCAAAGTCGCCCTGGGTAAGGTAGAATTTCAGGATGTCAGCTTTCGCTACAGCGGGGAAGATGACAGGATGGTTTTGGAGCATATCAGCTTTACCGCCAATCCAGGAGAGACCATCGGAATCATCGGTTCCACCGGCAGCGGAAAGACTACGATGGTGCAGCTGATCCCCAGACTCTACGACGTCTGCGGCGGCCGGGTCTTGGTGGACGGGATTGATGTAAAAGACTACTCTCTGGATCATTTAAGAGAAGGAGTAGGCATGGTTCTGCAAAAAAATGTGCTGTTCTCCGGTACGATTGAGGAAAACCTGCGGTGGGGAAATGAGGACGCATCCATGGAAGAAATCCGTGAGATGGCAAAAAGCGCCCAGGCCGACAGCTTTGTCACTTCATTTAAGGAAGGATACAAAACCGGGATGGGGCAGGGAGGAGTCAATGTGTCCGGGGGCCAGAAACAAAGGCTTTGTATTGCCAGAGCCCTTTTGAAGAAGCCCAGGATTCTGATACTGGATGATTCCACCAGCGCAGTAGATACGGCTACAGAAGCGAAAATAAGAGAATGCTTTACCACTACGCTTAAGGATACTACTAAGTTTATTATCGCCCAGAGAATCGGTTCTGTAGAAAATGCAGATCGGATTCTGGTATTGGACGACGGCAGAATAGAGGCGTTGGGAACTCATGAGGAATTGTTAAAGACCAGCACGGCATACCAGGAAATTTATTATTCCCAGCGGGACAAGGATTCGGAAAGTCTTGAGGCTTCCCAAAACGGACAGGGGGTGACAGCATAATGGAGCAGAATAAAATAGACAGTTTAAAGCGCAGATACGGAAGCCGGGTAAGCGCCGGCAGCAGCCCGGCGGAAGGCAGAGGCCATGGGCCCGGCCACGGTCCGGGTGCCAGAAGAATGAGCGGCCGGCCGAAAAATGCCAAAGCTACGGTAAAACGCCTGCTGAGTTATTTAAACCAATACAAAGCAGGTATGAGTTTGGCGTTTATCTGTGTTATCGCAGGCACAGTTACCAACCTGGCTGGCTCCTATATGCTGCGTCCGATTATTAACACCTATATTGCGCCTTTAGACGGAAGCCGGGGAGACGCGGCGGGACTTTTCAAAGCTCTGGCGTTTTTAGGGCTGATATATTTGCTCGGCGTTTTGGCAAATTATTTTCAGGCCAGGATCATGCTGACCGTGGCTCAAAATGCCTTGGTAAAAATCAGGGAAGATCTGTTTATTAAAATGCAGAAGCTTCCGGTAAAATTTTATGACACCAACAATAACGGCGATCTTATGAGCCGGTTTACCAACGATGTGGACACGATAGGGCAGATGTTAAGCAGTACCTTAGTGCAGCTTTTTTCCGGGATATTAAGCCTTGTGGGCACCTTGGCTCTGATGCTTTACACCAACGTGTATCTGACGGTTATCACTTTGGTCATGATTCCGCTGATGATGAAAGCCGGCGGGTTTGTGGCAGGAAGAAGCCAAAAGTATTTTTCCGCCCAGCAGGCGGCTCTGGGGCTAGTCAACGGCTATATTGAGGAAACCATCACGGGTCAGAAGGTGGTCAAGGTGTTCTGTCATGAAAGAATTGCGGAGGAGGAGTTCGGCTGCCTTAATGAAGACCTGAAAAAGAATCAGATCCGCGCCCAGTTTTTCGGCGGCATTATGGGGCCGGTAATGGGGAATTTAAGCCAGGTCAATTACGGCCTGACAGCTTGTATAGGAGGGCTTTTATGCGTCTTAAAGGGCTTTGATGTAGGCGGCTTGACGGTGTTTTTAAACTTTTCCCGCCAATTTGCCAGACCTATTAATGAGATAGCTATGCAGGTCAGCACTATTTTCTCCGCCCTGGCCGGCGCAGAGCGGGTATTTCAGGTAATGGATGCGGAGCCGGAACCGGCGGATGATGGAGATGCAAAGATCCTGAATCCTATGGAGGGACATGTGGTGCTGGAAAATGTGACCTTTGGCTATAACCCGGATAAGGTGGTGTTAAAGGATATCAGCCTGTATGCCAAGCCAGGCCAGAAAATTGCCTTTGTAGGCTCTACCGGAGCGGGAAAGACTACCATCACCAATTTGATTAACCGATTTTACGATATCCAGGGCGGCGCTATCACTATTGACGGAGTGGATATCCGTCGGCTGAGCCGGGAGAATTTAAGAAGCAATATTGCCATGGTACTTCAGGATACCCATTTGTTTACGGGAACGGTTCGGGAAAATATCCGGTACGGAAGATTAGATGCCACCGATGAAGAAGTTGTCCAGGCAGCGAAAACCGCGTCTGCCCATTCCTTTATCATGCGTCTGCCAAAAGGCTATGATACCATGCTGGAGGGGGACGGGGCCAACTTGAGCCAGGGGCAGAGGCAGCTGTTGAATATTGCAAGAGCCGCCATTTCTAAAGCACCTGTTCTGATTTTGGATGAGGCCACCAGTTCGGTGGATACCAGGACGGAAAAGCATATTGAACATGGCATGGATCGGCTTATGGCTAACCGCACTACTTTTATCATTGCCCATCGTTTGTCCACGGTACGAAATGCCAATGCCATTATGGTTCTGGAAAACGGACGGATTATCGAGAGAGGAGATCACCAGGAGCTGCTGGCTATGAAAGGACGGTATTATGAGCTTTATACCGGGATGAAAGAATTGGATTGACAAAAGTCAAATCAAATCTTTCTACGCCGGGGCAAAGATAAACATACCCTACAGAATGGCTGATACAGGATATGGTAGACCGGGATAGAGAGAGCCAGGGACAGACAAAAGGACAAGAGAGATAAGAGGAGCCAGGCTCCGTATCCCGGTACCCCGGGCTCTGCCAGATAGTCAAAGATAAAATTGTGGGTCATTCCGTGGAACAGGTAAATGAAAAAGATATACCGGCTGACGAAATTAACAGGTTTTTCCAGGGGCCTGGCTACCGGGCCACCATAACGGGTCACCAGAAGGTATATGGCCATAGACATAAAGATCATAGACGGAGCATAATTGTATATGGCCGGGTTTTGACCGGTAAAATAGATTTCCTCCAGGGCGGAGATCAAAAGGGCAAGAAGGCCTGCAGCAAAAAAACCAAGGACTTGCCTGTCCGTCAGGTCAAGTTTGTCCAGAAGAAAGCCCAGGACACAGTAAAAGACCCAGCTGTAAAGGAAATAGGAAGTGAGCATCTGCTCCATGTGAAAAATCTGGTAAAGGTTTTGAACCGCAAAATAGAAAAGGCTGATAAAGAGAAGCCACCAGAACTCTTGTTTTTCCATATGATGGAACATCCGCCAGAGAAAGGGAACGGCTAAATAAAATCCGGCAAGAGCCAGGACGAACCATAAATATCCCACTACCTGAGCCTGAAGAAAGCTTTTAAAAAAGGCTTTGAAATAGGCAGGAGAAAGGGAAAACCCATGATTTTGAGCGTAATAGAGAAGGGCGGCAAAGAGGGAGGGGATCCCGATTTTTACCACTCGTTTCCAATAAAAACCGGGAATATTCCCGTCAAACCGCTCTAAAATAAAGCGGCCGCTGAGCATGAAAAAAAGCCCGTTGCTGGTCAGGGTAACCGTGCGGATAATTTCTCTTATATGCCAGGCCATGGGCTGGGTCACAGGATCCGCAATCCATATTCCTGCCAGCATGTGGGTGGCAATTACCAGAAAAATTGCCAGGATCCGAAGAAGATTGTAGTTGACAAGGACTTTTTTCTCCATAAAAATGCTCTCCTGAAAATGGACAGATTATTCCTGCGGCATTCGCCAAGCGGACATGCCGCGAGGATCAAATACCCCGCAGTTTACTGCGGGGTATTTGACTGGGAAGCCTGAGCGATGCAGTCGTTTACTCCATTGTAAAATCCGTAAAGATTAATACTTACAGAGGCAACTGCCTGAGTGTAGCCGTTTTCATCAATAAGACCGTCTAAAGTCTGGTTAGTCACTACATAGGAAGAGGCGGCATCGGACTGCTCTGACCATAAAGGGCCGTCTTCGGTCATGGTGTATTGGCCGTCTAAGGAAAGCTGGCGCTTGCTTGCGCCGTCAGCGCTTACACAGTCCCAGGAAACAGAAGTGATATAGCCGTCAAACACAGTCATAGACACCCGGTTTTTAAAGCCGCTGTCGTCAACTTCCGGGTCCTCATAAGTGTAAGTGCCATCGGTCAGCTCCACAGAGGGCTTTGGCAGATCTGCTCTGGCCATACGGTGCAGGGAAGCGTAAGCCGGACTTGAGATCAAGATTACCAGCAGGGAAAGAAGGGCCATGAGAGCCAGGCCGATAATATTTTGCTGTTTGGGGCTTGCGTTGGTGTGATGCATGGTAAAATCTTCTCCTTTTTCTAAATGAATATGCCCCTTGTTGCCAAGGGCGGTTATATATATCATATCATTTTATGAAGAGAAAGAAAAGAGAAAAAATATTTATTATTTTTTCTTATAAAATCTATAAGTGCAAATGTTTTTTTTGGAAAACAAGGGGATTGGAGAGAAATCCAGCTTAACAAAAATTTCACAAGATAAAAACCGGAGAAAGCAGTCAGGCAGTGGGCAAAAAGAGGAAAACGGTTTTGAGAGAGAAAAAATAGTAAAATAATGTCAAAACTTTAACAGAAAATAATGGAGAATTTTTGCGAAAACACAAAATGTATGGAAAAAAATACAGACAATCCCTATAAATTGTTGCATATTCTTCTGGAAAAGGCAATTGTGTACAAACTTAAACTATGCTATAATGGCAAAGATTGAATGGACAGAAGCGTCCGTTTCAGGTAAAGAAAATGTTTATAGAAAGAGGGTTGGTTTGATGGGTTTGGCTACATTTAAAGGCGGAATTCACCCCTATGAGGGGAAAGAATTGTCTGAGAACAAGCCGGTAAAGGTGCTGACTTCCAAGGGAGAGATGGTGTTCCCCATGGCCCAGCACATCGGAGCGCCGGCAAAGCCGCTGGTTGCAAAAGGTGACCGGGTTTTAGTCGGACAGAAGATCGGGGAAGCCGGCGGCTTTATCTCTGCCAATGTCATCTGTTCCGTTTCCGGAACGGTTAAGGCGGTAGAGCCTCGTCTGATGGTTAACGGCTCAATGGTCACTTCCGTTATCGTAGAAAATGACGGACTGGATGAAAAAATTGAGCATTTCGGCGAGGATAGGGATTATACGAAACTGTCCAAGGATGAGATCCGCAATATTGTAAAAGAAGCAGGGATTGTAGGTCTTGGCGGCGCAGGCTTTCCCACCAATGTGAAATTGTCTCCCAAGGACGACAGCAAGATTGACTATATATTGGTAAACGGCGCAGAGTGCGAGCCATATTTAACCTCTGATTACCGGATGATGCTGGAGGAGCCGGAAAGCATTGTAGGCGGTTTAAAAGTTATTTTAAGTCTGTTTGACCATGCCAAGGGCGTTATCGGTATCGAGAACAATAAGCCGGAAGGAATCAAAAAGCTGCAGGAACTGGTAAAGGACGAGCCGCGGATTGAGGTGTGCCCGCTTCTGACAAAATATCCGCAGGGAGGCGAGCGCTCCTTAATTTATGCGATTACCGGCCGCAAAGTAAATTCCTCTATGCTTCCTGCAGACGCAGGCTGCATTGTAGATAATATTGACACGGTTATCGCTATCTATAACGCGGTCTGCAAACAGACTCCTTTAATCCGTAAGATTATTACCGTAACCGGCGATGCCATTGTAAATCCTCAGAACTTCAGCGTAAGACTGGGAACCAATTATCAGGAGCTGTTAGAGGCAGCAGGCGGCTTTAAGGCGGACCCGGAGAAGGTAATCTCCGGAGGGCCTATGATGGGAATGTCTTTGTTCAGCCTGGATCTCCCTGTTACCAAAACCTCCTCCGCATTGACCTGCTTCACCAAGGACATGGTGGCAGCTCAGGAACCCACTCCTTGTATCCGCTGCGGACGCTGTGTGTCTGCATGCCCCAGCCATATCGTGCCTCCTATTATGATGCAGGCGGCATTAAGAGGAGACTGCGACGCCTTTGAGAAGGTAAACGGAATGGAATGTATGGAGTGCGGAAGCTGCACCTATGTATGTCCGGCCAAAAGGCCTTTAACTCAGGCGTTTAAGGACATGCGTAAGCAGGTAGCTGCAAACCGCAGAAAGAAAGCTTAAGGAGGCGGAAGAGAATGAACAGATTATTAAACGTATCCTCATCCCCTCATGTAAGGGATCAGGTAACTACCAGCAATATTATGTTTGATGTGGCAATTGCCATGCTTCCGGCAGCCGCATTCGGCGTATATCAGTTTGGCTTAAACGCTCTGATTATAATTATTGGAACAGTTTTGGCCTGTGTAGCAAGTGAATATGTATATCAGAAGGGAATGAAAAAGCCCATCACCATCGCAGACGGCAGCGCCCTGGTAACCGGTATGATTCTGGCGCTGAATATGCCTGCAGGCATTCCGGTATGGATCCCCATGCTGGGCGGCGTATTCGCCATTATCGTTGTAAAGCAGCTGTACGGCGGCCTGGGACAGAACTTTATGAACCCGGCCCTGGCGGCAAGATGCTTCCTTCTTATCTCTTTTACCGGCAAAATGACTACCTTTACTTTGGACGGAGTTACCGGTGCTACTCCCTTGGCAGTATTAAAGTCCGGCGGCAGTGTAGATGTAGCGGCTATGTTTATCGGTAAGATTCCGGGAACCATCGGCGAGGTTTCCGTTATTGCTCTGCTAATCGGAGCGGCTTACATGCTGTGGAAGAGAGTGATCACCATCCGAATCCCGGCGGCTTACCTGATTTCGTTTGCTTTATTTGTAGTGATTTTCGGCGGCCATGGACTGGATATGAACTATTTGCTGGCACACCTTTGCGGCGGCGGCCTAATCTTCGGCGCTTTCTTTATGGCAACTGATTATGTTACCAGCCCCATTACCCCCAATGGCCAGATTGTATACGGTATCTTAATGGGCTGCTTAACCGGGTTGTTCCGTTTGTTTGGCGGCTCCGCAGAGGGCGTATCCTACGCCATCATTTTAAGCAATATCCTGGTGCCCCTGATTGAAAAGGCAACCCTTCCCAAGGCATTCGGAAAGGAGGGCAAGTAGTCATGAAAAAAGGCGGATTTATGAAAGACGCGGCGATTTTATTTGCCATCACCTTGATTGCGGGATTCTGCTTAGGCGGAGTTTATGAGATTACCAAGATGCCCATTGAGCAGGCGAAGCAAGCGGCCAAGATTGCGGCTTATAAAGAAGTTCTTCCTGATGCCAGCGATTTTAAAGAAGACGGCATGGCGGAAAAGATTGCCGCTTCCGCGGAGGATTTAATGGCCCAGGGCTTCGGTAATGTTTATATTGACACTGCTGCCCAGGCTGTGGACGCCTCCGGCAATCCGGTGGGATATGTAGTATCTTCTACATCCAAAGACGGTTTCGGCGGCGAGGTGAAGCTCTCCGTAGGTATCAACGGAGAAGGCGTGGTAACCGGTATTGCATTTCTTTCCATTTCCGAAACCCCCGGTCTTGGTATGAACGCAACCGGAGAGGAGTTTAAAGGCCAGTTCGCAGGCAAAAATGCGGATGTATTATCTGTAACCAAAACCGGTGCGCCGGCAGAAAACGAGATTCAGGCTATGTCCGGCGCCACCATTACATCTTCGGCAGTAACAAACGCAGTAAATGCAGCGATTTACTTCGTAAACAACTGCACGGCTAACTAGGAGGTGGGATACAATGAATAAGTATACAGAGCGTATTTATAATGGTATTATTAAAGAAAACCCTACCTTCGTCCTGATGTTAGGTATGTGTCCGACCTTGGCGGTGACAACCTCCGCCATCAATGGCCTGGGCATGGGCCTGAGCACTACGGCGGTCTTGATTTTCTCTAACTTGATTATTGCGGCTTTGAGAAACATCATTCCCGACAGAGTGCGTATTCCGGCCTTTATTGTTATTGTTGCCTCTCTGGTAACCATGGTTCAGCTTCTGATTCAGGCGTATATTCCTTTCCTGTATGACGCGCTGGGAATCTATATCCCCCTGATTGTGGTAAACTGTATCATCCTGGGGCGGGCCGAGTCCTATGCGTCCAAAAATGCTCCCATCCCTTCCGCCTTTGACGGTATCGGTATGGGTCTTGGATTTACCGTGGGATTAACCCTGATAGGGGTTTTCCGTGAGCTGCTAGGCTCCGGTGCGTTTTTCGGAATGACCGTCATCCCGGAAGACTTTCATATTTCTATTTTCGTACTGGCTCCCGGCGCTTTCTTCGTATTGGCAATGCTGACCGCGCTGCAGAACAAGTTTAAGGCGCCTTCTGCTACAAATGGATCTGCGCCGGCATCGAAGCTGGCCTGCGGCGGCGACTGCATGAGATGTACGGGTTCTGCATGTATGGCGAATCACGACATTTTAGAGACCCGTCAGAGACAGGCAGAGGAAGAAGCTCTTGCCAAAAAGAAAGCAGCACTGGCAGCAAAGGAGGCGGAACTTAAAGCCGCTACTGCCAAGAAAGACGAGTAGGAGGAAGGATTAGATGCAGGAATTATTATTGATTGCCATTGGCTCCGCCTTGGTAAACAACGTAGTATTAAGCCAGTTCTTAGGTCTTTGCCCCTTCCTTGGCGTTTCCAAGAAGGTGGAGACTTCTGCGGGAATGGGCGCAGCAGTTATTTTTGTTATCACCCTGGCTTGTATTGCAACCAACTTGATTTACAGCTTTGTGCTGGTTCCGTTAAAACTGGAATATTTACAGACCATCGCCTTTATTCTGGTAATTGCGGCTCTGGTACAGTTTGTTGAGATGTTCTTAAAAAAGAATATGGTTTCTCTTTATGAGTCCCTGGGTGTATACCTGCCCCTGATTACCACCAACTGTGCGGTTTTAGGTGTTGCATTAACCAACGTTCAGAAGGAATACGATTTTATTAAGAGTGTGGTAAACGGTATCGGCATTTCCGTAGGATTCACCATTGCTATTGTAATGCTGGCAGGCATCCGTGAGAAAATTGAGCACAATGACGTTCCCTATAATTTCCAGGGTTCTCCCATTGTTCTCATTACCTCCGGCCTCATGGCAATTGCATTTTTCGGATTTTCCGGATTAATTTAAAGGAGGAGACGAAGGATGAATATTATGGGTATTGTGGCTGCTGCGGCAGTGGTAGGCATTATTGGCATCGTCATCGGCGTGCTTTTAGGCGTTGCCAGTGAGAAGTTTAAAGTAGAAGTAGATGAAAAAGAGATTCTGGTAAGAAACGAGCTGCCTGGCAATAACTGCGGCGGCTGCGGTTATGCGGGATGCGACGGTCTGGCCAAGGCAATTGCCGCCGGCCAGGCAGAGGTAGGGGCCTGTCCGGTAGGCGGCTCTCCGGTAGCCGAGAAAATTGCTGCGATTATGGGGATTGAGGCCGGAGCAGGTGTAAAGAGGGTAGCCTTTGTAAAATGTAAGGGTACCTGCGATAAGACCCGGATGCAGTACCGCTATTATGGCATTGATGACTGCCGCAAGGTTTCAGTAGTTCCCGGAGGCGGTGAGAAGGCCTGCGCTTATGGGTGTATGGGATATGGATCCTGTGTGAAGGCCTGTCAGTTTGATGCCATTCATGTAGTGGACGGTGTGGCAGCAGTAGATAAAGAAAAGTGCGTTGCCTGCGGTAAATGTGTAGAAGCATGTCCGTTAGGCCTGGTTACTTTGGTTCCTTATAATGCGGAGCATCTGGTACAATGCAACTCCCATGATAAGGGCAAGGACGTGAAAGCGAAATGTGACAACGGCTGCATCGGCTGTACTCTGTGCACAAAGCAATGCGAATTTGATGCCATTCATATGGATAACAATGTTGCGGTAATTGACTATGAGAAGTGCACCAACTGCGGTAAGTGCGCTGCCAAGTGCCCCACAAAGGTTATTATTTAAACAGGCATATTCAGCGATATCAAAAAAGGTACTGTCTAATCATTGGTTTTGGCGGTTAGACAGTACCTTTTTATATTCACGTATGTAAAGACGGGCTTGCCATTAGACTGATTTATGGATATAATAGAGACTGGAACTTCCGTTTTCAGGAGGAAAGCCAATGGGAGGAAAACTACAGATGAGGACCAAAGGTCATTCTTTACATAAGGGATGGACAATTTTTGCTGTGCTGATGGTATTGTCGGCAATTGCGGCTGCTGGATTGTGGGGAACCCGGATGGCCCTTTTGGAAAATGCCGGAGCTATGGGGTATGCCCTGACCAAAAGCTATGCTGCGGACGAGGAGAAGAATATAGAGAATTATGAAACAGTTGTCCGCATGGGAATGGCTCATCTAAAAGAGATGGACACAGAGCAGCTTTCTGACGAAGAAGCAGAGCAGAGGATCTTGTATTTCTTTGAAAATGCCCTGGAAAAGGCAGGAGGAAGCAATATTGCCGCTTATGCTATGTATAAGGGGAAAATAGTGGCAACCATACCTTTTGAGGGAATGGAGGACTATGATTACCAAGGGACAGAGTGGTATCAGAGAGCTTTGGCGGCAGAGGGACAAGTCAGCTTCACCAATGCATATCGAAACAGGATGACAGGAGAGCGGGTAGTCAGTGTCAGCGCAGTGGATCCGGCTACGGGAAATACCATCATTATCGATCTGTTTCCAAGAAATTTTGAGGAAAGCCACACTGGTCTGGAGCTTATGGAAGGGGGAGCTTACTATCTTTGCGATGAAGAGGGACAACTGCTTTTTTACAGAGCGCCTTTTGAAGTAAATGAGAAGGCCATTCAGGATTATGCCATGGATATTTGCAATCAGATTCAATCCGGGGAGATGGAAGCCAGCGGCAATCGGATGCGGGATATGAATAATAAAGCCAGAGGGGTTTACTACTATCAATCCGGCAATGGCTGGCTCTGTATTCTTACTCTCCCTCATTCCACTTTGCTTCAGGGAATGCAGGAGATCGTCCTATGGTACGGGTTTATTTTGTTCTTGTTTCTCATTGCCACAGGGATCCTTCTGGTTAAGGATGAGAAGCTTAAAAAGAGTATGGAGAATACTAATAAGACCATACAGGCTTTGGGCAATTCTTACTATGCTTTGTACCGCCTGGACTTAAAAGAAGGCTCTTATGAGATGATAAAGGGATCTGCGGATTTGCATACAACGATT
>JAETNT010000128.1 GCA_021772025.1 Enterocloster bolteae | reverse complement strand
TTTTCTTCCTTCTGTTCAAAAATATCTGCCGGTGTCAAAACAAGCACCATAGCCTCATGTTCCACATTGATGTCATAATCCAAAGAAAAATAGGCTTTATGCCGGTATGTACGCAAAAAATAGGCTGCTTCAGCAAGTTTATATTCCCGGAGAATATCCGCAACTTCATCCGGCACCTCAATGATCATGTCCTGTGTATAATACGGGTAATAATCCCGAAGATTGATTTTCTTCATAGTAATTTCCTCCAATTTCGATGTTTGAGTTGATGGCAAAATCGAAATCAGAGGGTGGGCTGCGGCAGCGATAAGGTCTTAGTTTCTTTCTGATTGAAAAAAGGGTACAAAAAAGCGCGCCCGTACAAAGAACAGGCGCGCAAAAGCAGCAGTATGAAATTTCTCCGGGAGGCTGACAGCGAAAATGCTCAAACTTTGTCGAAACCAAAAACGCCGCAATCCATACGAACTGGACTACGACGTATAGGTGACTGAATGTAAAGCAGTTTATCTGCGGATCTGTATTGCATAGACGCATAGGCATTTCCTCCCATCAAGGAGGAACCTGAATCGGCTGTTTGATACCTCCTCGGGAGAAAATTATATCGGTTATGTTTCCTGTATCAGTCCGCAGACATTCGCTTTTTACTCTTTATATTCACAATTTTCTACATATTCTGCTCTTAGGAAATATGCTGCAAAAGGCAAGCCCACAAGGGGGAAATGACACCTTGTGGGCTCATGTTATAGATGTTCAAATTTATAGCCGATTCCAGCGACACTCTCAATATAGTTCCAAACCAAATCGGTAATCAGTTCGTAAGTAAAAACACGTTTGGGATTGGCAATGAGTAATGCCAGTATATCAAACTCCTTACTTGTCAGGTTGATAATCCGTTCGCGAACCCTAACAGTACGATGTTCCAGGCATAGATAAAGCTCGCCTTCTTGTATTTCTGTCAGAGGATTTTTCTCTATTATGGAAGAAGTGTGACAGGAAATGAGTGCCGATCCATGACAGACTTCTTGTTCTAAAATATATTGCATCAGAGCATTCTTTTGTTCCTCGTCAAGAAGTAAGAATAACTTTTCTCCAATCTGCTTTCCAGATTCTTCTATATCCAAAACAGCTAATGTCCCATCACATCACCATCCTTAAACCATTTGTATCTTAACGTTACATAGAAGTGCTAATATACCCAAGAATAATAGTTTTGTTAAATATGTTTTTTCTGCCGCTTAGATACAAACAGATAAAGCAAGAACCAAAGGACACAATGGAGAGCAAGGATAACGATGTCCTTAACCGCTGTTGATGCAGTCCCATTCGCCAAATCCATAATGCCCTCAAAGGTGGCGCTGGACGGGATCAGGTAGCAAATGTAGGAAAGGACTTTGTTTCCTGCACCGACCAGATAATTCAGGATTGGAACTGCCATAAATACGATCATCACGATTTTAATATAGACCACGCCTACCATCATGCCATCGGAGAGTTTGCCTACAAACAAACCGATCAGAGCCGACACAAATGCGGAAAGGACGATCAATGCCAGCATGACCGCCGCCCCTGTGAAAGAGAGCCGGAAGCAGATGGCCGCCGTAAGAATAGCGGACAGGCAGCCGAATACAAAACCCACAAAGATTTTCTGCATCATGTACTGCCTGTGCGTCATAGGCAGGATTTCATTGATCAGCGCAACGCCATCCTCTTTTTCAGAAATAATGTTCATGGCATTAAAGGTACAGCCCATGAACATTGCCACGATCAGCGTAATGGCAATAAAGATATTCTGATAACCCGCCATCATATCCGGGCGCTCCAATACCTGCACACTGGCCTGTGCCGCCCATTCCCTCTGCTCGTAAAGAGCCGGGAGCGTGTTGGCTGTCTGCTGAAACATATCCAGTTCATCGCCGGAAAGGATTGTCTGGATGCTGCCGTCAGCCATTTCCACACCAATCAGGTTTGTTGACGGTTCATTGATGGCCTCAATCAGTTCTTCCTGTGTGGGATAAACTGTGACAGTACCATATCGTTCCAGCCATGTGTTGACTTCCGAAGTGGTGGCCTTTGCCGTTACTCCAAAATGAAATTCCCCCAATGAAGAAAGGTCAATGGAGCCGACAAAATTCAATGCCACAGCGACCACGATAGGCAGGAGAAATGACATGATACAGAACTTGTCTTTTCGGACACTTTTCAGTTGATAGAGCAGTCCTTTCATGGTCAGCCCTCCTTTCCCATTTCCTTGCGGAACGCAGCTTCTACAAGGAGAAAGAGTAAAATGATTGCGCCTATCGCACCGGCATAGTAGACCGGGTTTGTAGTCGGGACACCGAAAAAGGCGTTTTTCAGTCCCATATATACATGGTAAAACGGGTGGTAATCGATCCACGCCATCTTTACGGAAGTATTTGCCGCCAGAAATACCGGCGTAGCCGCAAAGAGCGCAATTACCAGATACGCCAGTGAAAATTGCTTAAAGTCCCGCAGAAGCATGGTACAGCCGAAGCCTGCCAGTGCCATAATCAAGGAGAGGATAGCGGTCTGCACCAGCACCGCAGGCAAAACCGACATCCCGCCCAGCCCCACATTGAACAGAACAATTAAGGCCGCAAAAACCAAATCGGTAATTAGAAAGAGCATGATTTTGGAGCATACAAACAGGCTCTTATGCAGTGGCATAATGGCATGGACGCGGATCACTCCCATCTGCTTTTCCTTAAACAGCACCGAAGCGATCCCCAAAAATCCAACGGCAACAATCTCAATAAAGAGAAGTTCACAGGTAATCTCCCGGCGCTGCTTCATTTCAGGGCTGTTGCTGCCGACGGTTTTTGCTGTATCATTCCCATCTGGGGAAAGCAGGGACAACGCATAGTCTGTTCTGTGTCTGTCTGCTTTTTCGGTGGCCGCATAGAACAGAACATGGGGTGTCTTTCCGCTGGCGTCAATCCCGACACCGTTCGTATCACTGGCAAGGGCATTATTCAGTTCTTCCAAAGAGGACACGGGCCGAACGAGGGAGGAAACCTCTGTCTGCATCCCAGCCGGATCATACAGATACACATTGTAGAGCTGGGCGTCCATGAATTTCACATAGCCGAAATTGATGAACAGCGTGTATAAAACAAGGGAACCCAGCGCCACCAGAAAGAATTTCCCGGACATCATCATCCGGCAGTCTTTTTTGAACAGAGAACAAAGGCTTTTCCACATTAAGACAGCCCCCTTCCCGTGTACTGGATAAAGACATCTTCCAGTGTCGGCTCCTGCGAATGGATGCTGATGATTTCATCATAGGCGAAAGGAATACCGGCTTTCAGTTCAGGCGCTTCTATGGTCTGCTCCTTTCGCTTGCCCTGATAAAGATAGGAAACCACAATGCGGTGATTGCTGTTTTTCTCTTTCAGATTTTGGGGCGTGTCCAGCGCAACGATATTTCCATTCGTGATAAACGCTACACGGTCACAGAGTAGGTCAGCGTCCAGCATATTGTGTGTTGTGAGAAATACCGTTGTGCCTTTTTGCCGTTCTTCCTCGATGATTTTTCTAAAAAGGACAGCGCCGGCGGGATCAAGGCCGCTGGTGGGTTCGTCCAGAAATAAAAGTTTCGGATTGCTGATCAAAGCTCTCGCCATGCTTACACGCTGCCGCATCCCTTTGGAGTAGGAGGACACCGGCTTATTGAGAAAGTCTTTCTTAAATTCCAGTTCTTCCAGCAGTTCTTTTACATCCCGCAGTTGTTCTTTGGGATAAAAGGACGCAAAATAGTTCAGATTATCCACTGCGCTTAAATTAGCGTACAGATAAGGAAACTCAAACAGGACGCCGATCTGCTGAAAAAACTCCTGCGTCTGTGCGGTTCTCAAATCCTTTCCAAATAGGGAAACCTCGCCGCCATGCCCTTTTAAGATGCCGGTCAATATCTTTTGGGTGGTGGACTTCCCGGAACCATTCGGCCCCAAAAATCCGAAAATCTCCCCATCTGCCACAGAAAAATTCAAGCCATGTAACGCCTGCTTATCCTTTCCGTAGGAAAAAGTCAGGTTTTTAACCTCGATCATCTTCATCACCCCATTTTCCGATCTGGTTCTTTTTCTTCTCCTGTTCCCGTTTGCTCCACCATTTCATAAACTTTACCTTGAACGGGATGCAGATTACCAGCGCTACAACAATCAAAAGCCACCAGTACCATTCCATACCTAAAAACATAATTGCTACCTCCTTTGTCTGGAGGGTCATTCCCTCCTTGTGGGATAAAGGTACGAAAATGCGTTGAAGTCGGTGTGAGGTCGCTGTGAAGTTGGTGTGAAATCTTACCGGCAGAAGAAAAGGCCCTGATCTCCATTTGGAAACCAGAGCCTATGAGAGAATATGAATTTGTTATTTTACTGTGGGGAGGGAGAAATAAAAGGCCACGCCCCCCGGCTGATTTTCTGCGCCATAGTGTAGGTGCTGCATGGACAAGACCTGTGCAACAATGGCAAGGCCCAGCCCGGAACCGCTGTATTTGGAATTTTTATCACGATAAAATTTCGACCATATCTTTGACAGGCTTTCTTCCGGGATAGGCGCCCCCTGATTGAAGATAGAGAAGTTCAAAAGGCCGTCTTTTTCAAGCAGGGACAATCTCAAAATCCCGCCCGGCCTGTTATTTCGTTTGGCATTGACGATCAGATTATTCAAGACCTGTTCCATCCGCCCTTTGTCTGTATTGACATAGACAGGATGCTCCGGCAGTTCATATTCCAAAACAAAATCTGCGTCCGGGGTGTCGATCAGCAGCCGTCCTGCCACCGTTTCCAAAAAGTCTACAAAGTCGAACCGCTCCGGGCGGAGCTGGGTAGCCCCATTTTCCAATGCAGACAGATCAAGCAGCGTAGTGATTAAGCGGCTCATGCGTTCTGTTTCCGTTATGATGACCTCGGAATACTTTTGCCGTTTTGCTTCGTCCGTTTCGTCTTGCAATCCCTCGGCATAGGCCCGGATCACGCCCAGCGGAGTTTTCATTTCATGGGAGAGGTTGTCCACCAGTTCTTTACGCTCGGCAAGCAGTCTTTTTTTCTGCTCAACATCCTGCTCTAATTTCCGGTTGGCACCTTCCAGAGAAGAAAACGCCTGTTGCAGATTTTCAGCCATCTTGTTCAGGCTCTCCGCAAGTTCTCCAAATTCATCATGGCTTTCCACATGGCAGGGATGGGAAAAATTAAGCTCTGCCATGTTCCGGGCAGCTTCATTCAGTTCCGAAACCGGCTTTGTGATAAAGCGAGCCATTAGTAGGTCAATGGCACAGACCAGAACCACCACAAAAGCCAGCCAGATCACAAAGGAAATATCTGTGTCCATCGGCAGTTTGGTGGACAGTACATAAGAAATAATCAGGACAACGCCGATCAGTTTGGAGGCCAGCAGGATCTTCTTCCGTATGGTAAAGATGTTCATGTTTTCCTTGATTTTCATACGCTCACCTCGAATTTGTAGCCGGAACGGATCAGGGTGACAATATGCTTGCCCTCATCGCCCAATTTCTGCCGCAAGGTTTTGATATGGGTATCGACCGTCCGTGTTGTTCCCTCAAAGTCGTAGCCCCAAATCCGGTTAAGAAGCTGTTCTCTGCTGAATATCTGGCCGGGATTGCCCATGAAGAAATACAGCAGTTCATATTCCTTGTGGGTTAAATTGATTTCCTGTCCATCTACAAA
>JAETNT010000127.1 GCA_021772025.1 Enterocloster bolteae | reverse complement strand
TTCTCAGGTCTATTATACTTTATCTCCTGGAATTTAGCAAAGTCTTTTGGTACTTCATTTCCCAATGTCTCGCGGTATTCCTGATATTGCCTTTTATCCGATAGCAGTCTCTGACGGTTTTTCTCCTTTTCCCGGTATGCCGCTATCTGCTTTTTGGTGCGCGGATCCCGGTTTAAAGGATTCTTGTCCGGATTGGAAAAATCCTTGTCCTTCTGAATCTGCTTTTCTGTCTTTCCTATAGTTGTATAAGGGATGAGGGAATGAAGGCAGTTTGGATGGATGTTTAAGTATGTATTCATTATGTCATCCGGACCAGCCGGATCCATCTTTCCATATGCCAGTGTAAGCGCCGGATATTCTGGATTGGTTCCGCTCCTACTATACACCCGGCCCTCTAGTGGAGCGCACACCGGACAGGTACTGCCAATCTTTACAATCTGATATAGGTCATGATTCGGATCCTGAGTAAGAATTGCCGCTACCTGCGCTTGTCTGGCAGTGGTTCGGACAGCCATATTACTGTAATCCTGTAGGCTCCAATTCCTGCCCGCCTTATCCGTAAACGCTGTAATCCCCTTATTTTGAAGCTCTCTGGTAAGCTCTTTGCTGCCTTTGGCCCAGGCGGTACCGGCTGCCTGTTGTCTGCTTACCTGAAGCAGCGCCTCCCGGCGGTAAGGGTCTGATTCCAAGCGGCCAATTGTAAGAAATCCTCTGGCATTTTCTCCCGCTGTTTCTGCCGCCTCTTCTAACTCCCCTAATAAATTATTGCTTAACTGCTGAATTACAGATATTTCCGTAGAAGTCAGAACTCTTGCATTGCGGTAGCCCGCTGCCCCTGCTTCTGTCTGATAAAATATTTTCTCTATCATTACCGGCACATAAGACCAGGATTCGTCTATCATATTCTGCAAGATTTTCTGGATCCGCTCTATTGCAGCAACCTCTGCATAATCCACATACCCTGAAGCTCTTTTTCGGGTAATCTCATTTACCAGTTCCCGCTCTGTCCGCAAGAACAGCATCCGAAGAAACGCAGTCACATCTGCCTTGTCCGGCGGCCTAATTAATTTCGGCATCCCCTACCGCCCCTTCCTCCGCTATATCAGGAAAGAAAAGACCAGCCTGTGGATCTCGCATAAGCTTACTGCTTGTATATGTCTTCCCTATTCCGGCTTCAATACTTTCGTCAGATATTTTACTAAACATTCCCGTTTCATCCGCCATTACTTGAAGCTCCTGCTGCGCTGTAGCTGAATCAATCAAATCATTTTGATAGGCAGCCAGAATCGCGTTAGTCTTTCGCTCTGCAATCTCTGCGGTTTCATTAGCTTTCGCTTCCTGCATAGACGGGAAACTAATATCCATATCATCCGGTATTCTTCCCCAGGCGGAAAGGGCCATTACCGGAAGCAGGCGCTCAATAATTCCCCTCAGCTCTGTCTCCCTCAGGCCGTCTATATAATCATAATAATTCTGCATATCAGATTCCCCGGTAGAATTAAGTCCAGCCGGAGAACGGCCAAACAGCTTTGTAACCGGTGTCCTGGCGGCCCCGGCTACATCCATCATTACCCGGTCATAAACATCTGAAAGGCCCGTAAAGGTATACTGAGTATTATGAATCGCATCCCCTTTATTAATGATTCTGGTACCGAAATTACTTTCCATAATCGCCTGCGCCTGCATGGTATTCCAGAAGCGGCGCTGCATCTCTGTGTTGGCTGTTCCAAGCAGCTGATCTAGGCCGTCTGTCTCCATATAGTTGACGTTTGCCCGGAATGTTAGGGCCGCAATGTTTCCAGCCACATTATCCCGCCTCACTACTTCGTTATAAATAGCTTCAATCTCTGACTCCCCCCAGTAAAGCTCTGTAACCTGTTCCATCCAGGGTAATTCCCGACCAACGAAACGGATAACCCGGCTATGATGAACCCTGGATATTAAAGCTCCAGATTCTTCATCCCGAACTGTGTAATAGGCAGGAAGACCTAAATCCGGATCCTCTGGATCCTCTACCATTGTACTTTCCGGATAAATCCCGTTCCAACGGTCAAGGATCTGCAACCCCAGAAAGCTTCCTGGCAATACCGCTCCCAAATCTAAAGGCTGGCTCATGTCTTTATGTCCTTTAATAAGCATCAGCCCGGCTGCTCCACCGTATAAACGGCCCCAATACATTCCCAACAGGAGCTTTTTCCGAATCTGGCTACTTCGTTCCAGCCGAATCATCTGATCCATGTATTCCGGTGCGATACTGGACTTAATCTCGTACCATTTCCGCATCATATCGTTGGGAATCGTGGCAATAATATTCTGCACGATCCAGTTATCCCGGTAAAGGCTGGTAAGAAGCTGGTAGTTCTGGGTAAGGCGGGTCATGGGATATTCCGTAGCCTGAATCAAATCCATTGTTCCAAATCCAATCCGGGCCGCAGGATTAGAAAAGGCGTCCATTGTGGAGATAGGCGCCTGTATACTGTCATTCTGTTTTGTATTTGCTCTGGTAGAGCGGTTCCGTTTTCGCTTGGTCATGTTATCCCTATCCTCCAACTTGGTAATATAGTCTTTACAAAATATCTTAAAGCATCAGCCCCATGATCCATCTGTTTCACTGGTTTTTCCTCCCCCCGCCCTGCTGCCTTGTCATCCCAAGCATATGACTGCATTTCAGACCTCAATCCTACACAAGATTTATTAATCATAAGATTTCCCAATGCAAATAATGTGGCTACTGCGCGGATTCCATCCAGTACCTCATTATCCGCCGGCTTTACATAAAATCCCCTGTTCCTTAGCTCTGTGATAAAGGAGGCTGCTGATGGATCAACCACAATCGCGCACTGGTCTTCTGGTTCCATACCCATAAACTCTGTCATATCATCCGCATACTGAGCATCTGTCTTTTGGGGATTCCCTGTCCTCCTGGCTTCCTCTGAACGGCTATCCCACCGGTATTCCCGATCAATCCATATGGTTTGCCCATCATCCCAGATTTCCAGGAACACACAAGGGTTCGTAGTGCCATAGTCTACGGCGATATATTTTTGTGCGATTGATTTCAGGCTAATGGGCCGTTCTTCGTCAGTATAATAATTCTTACCTGTACACATGGTATAGATAAGTCCTTCTGCCACTGCCCAGAGCCCCTTAATATACCGTTTAAAAAATACGCCAACATACATACTGCGGTATCTGGCCTTGATTGTCTCGTCCAGACTTAAGTTATCTCCCATGGTAAAATGTAGATAAATAAGTCCCTTTTCTTTCTTTTTATCAATCCAGTTTGTTTTAAACCAATGTGCAGGGCCTGCCGGATTACAGTTAAACCAAAACCTGCTTCCAGCGACAGAGCACCTGCCTGTTGCCTGATTAACAAACGACTCCGGCATCAGGGCCACTTCATCAAAAAAAGCACCTGCCGCCGTGATGCCCTGCACCAGATCCTGAGATGCTTCATCTTTTCCACCGAAGATATAAAAGTAATTCGTCTTCCCTTTCCTAGTAACCTCAAGCATGTTGGGAGTATCCCCTGACAAATGATGTACCCAGTAATATCCCCGGCTTGTCAGCATCAGTTTTAAGTTCTGCAGAACATTACGCTTAAAAGAGCTGATTGTTTTTCCGGCCATGATAAAATTCTGGCCGTCAAAGTTCTCCATTGCCCAGAAGACAAAACCTAAAGACATGGCTACAGTCTTACCTGAACGGATAGCGCCGTCTGCTATAATGCCGTTATAATCTTTTACAGGGCTATCAGCCATCCACCAGTTCATTACCTGGCGCTGTTTTCTTGAGAATGGCTTGAACTTAAATATCGGGGTTTTCTTCTTCTTCTTCATCTTCCTGCTTCCACCCCACCCAGTCTCCGTTATTTCGCAGTGCATCCAGGAAACCGTCATCCAGTTCCTCTTCTTCGTTCTCCGACTGCCCTGTCCGCGCCTTTACTGCTGCTGTCCGCGCCTTCTGTTCTTCTAAATCCTCTTCAGATTTAGTAGTCTGGCCCAATGTATCACGGATAGCAATATAGGCTTTAACATTTCCCGACAGTGCTTCCCGAATCATAGCGGCATTAACTGCTGCCTCCACTGTACTGTCTAAACCGAGAGATTCAAGAAATGGAGTCCATTCTTCACTATCTATTTCAGCTGTCAAAAGAGCGTTTAGGGCTTTTCGAAAATCTGCTTTTTTACGCCTGGCAGCTCCTGAGGCTTTTCCGCCTTTTTTACCCCATTCCCTGGCTTCACTCAAGCTTCGTTTGTTCATTGGTACTAAGTTTTTATTATTTGCCATCACCTCACCTTCCTGCCTGGTTGAATTTTAGGGATAGAAAAAGAGATAGCCGAAGCTATCCCCCTTCATGATTCTCTTTCACATATGTCCTCATTAATTCAGATAATTTAATCCCTACTGCAATCCCCTGAGCCTTGCATATTGATGCAAAAGCTTCCGCATCTTCTTTCTTTACTTTGTAAGTCTTTGGCACCATCCCCGCTTTAGAATCCCACCTGTCCTGGGGTCTAGTCTTCTTCTCCACGGCCATTCCTCCACATACAAAACAAACCAATCAAAAGTTTTGCAACTGCAATAGAGATAAAAAAAATACCAAGAAACTTCCACGCGCTCATATTGATTTTATACAGATGAGTATGCTATACTATATTTAAGAGAAGGGCTTTTGCCCCTCTCCGCTACTCTAGTAGCTTATCGAGAATCAGTAGGATGATTCCAATGATTAAATCCGTTAATGCTTGTCGCAACCAAGTGTTATCGGATTTTTTCTTTTTTCGGCTTTTAACATTTTTAACTTTTAATAACTGCATACAAAAAGACACCCTCTTTTAAGGATGCCTTTGGGGCCTGGAATGTCTGGATGGAGAGTCCGAAACCAGGTAGAAGCCGCTGGCCTGTATGCCTTTGGCTTCCATTCTACTATAACACGACTTTTCCGACATAAAC
>JAETNT010000032.1 GCA_021772025.1 Enterocloster bolteae | reverse complement strand
CTCCAGCAGAAATTTAAGATATCCGTAGATATTCAGCCCATGTGCCTTTGCCATCTCAACCATTGTGTAGACTACCGCGCTGGCATTCGCTCCGTCCACGGAACTGCTGAACAGCCAGTTCTTCCGGCCCACTGCGAATGGACGGATCGCATTCTCGCTGAGATTATTGGTAAAGCTGCACCGCCCGTCTTCCAGATAGGTCTCTGCTGTATCACGCCGGTTGAGAACATAATTCACGGCTTTATCCATCCGGGTATTCCGGACGGGCTTTTGCTGGTCAAGCCACGACCAGAAAGCCTCCAGAACAGGTTTTTCCTTCTCGAGACGCAGCTGTTTCCGCTTTTCATAATTACCGGGATACTTTTTGTTAATGGAGTCTTCAATGGCAAACAACCGATTGCAGTACTGGACTCCCTGTACTGCCGGCTGGCTGTAGTCATACTGCTTTCCTTTGGGAACAGCGTCGATAAAGTATCGGCGGATATGTGCCCAACAGGAGCAGCGCCTGATCCCCGGCAGATTGTTATAACCCTGATAGCCGTCAGTTTCCAGATATCCGCTGTAGCCTTCCAGAAACTCCTTTGCATGGCTGCCGCTCCTGGTCGGGGAATAGCCATACAGGAGGATCTCCGGAAGTCCGTCCTCACCGCTTCGGAACAGCCACATGAACGACTGGGTCTGGGCCCTGCGGCCTTCCTCTTTCAATACCTGGACTCGCGTCTCATCTGCCATCGCAAAACTACGTTTCAGCAGCTCTCGATGAAAGTAATCATACATTGGCTGAAAATAGTTCTGTGAACAGTAGATGATCCAGTTGGCAAGGGTGGTTCGGCTGATCTGAGCCCCATACTGCTTCCAGTCCTTCTCCTGCCGGTAAAGCGGAAGCCCGTTGGCATACTTCTGATACATAGTCCATGCAACAGCAGATGCTGATGCAGGCCCTTTCCCAACCAGAGCCGGCGGAACCTGAGACTTTACGATCACAGGCTTTTCTGTATCACCGAGTCCTTCCTTGCAGGAGGGGCATCCGTAACTCTGACTGTAGTATTCGATCACTTTACAAGTGGCAGGAATGAATTCCAGTTCCCGGCGGACATACTCCTCGCCGATCAGGACCATCTGCGTACCACATACCGGACAGATCGGCTCCTCTTCTGGAAGAGGGATCACTGCTTTTTCAACCTTCAGGCCTTTGAAGAGATCCTCATGCGTTGCCTTCTTTTTACGGGTATGCTCCCGGATTACCGTTTCGCCTTCCAGCAGGGAGGGGTCCTGTTCCGCTTCTGCTTCATCGAAGAGATTCTGTTGTCTCGGAATGTCATCAGATCTTCTTTCGCTGGAGGAACCAAAGAGTTTTTTGGTCAGATCATCTACCTGTTCCTGAAGTGCTTTCTCATGACTGGATTTTTCGTCAATAATAAGACGGAGAGATTTGATCAGCTCAGTCTGTTCAGATACCATTGTTTTCAGTTGTGATACTGTATCTTTCAGCTCTCGAAGCTGGATATCTTTTGCACTGGAAGCCATCGTTTCTCTCCTCGGATTTGATACCTTTATTATACCAGAAACGGGGCTTTTACTAAAGGAAAATGGCTCCTGAAAAATGCCGAATTTACAGGGAATTTCCGGATTTTTCTGTGCAGGATTTCTGCCGAAATACAAGTGTTTTTTACTCTGCTTTGAGGGCTTTTGGCTGGTCAATATCAATCCCGGACATCAACCAGTCAAACTCCCGCCAGGAAAGATTCCGGACCTCCGGCTGCTTCCTGGGCCATTGATAGCCGCCGCGGACAGACAAGCGCTTATAGATCAGAACGAAGCCATCCGGTTCGCGGAACAAGGCTTTGATCCTGTCCCGTCTTCTTCCACAGAAAAGGAAGAGAGCACTGGACGACGGATCCATCTTAAGCTGGTCTTCGATAACGGCGCAGAGTCCGTCAATGGATTTCCGCATATCGGTGTAGCCACAGACAATGTAGATCTTCTCAAGCCCGGAGATATCACCTAACATGAGAACTCCTGAAGCATACGAAAAGTCCTGGTGAGCAGAACAGGATCGGAATCATTGCTGATGCGGACCGTGATATCCTTCATAGAAACTTCAATCGTATGTGAATTGTCAAGGTGCGAGTTTAGCATCTGTGATGCTGTATGCTGTTCCGGAATGTGATCCGGAACAATGTCAATGGGGACCACGTCCTGTTTCGGGCGGGGAACCTCAAGATGACCATAATTCGCTGCTGGGATCTGATCCGCTGCTGCTTTCCGACAACGGCTGACCCAGTTGTAAAAGGTGCTTACTGCAATGTCGTTTTCACGGCACCAGTCAGCATCTGTCATGCCGCTCTGACGGCATTCATTGATAAGCCTGATCTGTTCCGCCATCGGAACACGGGCTTTGCGAGTACCTGCCATAACCTATCCTCCATAATTGTAGTGAAATAGTCTAAGTATCTATCGGTTACAATTATAGGGGAAATCTGAGGACTCGAAAATCCGCAGGAATATTTGGCGCTTACGAAAAAAGCAAGAGAAGAACTGTTGCAGGAAATGAACCGGGGATGTGATGAGCTGTTCCGGAGTTATTGAATATTCTTGTGCCAAGCACTGTAATATTCAGCAAAATAGCAAACTGAAAAAAGTTGAAAACAATATCCACTTTCTGTACCCGTTTCCCGTCCACCTTTTCCGGCGCATGGACTATGATTTTCTTGATAAATTCATTGATGATTGCGGGGTGAGTTCCTTTATCCCCACATACTTGCGGATAATTGCGGAAAAGCGGTCAAAGTCGCTCTTGTTCTGTTCGTAGGTATCGATTTCCTGCTGGTCTGCCTTGACCTTTTCTTCCCCTCATATTTAATTGAGTAAATCGGGGGGAGAAAAAGATAGTTGTTGTCGAATACATAGAAGATATGATACAATCCAGGTACGGAAAGTCAGAGAGCAAAGGCGGCTTACCCTTCATCTTCGGAGGGGCTGACCCTCCAGACGAAAGAAAGGAGGGCGTTGCTTGATGGTTACATATGCTGATTTATTTCAGTTTTGTATCTTTATCGTCGCTCTTGTGGGCCTGTGTTACACGGTCTTCAAGGGCAGAAAATAGCCGCCACTACTCGCAATAGTGACGGCCAGACTGTAAAAAGTTTGACTTAGCATTTGAGGGGTAGGCCGCTTCTCTGGCTTTCCCTTTGCATTTAATATACCATATTTGATGTTGACTTTCAAGTTTTTTCTAGTTTGAGTTTTCCCATTTTTTCAGACGTGCTTTCCTACTTAAAATAAAAATGCAAAAACACAGAACCTTTGTTATAATTGAATCACCACAAAACAAAGGAGTGTTTTTGCATGATTAATTTAGATAATTATGTATACAGAGGAAAGCAATATATTGGCATAAAGATGTTGGATTATATGTGGGGTAAACGGTATCCCCCTAAGTGGGGTATAAACCTTTTCGCAAAAGGTGACGGTTTCGCTATTTAGCATAAGAAGAAACTTTCACCGCATGTTGAGACAGTCGCTCTTCTCGTCAAGAAACATTGATTTTCCGGGCCTTTCAGGCACTTTTGAGGAAAATGGACTTGTGTTTTTACGGAAAAACTCCAGCAGAGTTGATATAAAGAAAGTGGGTGTTAAAATGAAAGGCTCAGAAAGCAGGTTAATTGAATACATGGAAGGCTCTAAGAAACGCTTTATTATTCCGGTATATCAGCGTAATTATGATTGGAGAGCTGAAAACTGTAAGCAGCTTTACGATGATTTGGTAAAGGTCATTAAAAGCAATAGGTGAAGCCATTTTTTTGGCAGTCTTGTATCGGTATATAATCCGAGCGGACGAAATACGGAATTCTTGGTAATCGATGGACAGCAGCGTCTGACGACAGTATCATTGCTGTTCCTCGCTATGTATAACCTTATGAAAAATGGTGTGGTGAAACCGGAAGATGCGTCTCTTTCGAAACAGCTGTATGAGGATTTCTTGGTGGATAAATATCAGCCGGAAGAGAAACGAATCAAACTCAAACCAGTGAAGAACGACCAAAGGGCATTTGGAAAACTCTTCGCTGACCCGTCAGAGTATGTGCGAGAGTCTAATTTGACGGCAAACTATAACTACTTTTATGACCGGATTCAAAAGCAGGAAATCACGATTGATGAGTTATTTGATGCGATTTGCAGGCTTGAGATTATCAATATCACACTGAATAACGATGATAATCCGCAGTTGATTTTCGAGAGCTTGAATTCCACAGGCCTGGATTTGAGCGAAGGTGATAAAATCAGGAACTTCATCCTTATGGGGCTTCCATCCAAAGAGCAAGATGAGTATTACGAAAAATACAGGAATCAAATAGAGATCTGCACGAAATATGATGTGAGTGCGTTTATTAGAGATTACTTGAGTGTGAAGCAACAGGCGATTCCGCAGCAAAAGAAGATATATGCCATTTTTAAAGACTATGTGGAAAGGAGCAACATTCGGACAGAGCCGCTTCTAAGCTGAATGGAGCAAAAAGTTTTATGATGTAATTGTGCCGTATATCATCGGTGCGTAGGTCTGTTTACAGAAAGAGAGGAATCAGATATGGAAATCAAGATACTATATACAGACAGATTACTCCTCCGCGCGTGGGGTGAAAACGACGCTGAATCATTATATCAGTATGCCAAAGACCCTGCTGTGGGGCCTATAGCCGGATGGCCGCCGCACAAAAATATTGAAGAAAGTCGTGATGTTATTAAAAATGTCTTTTCAGGGCAGGAGTGTTATGCGGTCTGCTTGAAAGAAGATAATGCTGCGATTGGAGCGATTGAGTTGAAGCTAAACGGTCATACAGATATGACCGATAAAGATGATGAATGCGAATTAGGATATTGGCTTGGTCAGCCATTTTGGGGAAAAGGGCTGATTCCTGAAGCGGCAAAAGAACTGCTTCGACATGCTTTTGACGATTTGAAAATGAATGCGGTTTGGTGCGGGTATTATGATGGCAATGTAAAATCAAAAAGAGTTCAGGAGAAACTTGGCTTTGTATATCATCACACTTGTGACGAAGTGCCAGTGCCATTGATGAATGATGTGAGAGTTGGCCATACCAATGTGATGACAAAAGAGCATTGGAGAGAAATGAGCTGAATATACCAGACACCGCAAGGCAAATAACCGGAAGCAGCAAACCAGGCTGTGCTTCCGGTTACAAAAAGGTTAATTCCCGTATTTTAAATCCGGCCATTTTATTACGATTTCTTCTTCTTCCGTTCTAATCCATATCTTGTTGTCTTTGAGCCATGCCTGTGGGATCTTTTCTGTATATTGAGCGGCTTCTTTTGTCCGATCTCCGAGGAAGCAGTGAATCATCTGATGCCGGCCAGGCTGAAGTCTTTTGCAAATCATTGGCAAAACAGCCAGATTATACAGCAGATTCGTGTTGGGAAATGTGTCTACCAATACCGCATTTCCGCCGCCGTTTACAGAAACGGCTCCGCTGATTCCCCATGGCAGGCAGGCAAATACCTTTCCGCTTTCCTGCTTGATCTGAGCCGCTGTATATTTTCCGGAAAAGCAGCCGGGCTGAATTTGGGAACATGCTTCTGCTTCGATGGAAAAACCGCCGTCAGCCACATCAATTTCTTTATCAGCAGTAATACGGTGAACTCTTATGTGCCAGGCTCCTAAAGGAATTATGGCGCTTTCTGCTTCCACGCCGGGCATCAGACTGTAGGAGGAAAACACCGCCTGTTCGGTTATAACAAAAGTTTTTGTACCATACTTCATTCGGTAGTAGTTGTCATCTGCCAGAGATACAGCTAATGTATTATCAAATGCCCCATCCCGCAGATCGTGTCCTCTGGATACGCTGAATCCAAATTGATTAGAATAAACGAATTTTTCGTATTTTTCTGCAGTACAGCCATGGTTTTGACAATGCTGCCCGGTGACAAATGACAGCACATGGTTTTTATGATGAAGGATTAGCATATGGGGATGCTTTAAAAGCCGCACCGGATCAAAGGAAGGCTGCTTCTCCTGCGCTGTCCAGAAGGGATGATTGTCTTCCAGGGCAAGCATAAAAAATGTTTTTAGGCTCCAATAAGGAGAACCTTGGCCATTGTACCGTTCACTCATAAATAGATTGGGATAACCATATCCTATACTAAGTACGCCTCCGTTATCAAATATGGGGCGGCAAATCCATCCTTTCAGATTGCTTACAGCTAGATGCCGTAAAATCCCATATTCCAGACCGCTGTCACAGGCAAAAGCAAGGGCGGAAAAAAAGGCGCCGTGAGCAAAGCGATAGGTAAGACTCCGTCCATAGGGCAGTTCTCGTCCTTCTGTATCGAACCAATACATAAAATCCTGTGCAAATTGTTTTCCGCGTTCTCTCAATATAAGACAATGATCAGGCTCTTCTTTTTCCATCAATCCGGCATAGATAAGGCCATAAAAATGCATTGCGAAGGCAATATAATAATCTAATTGCCCGCTGTTTCCGTCATGATACCAGCCGTCACCCTCATAGCATTCTGTAATCACGGCCCAGTCTTCTTCCGTCTTTTCACGGGACCAGGGCCGCCCGATAATCCGAAACATCATATTCACAAGAATTCGAAAAAATCTCCAGTTATTAGCATGTACCTTATGTGTGTTAATCTGGTTCATCCAAATACAAAAACGTTCCTTCTGACATTCTTCCAGAGGATCCCATAAAACCTGAGGAGACAGGCTGACAGCTGATGCAATGGCGGCCATTTCAACCATTTTTTGGTCATAATCTTCCAAATCTCCCCAATACTCCGGATACCGTGGATCGGTTCCGTGAATTATCCCGGTCCGGTAGCGTTTTTTCCATTCTTCAATCTCATCTTTTAAAGCCGGGGCCAATGCGGGACTTTCCTGAGACCATAAAGGTCCCAGACCCCACAAAATTCTGGAAAAGGCTTCCATGCGAGCTGATTTTTCTCCATAATGGACTCCGGTATTTCCTACATGAAGCCAGCTGCTCCCATCACTATAATACTTTTTCAAAGGACGGATGATTTCTAAAAGCAGTTCTGCCGCGTCTGCTCTGCTTTGGATTTTTCGTTCTTTCCATTGCTCTAACATACCCTTTCCTCCTCTACCTTAATGGCAACATGAAATTCCCCATTGCTATCTGGCTTTATGGTAAACTGCCATGCTTCAAAGCCTCCGGCCAGGAAAAAAACCGGATCCGGCGCTTTCATATGGTCTAAAGTGGATACGCCGATTTTAACCGTTCCGTTTTCCCTTGGCAATACCCAGCCGTCCTGGACACGCTGCACGCCCAGCTTGTGCCTTCCTATTACCGGAATTATAAATACCGGCTGCCGGGAATCCGGCTTCGGTAGTAATTTCGTGCTTCCGTCAATTGTGATTTGCCCATCTGAAAATAAGTATACCAGGCGGCAAAATACAGGATTAAAAGCAGAACTGTGCTCCGCATCCTTTAATTCCACATGCGCTTCAATCCGAATTCCATTTTCCAGTTCTTCTGCTGTAATACGGGAATCATAATCATAACAGCTGGAATATTTTTTTCCCTGGCTTTCCAGCTCGATTCTGGGGGTTAAACTGCGGTGCTGCGATTTTTTTAAAGAAAGCTGCATGTTGTGTGGTTCTTTTAACCAATAATCTGTCATGGACGACATAATCACAGGGCCAGCCGTCCTGTGCCACAGCATTGTTAAAGTACCTCCGGAAGCATGCCCTCCTTTCATGTAATGAAAATCATAGCCTGTTACGGTGCCCAAAAATCCGCCTTTTGAGATTTTCCACGCGTCTATTTCCGAAAAATACAGCAAAGACGGCGCGCGCTGGGAAGGGAGCTCTGCTGGCTGACTGCTCCATTGCCCGGAATCTAACATGGCTGCCAGTGCCTTTGCATGACAAAATGTATGGTGAATACAGGGTTCTTCACCATGTATTTCATAGTCTGGACCGCCATATAAAAGTCCGTTTCCGGTGCAGTTCTTGTACAACGTCAGATTCCTTACCGCAGCTTCATGAAATACAGGTTCCTCGCCTCCCCAGATTCCATAGGCGGATTGGCATCCGTCTGATGTTCTGCTTCCCCAATAGGTCCATTTATAATTTCTGGTCCCAAAGCTGTTATCCCATGCCCCGTCCGGCAGCATAAAAACAAGCAGCTTTCTCAAAATTTCTTTCAATTTTTCTAGTAATTTTAAATCGCCAACTGTTTTGGCGTATAAAACAAGGGAAGGGATCGATTCCTCGGCATTATATCCTATGTCTACCGGCCTGCACCCCCTTTTCGTCACATGCTCTGCCGGTTGGCCCTCTCCGTAAAAAAGCCCATTTTCCGATAAATGCTTCTCACAAAAATCAGCCAGTTTCTTTGCCTGTACTAAATATTCCGGCCAGTTTCCGTATGTTCCCGCTAAAGAAAGGGCAGCGGCAGCAGATGCATGGTAATTAATGTTAGTTTTAAATTTTGGAGTAATCGTTTTCGCAATCCACTGGGCCCCTGCCTCCATTCTCTGCTCCCAGCGTTCTTTTATTTCAGGAGCCAGTAAATGACCGTGAAGGATTAAAGCTTCACATAGACTGATTACCCCAAAAACCGTTATTCCATTCCATTCACTCTGAGCATCATTATAAAAGCTTCCGTCATCGCAGGTCATATTGGAGCCCCAGTCGAAAACATTTTCTGCTGCTTTCCGATATTTTTCTTCTCCTGTAAAATCCGCCACGCACATTAAGGGATAAACGGCATCCTGACTTCTTCCATGAATCATCTTACAGGCAGGACAGAAAAAACCGCCGTCAAAGCGAGAGTCTCCTTTATCATGAATTTGATAGCGGATCAGGCCGTCACACCAGCTTTTTAACAGATCAAAACATTCTTTCTTTTCCATACAGGCTCCTTTACCAGATCATAAATTCCTTCCCCAACAGCCGGAGAATTCCCTCCGTAAAAAAGTAATCTCCATAAATCAGCGAAACATGAACCTGTTTTTCGTAAGCAACGCTTCCGTTCTGTAAAATACCATCTCTTTCAACATCCCAACAGCAATGTTTTTCTGCCAATGCCTCCAGTATTTTTTCTGCACTGCTTCTGTAAAACAGCTTTTCCGGCTCATCTGCGGCATCTGCAATTTCCAGAAGGCCGCATGCCGCACACGCGGCAGCAGAAGTGTCCCAATATACAGGTTCCGCAGGCGCTCTGAAATCTAAAAGAGAGACAAAACCTGTTTGAGCTACATTTGCCAGAAAATAATGGGCTGTTCTCTTGGCAGCGTCCAGGTATTCCTGCCTGCCTGTATATCGATATCCTAAAGCAAAGCCGTACACTGCCCACGCCTGACCTCTGGACCATGAAGACCCTTCTTTGCAGCCCTGCCCGGCAGGAAATTCAACGGGTTCTCCTGACACCGGATCAAATACTGCAATATGATTGCAGGAGCCGTCCGGTCTCTGCAGATACTGTATTGCTGTATCTGTATGCCGTCTTGCAATTTCTCCGAATCTGGGATCCTTCAGTTCTTTTTCCGCCCAGTAAAGAAGCGGCACATTCATAAGACAGTCTACAATCATCCAGCCTGTTTTATCCTCATTCCACGCCCGGATAAAGTTTCCTGAGGGATTAAAACGGCCTGCCAGTATGTTAGCGGCGTGAAGTCCCCTTGTACGTGATTTGGGATTTCCTGTAAGCCTGTAATCGGCCACTGCGGTATGAAGAAACAAAAAACCTACATCATGATGCAGCGCCTCAAAGTCTTCCAGAATACGGTCAAATTCCTGTTCGGTATGCTCTGCGGCAGTTCTGTAAAGAGAATCCTTTGTATATTGGTACATCTGCCACAAAATCCCGGGCCAAAAGCCATTGGTCCACCATGACAGCTTTACGTCCCGCATATCATTCTGATACTTTCCGTTTTCAGCAATATAAGGGATGCGTTCCCCCAGCCTCATGCATTGCTTATGAATTTTTACTTCCAGCTTTTCTAAAACTTTTTCTGCATTCATCTTTTACTCCTTTACTGCGCCTGCGATAGTTCCTTTGGCAAAATGCTTTTGTAAAAACGGGTACACACAAAGGATTGGTACGGTTGCCACTACAATGGTTGCATATTTAATGGTCATTGCCACTGACTCTTGATCCATGGTTCCCACACCGGTTGTCATAGAGGTAACATCATTCTGCATCAGTATTTCTCTTAAAATTACCTGAAGGGGATAAAGCTCCCGGGTACGGATAATGGCAGAAGCCCAGAACCATGAATTCCAGATAGAAACACCATAGTAAAGCACCATTACCGCCAAAATTGCCTTTGAAAGAGGAAGAACAATCTGACTTAAAATTGTTACGTGTCCTGCGCCGTCAATTTGTGCCGCTTCAATCAGGCTTTCCGGAATACTTTCAAAGGATGTTTTTAAAATCACCAGATTATAGGTGCTGATCATAAAAGGAAGAATCAGTCCCCACAGGCTGTCTCTTAACTGCAGATCTTTTAAATTTAGATAAAATGGAATCATGCCGCCTGAAAAAAACATGGTAAACATGATCAAGATCATAATCGGTTTTTTAAATAAAACTCTTCGCCTTGAAAGAAAATAAGCCCCCAACGCTGTCATAATAATGTCCAATGTAACGCCTACAACCAACACAAACAAGGTATTCAAATAACCGCGGACAATCATAGGATTGTGAAAAACTTTACTGTATGCGTCTGTACTCCATCCCACCGGTTTTAATAAAAGGCCTGTGTGCTGGGTCAGCATATTGCTGTTGCTAAAGGATGCCGCAACTACATACCAAACCGGATACAGACAGAGCAGCATAATCAGCGATAAAAAAATATAGTTAAATACAGTGAAGATGCGTTCTCCTCTGGAGCGTTTCACTTTTATTGATTTCATTTCTGTCCCCCCTACCATAAACTTGTCTCGCCGCATTTACGTGCCAATTTATTGGTGATAAGTAAAAGAGCGAAATTAATCACGGAATTAAAAAGGCCAATCGCAGTAGAATAGCTCCAGTCCTGATCTAAAAGGCCGATTCGGTATATATAAGAAGAAATAATATCCGCAGTTTCATAAGTTGCAGGATTGTACAAAAGAATTGTCTTTTCATATCCCATATTCATCAGCGTCCCCATTTTCAAAATAAACATAATCACAATGGTCGGCATAATTCCGGGAAGAGTTACGTTAAGAAGCTGTTTCCACTTTCCTGCGCCGTCAATCTGTGCCGCCTCATATAGCTGGCTGTCAACTCCGGATAAGGCGGAAAGGTAGATAATAGAGCCCCATCCTGCTTCCTGCCAGATTCCGGATGCTACATAAATGGTGCGGTACAGATCCGGATTTTGAAGAAGCGGAGAACGTTCCCCTCCAAAAAGTTCAATAATATCATTAAATAACCCGCTGGTCAGACTGAAATCCACCAGCATACCGGTTACTACGATCATGGAAATGAAATGAGGCAAATAGGTTACGGTCTGTGTCAACCCCTTAAATTTTTTGTTTCTTACTTCATTTAGCAAGAGAGCCAGAATAATCGGCGCGGGAAAACCAAAAATTAAGCTGTATACACTAAGCAGAATGGTATTGCGGATCAAGCGGCCAAAATAGACGCTGCTGAAAAACCTTGAAAAATTTTCCAAGCCGACCCAGGGACTGTCTTTAATTCCCAGGGCAGGCGTATAATCTTTGAACGCAATAATTGCGCCATACATAGGCTTATAGTGAAATAAAATAAAAAAAATCAGCACTGGAAGAACCATTATGTATAGCGATTTATTTCTCATCCAATCTTTTTTTATTTTATCAAAAAGCGACAACTCCTTCATTTTACCCTCTCTTTCAAGCCGCCAGACTATAAGGGGATGTACCCCTCTGTGAACAAGAGGAGTACATTCCCTTCCTTAGCCCTTAACGGGCATTGTAGCGTTCTAATGCTGCGCTCTGAATCTCTAACGCGCGCTGCAGTCCCATATTTTCAATGTTTTTTACATAAGCGTCAAAATTGTCCAGACTTTCTGTCCCAAATATAAATTTAAGAACCATCTCATCGCGATAGGTATTGATCTCGTTCATAATAGTAGAGTATTCCTTGCTCTCCTCAGAGGTAGGAGTTACCGGGGGCATTTTATGTGCCTTTGCGTTGCTGTTTCCCCAAACATCAGGGGTTTCCTTCTGCTGATCAATGGTATAATACTGCTCCAGATAACGAAGATCCTGCACAAAAGGCCCATTATAATTGCCGCGAATATAAGCAGACATTGCCTGAGATACAGGCCAGCCATCAGGATTTGCCATTATCCAGTCTGTATAAGCCGGATAATCATCCTTCATTTCATAGGATTCTCCTTCTACGCCAAAGTTAAAAAGCATATGTCCCTCTTCCCCATATGCATAATCCAGCAGCCGGGCTGCTCTCTCTACGTCTTTACAGGAGGAGGTAATTGCTACGCTGGCAGTTCCCGGATACTGATTATCCATCTGGCCAAACTCCGGTTTTGCACCTTTTTCAAGGGTTGGGTAAGGCGCTGCTACCAGCATATAATCCGGCTCGCTGCCCTGGGCCGCTGTGATCCATGCCCCCATACGGCTTCCTGCAAATCCCATAGAAGCCCCGGCGGAGCCGTTGGTCATCTTGGCGCTTACCTGGTCAAATTTCAATGTGGCCATATCAGGGTCAATGAGTCCTTCCTCATACCACTGCTTCATTAACTCCAAATATTTTTTGTAATTTTCCTCTATAGCGCCAAATTTAACCTCTCCGTTATTATCGATATAAAAGCCTCGGCAGGTGTTAAATGCATATGCAAACGGGTCGTTATCCTTAAAGTCTTCTCTTGTCCATTCCGGGCAATAGGGTGCGGCAACTCCCTTTTCATTTTTAAATGCAGTCAGTACAGTGTGCCATTCCTCTATTGTTTCCGGCACTTCCAGATTCAGCTCTTCTAACCAGTCTTGACGCAGCATAAGTCCAATGGTATTACAAAGCTTCTCGTCTCCGCGGATAAATGGAAATACATAATAATGCCCGTCATCCGTTTTGATCATTTTATCCACCTCAGGATGCTCTTTTAAATAAGCGGTAATATTTGGACAATACTGCTCGAATACATCGTTAAGAGGAAGGATCACACCGTCCTTAATAGCTTTTTCAGGGCCGCCCGGATAATCCTTTACCCAGCTGTACTCCATCATGTCAGGAAGGTTTCCATCAGCAAGAATTAAACTAAACTGTTCCTTTATCTGCCCTGTTGGCGGATGCATAAATTCAATATTTACTCCGGTTTCCTGCATCCATGCCTTTGCAAATGGAGTTTCGCCCAAGTTGGAAAAGTTTGGGCTTACAGTGCCTTGAAGTTCGCACCAATAGGTCAGTGCATCCCCTGCCTGCATTGGATAAGAAAATTCCCCTGTTGTTTGTGTTTGCTGTGCTCCCTCTGCTGCGGATGTTGCAGCAGTAGTCTGCTCTTGCCCGGCTTTTTGGCCACAGCCAGCCAGAGCGAAAATCATTGCTACTGTAAAAAGTAATGCGGTTTTTCTGTGTTTCATCTTTCTCCTCCTTGCATCTTATATTTTGTTTTGTATCACCCATATTATCAAACTAATATTGATTTTTATATGCAAAAAATGCAAACTCCATTGGCAAAAACACCTTTGACAGTTTGCATTTTTTCAACATAATTGGCAAAATCTAAAATTCTTTCTTTAATTGTCCCGGGGTAATTCCTTTTTTCTTTTTAAATGCCCGGATAAAGCTTGCGCTGTCGCGAAAACCGGACTGCTCCGCCGCGTCTGCTACACTGCAGCCCTCTTTTAAAAGGCGCTCTGCAAAATCAATTCGTACATTGTTAATGAATTCTAACAAGCTTTTTCCTGTCTGTTTTTTATAAAGAGAAGATAAATAGGAAGGAGTCATCCGGAAATGCTGACTTGCAATGGAGATATTCAGATCCGGATCTGTAAAGTTTTCCTTTACATACATCTCCACCTTCTGGCTGAATATATGATCGCTGCTGGCCTGCATACGGATCTGACGAATCTGAGAACAGATTAAAGCCAGGCATTTTAAAAAGCTATCTCTTGCCTCTTCAACAGGCGTTTTTACGGAAAGCTGTTCCAGTAACTCTATTTCCCGATCCGCATGGTGGTATCCCCCTGTGTTGGCTCCCTTTAAAAGAGTACCAATCATATCAAAGATCAGGCAGCGGTATGTATTGGCTTTTACCTGCCCCGAAAGATTGCGGTCAAACACCTCCATCATACATTGGCCGGCTGTTTTTTCGTCGCCTATTTTCATTGCGTGAATGATTTTTTGCTCCAGCTCTTCCGGATATTCATATATAAAACGCAGATCCTGTACTTTGTCATAGCGGAGTATTGGCGTGTCCAGCAGATTGATATACTCCTCCATAGCCTGAGCCTGCATATAGGATTCATGAATTCCGCCTATTCCGCTGCAGGCAGTTCCTAAAAGGGCAGTACAGGAAAAGCCGAAGGATTCTTCTGTAATTTGCTGAAGGCTTTCCACACATTCCTGCAAAAGCTCCATATTTTTCTGAGACGGCTCATTCATTCCAATAATAGCAGCTTCCTGCTGACCCATTTCGGTCATTTCCACCTCAAAATAGTTCTGACAAATTTCACTCAGCACGTTGGCGATGATAAATTTTCGGAGAGCCTGTTCCCCCTCGTCAGGATGTTCTCCTGTAGACATTCCTTTTCCCTCTGGCTTTAAAAGAACAACAGCATAGGTTTCGGAGTGAAGCATGATTCCGGTCTGCTCCTGGGGGCTTTTTTCGCAGTGCTCCATAAGCATTTGAGATAAATAGTATGTTTTTAATGTTTTACGGCTGTTTTTAAGAAGTCTTTGAGTATCAATATGCTCTTTAAAAAAATGATTCATCTGCTGATTAAGCCACTGATATTCATCTACCTGCCTCTCTGTCTTATCATTGCCTTTTAAGCTGGCCTGGTTTGCAAAATTTTCTGTCAGAAGTTTTAAAGGATTATAGTTTTTCCTTGCCAGCCAGCTTGCAATTCCGAATCCGGAAATAATACAAATGAATAATCCAATTGCAGACCAAATCTGTATTTCGTAAGCTTCGCGGTCGATTAAAGCTTTCGGAACAATTGCCTCATATCTCCAATCGGTTGCATTAGAGTTGACACTGGTAACAATATAGGAATCCTTTGTCATCTGTTTTGGCAATGTGTCACTTTTGGCATCCATGCATATGGTACTGTTTTGGCTGTCTGTAATTCGGATATACATTTTTTCATCCCATTTGCCGAATAACAATTTCTGGCGGAATTGCTCCGCATCCACAGCAATCCCGATGGTTGCTGCTTCTCCGACATTTGTATTTAATGAACTCATGGTAAACAGCAGCAGGTTCTTCCCATCGGATCCGGTAATCGGAAGCACATCATTATAATGCCGCAAAGCAAGGTATTCTTTGAAAGATTCAAAATCTGTATTGTCATTTTTATAATAGAGCTCATAGTAAAGAGAAATATCCATGTTCCCAAGACTGCTGCTTATTTTTTCTGTTTTGGGAAAATATACGAATACATGATTAAACAGAGCTTCCGCAACACGGATTATCCTTAATTCATTATACAAATGGTACAATGACTGCTGATTTTCAGGCTGGAACTCCCTTTCTTTTGAGAGATTTTGGATCCCGTTATCAAGGGCCAAACGACTTTCAATTTTTTGAATATTTTTTATTTCGTTGTCTATCTCCTGCTGTACCATATTTAAAAGATTCTCGTTAATTCTGGAAGTCTGCGCCCGCATAATCTGCCAGACTCGTCCATAAATTCCACCTGCCACTAAAATAGGTATAATCAAAATTCCTAAATATGATAAAAATAGCTTCAAGTATACCTTTGATTTTCGTTTCATAATAAATTTGCAGCGACCCCTTTACAAGAAATTTTCAGTAAAAAATTCATATTGAATATCATATCTGAAAATTTACCGTTTATCAACGACAAATTTAGAAATAATCCTCTATACAAGGATGGAATGAAAAGCATGAATAAGAGTAAAAATATAACTATAACTAAGAGCTGCTGGAAACAATGCATGAATCAGCGGGAAGTAAGGAGGAATTTAAAATGTACGATATCATTATTATTGGTGCAGGTCCGGCCGGTATCAGTGCGGCTGTTTACGGGAAAAGCAGAGGAAAAAAGGTTTTGGTGCTGGAAAAAAGGCAGGTAGGAGGTTTGATTGGAACGGTATCTGCCGTTACGCATTATACAGCAGTAGCGCAGGAAGAATCCGGCAGTACATTTGCGGAACGAATGAAAGAGCAGGCGCTGAGAGCCGGTGTGGAGATTCGCTATGAAAATGTGACAGAGACAAAGCTTACAGGCGAAATAAAGAAAGTCGTAACGGATAAAGAAAGTTACGAGTCTAAGACCTTAATCCTGGCAAACGGCGGTTCCGGCCGTTTGCTGAATATTCCGGGGGAAGGCCTGAAGGGTGTCAGATTAAATGCGCCCAAAGATGGTATGAATTATAAAGGAAAAAATGTTTATGTAATCGGCGGAGCGGATGGAGCAGTGAAGGAAGCGCTTTATCTGTCTGAAATAGCGGAAAAAGTAACGATTGTATGTGTAGAAGATGAACTTGCATGCATACAGGAATTCAAAGATAAAGCAGCTGCCCATAGGAATATTGAAATCATGCCGCATTCAAGCCTTACGGCAGTATATGGCAGCAAAGCAGCGGAAGAGCTTGAATTTACGGATAACAAAACAGGAAAAAAGCAGATTGTAAAAGATGCAGAGTGCGGAATATTTGTATACGCAGGGATTGTTCCCAATACGCAGATGTACACAGAATTAAAATTAGACGGCGGCTATATTCCGGTTGATGATTCTATGCAGACGAAAATTCCGGGAGTGTTTGCGGCAGGAGATATCTGCGTGAAAAAAGTGAGACAGGTAGCCACAGCAGTTGCCGATGGCGCAGTCGCGGGTATTCAGGCAGCAGCAATGTGCTGATATCCTGTACTAGTGTGCTGACACTAGCCCCTTTAGCGGACAACGGAGCATGTGCTCCGGTCCGCTGAGAGGATGCTGTTACAGTATAACTACACCATAAGCTGTGGAGTGTTGACAGACAGCCAGGTAATCAGTGCTGCGTTGACTGCAGCGACCACATAAATATTTGCCGTTTTATTGTAGAATTTTTTTACTACTCCAGCAATTACAGGATACAAAAGAAGCATACCCATCATTGCGCCCTGGGCTCTCGACATTTCGCGGCCATTAATTGGGGTAATATGAGTAAATACCAGTTTTCCGTAAAGGAGTCCAAGGAAAATAACTGCCGGAAGCGCATTCATAATCAGCAGAATCAGATATTGTACTCGAGGAGAGGTTCCCTTGATACGGGAGGCTTCAGTCTGAAGGAATGCATAAGCTGTAAAGAGGATCAGGAACATAATATAGTATACAATATACTGCCCGATTCTTCCCGGAGCGATGGATGCGAAGTAGGTTTGGAAAATTCTCCCGTACCAACCGCAAACACGCTCTGCAAATACGGCAAGTAAGTAAGGCACACCGACAACTGCCAGAGAGAAGAATATTGCCAGGAAGATGTTAGCGGCGCTGGTCTGGAGACGAAGCTTGTCTGACTGGCGGTCTGCAGAGTTATCCGCAAATCTGCCAATGAGGTAGAATACAATACCGATTAAAGCAGAAAGGAAGAACCACCAAATAAATCCGTTTGTACTTTGAACGTTAAAAAGCTTCGGAAGCTTTCCAAGAATAGTCTGTCCCTGAATAATTGTTGATTTGACAAGCATTGCAGAGATAATACCCGGAAGGAAAAGAAAAATCCAATGCTTAATGCCTGCTTTTGCAGATTCCTCCGGAAGAGGCCTTTTCAGAGGCTCAAATACTTTTGTTTCAAGAAGAATGGAGCCGATTGGGAAGATCATTACACAGATGCTTAAGGCCATAAGAAGGACTGCGATTTCCTGCCATACATATATAAAAGAATTATCCGCAAGGGCCGTAATGTTTCCGCCGAGAGTATCATCAAAGTACGCTATAAGGCTGGATACACTGGAGCCGGCGATATTAGAAAGAGAGTGGAACGTATTTGGCGTGTAAAGTACGCGGAGAGAACCGTCCGCCGGATCGCCATAGTACTTTCCGGCTTCCATTGCGTCTTTCGGCATGCCTGCAAGATCTGCCATGCCGGCGTAATTCAAAGTATCCTGATGATATACATCCCAAAAAACACCCTGGCCGCACTCGTCCAGAAGACCCCAGATTGCCATAACGTTTACACCGTCATAAACACTCAGATCCTCGCCGGGAATACCGCATCCGATGAAAGCAACGCTTCTGGCTGCTGCAGAAGCAGCATATTCACTAAGAATAGCTGCGGATGCCTGTGCGCCGCCATTAGAGTGGCCGGTTGCGCCGAGACGCTCTGAATCGACAAATTTCAATCCGGCTAAGTATTTCATTGCCGCAACTGCGCCGGAGTTTCCTTCCATGGTCATACCGGAGCCTGCTGTTCCGTAGTAGTCGTATGCAAATACAACATAACCGCGTCTTGCAAGCTCGATACAATAGCTTGAGTAGAAGGTATGAGGGGTATTTCCGCCAGGAGCAACCACGATACCCGCCGCCGGTGTTTCTGCAGTTGCATTAGAAGGAACCCACAGGGTTCCGCCCATATTAACACTTTCATCTGTAACAAAGTTCACCGTTTTTACATCAACAGAAAAACCGTTTGTCAGGGACATTCTGAGAACAAAAGCGCTGAGAACGAATACAGATACTGCCAAAATCAGAGTGAGCGTACGTTTGGACATTGCTTTTGCTTTGGTGTTTTGTACTTTCATGTTTTTTCTCCCATCTTTTAGTATTTTACTGGTTACTTAAAACCTTCCTATAACAAATTTTAACAATGTAGAAAAAACAATTCAATCCGCATAATGCCCAATATTTTCATATTTATTTCATATCATATTCACAATGAAAATTTCATATGAATGTACATGGTGAATTTGCATACGCCAACGGTTCTATTTTAATTCAGTGGATCTTCGGATTATAAACTTAGGCGTCAGGTATACGTGTTTGACATTATCTCGCTCTCGTGTACTTTGAAGACGAATCAGCATATCCAGCGCTTCTGTGCAAACAGATTCATTTGACAGGGCATATGTAGTAATGGGCGGGCAAAGATATGCGGCATAGTCATCATTACTTGCAACAATTTTCACATCTTTGGGAATATTGCGCCCGGTCTCGTAAAGATACCATAAAATCCCGGCTGCATAGGAATCCGTCCAGCAAATAATGCCGTCAATCTGAGGATTTTTTTCAAATGCCAGCCGGGCGCAATTGTATCCGGCTTTGGTAAAAGTGGGTTCATCCCAGGCATATTCTGTGATCTGCCAGCTATCCCATGTCCCGCAGGTTTGGACGATATTGCGGAATGCCCGCTGCTGAAGGACTGCGGACTTACTTTGAGTGGTCGGCGGAGTCATTAGTGCAATATTTCTGCAGCCACATTCCCATAGATGATTAACTGCCATGTTGATTCCTGCGTCAAAGTTGTTAACAATACTGTTGATCTTTGGATATGGATTTAAAAACTCTGAAAACATTACAATTGGGATTTCGCTTTCGGTAATGGTTTTTTGAGTTTTTTTGTCCAGCTCCAGCATAGGGACAACCGGAATAAAGATTCCGGAAAGATGGTCTTTCAGCATAGTTTGCAAAACAGAATTCAATTCCGTTTCGCTTAAGTTAACCGCATATACTCTGGTTGAATATCCACGAGTTTTTGCTGCTTCGGAGAAAAAACTTGCCATACATGTATATTGGACATTTCCGTTCAGCGGCGGAATAAGCAAGCCGAAGATTTTGCGGTTTCTGCCCCGGCTTGCAGGAGGTTCGTCAGATACCTGAACACCAAGAGAATCCATTGCTGCAGCGATACTCTGCTTTTTATCATCCGATACATATCCGCTCCCGTTAATATAACGGGATACGGCTGCCTGGCTTACGCCTGCTGCCTGAGCAATATCTGTAACCTTTATTTTTTTGTTAAACTTCATCGCTTTTCCTCCGTACTTTTTCTATTTTTCTATAGGACATTAGGAGCAGAATCATGCCAGCTGCTGTAATTACCGTAAATATAGCAAAGATTGCCCTTAACTCTAAAAATATACTGAAACCATTTACGATCAGATTCGTAATAATTGTACTCAAGGCCATCTGTATTCCTGTCCACAGGGCAACGATACGGCCACGGATATGATTTGCAGCATGGCGGGCAAATAATTCCATAATAGCCGGCTGAAGAAGGCCGTAACTTACGCCTTCCAAAACTTGTACCATTGTCAGCAGTTCAGCAGATTTCAGAAAAGAAACAAAAAGTATACGTAAGGCCATGAATATTCCGCCGATAGCCATAAGCCTTGAAAGGGAATAATGCTTTGTAAGGTGTGGAAAAGTCAGTAATATCGGAAGGCTGCTTATATTCATCACTGCCATAGCGGCTCCTTGGTGGGTGCTTGTTCCTCCAGCTTCTTTGAGCAAGATCGGAAGATAAATAACATTTATCCTCCATCCAAGAAAGATCAGGCATCCAGAGAATAACATGGGAAGCCAGGGCAAAAGAGGCATTCCTGATTCTGCTGTATCCGGCTTTATTTCCTTCTGATACGGCCCGGCCGGAGTTTGCTTTTTAGTTTCAGGAAGAAACCATAAGGAAAGAGCAGAAAGAAACATGATTCCGCCATGAAAGAAAAACATGTAGCTCAGCCCGATTTTGGCGTAAATGATTCCAAATAATGCACTGGCGCCGGCGCCGGCCAGACCGCCGGCTGCCCGCATGGTGCTGTAGTGGACAGAGGGGTTCTTGGCAGAGGCTGTAAGGGTATATGTGTCTAACTGGCCTATGGCTGAAAAGTCTAAAAGGGTTACAGGAAGAACCGCCAGGATAACGGTAAATATGTTTCCGTGTATAAAATACAGAAATCCCGTAACAAATACGGAAGTGGAAAGAAGTAATTTTAAAAGCTTCTTTGCGGACTGGATTCGGTCTGCATATTTTCCTACCGTATACTGAATCAAAAAATTGCCAAGCGCGGTGCAGGTGGTAACTGCCGCAATTGCGGTTTTCTCATACCCCAGAGACAGAAGATACATGGTCTGGAAGGGAAACAGCGACATATATGCGATATAAAATAGGGCGTAAGTGATGATAAGCCGTATTTTCTGTGTGTTTTGCATTTTCTTTCCTCACATCAATTCATATTAGAATTTCATATGAATATAATATCTGAAAATTTGTGGTTTATCAATGGCGGATTAAGAAACATTGCCTGAATTAAAAAACTCGTTTATACTGTTATAGAGGGGTGAGAAAAAATGATTGAGAAAAAAATGCTATTAGAGTTAGCTGCCGGAGAAGGCGCAGGTATGTTGGTATCTGCTGGAAGTAATATAGTAGAAAAACTAAAAAGTACCCGGGACTGGAAAAAGGTATTTGTTGATACCGGTAAATTTTTTATTGAACATGAAAAATATGCAGAACAGATTTTTGACGATATAGCGGAAGTTCTGTCTAGAGAAAATATGCTTGAGCTTGCAAACGCTTTGAAAAACGAAGATGGGTATGACATAAAAGCTCATTTGCTGGATAAGTTAATGAAGTTGATGGACAAATATGAGATTCCCCATAGTGTTGCCGAGTCTTATGCAAACGGTATGCTGTATACTATTTTGGAGCAGCTTCGGGAAGTGGCGCCGGAAAAGTATGATCATTATTTTCAGCAGGATTGGAGAGAAGAACAAAACGCCTTATTGGGGAAAATTTCTAAGAAAATTGATGTGGTTACATCGGAACTGGCAAAATACCGGGAACAGAAAATCGAAATTTATTCTGCTGATGAAATGGACATCCGGTTGAAGGGGATGACGATAAATCCTAAAATTGGGATTTCCTTCTTTTGTATTGATGATGATGAATTCAAAAGATCATTTGAAGTACATAAAAATGATAAATGTATCTATGTAAAAGGAAAATGCCAGGAAGAAATCTTATATTGCATATTGAATGAATTATGGGCAATAAAGGATAACCGTGCGGTTTTTGTTGTTGAAAGTTATGAGGATTGGGAGAGGCTCCGAAAAATATCAGCAGTTGGTCACATATATATTCCCAGGTTCTATAAAGATGAAATAACAGCTATAGATGGAAATACAAATATTTTTATATACTCTGAAGAGATGCCGGTTTTTTCCTATAAGGCGTTGACACTCAGACCGAGAACTTATGCCGCAATAGTACATGCTTTGTCCAGCGCCGGAATGGACATAAACGAAGCTAACAAACTTGTGGCGGAGACTCATGGTCTATATATACCAATGAAGAAAAAAATATTTAATGGCGCATATCTTAAAACTCCCTTGTGGTTAACCGAACTCCCGGAACAGGTTAAAAAAATCTGCCTTCTTCTGGGGCAATGGACAGAAGCAGAAGGGGATAAAGCCATTATAGAAGCTCTCAGTGGCCTGAAATATGAGAAGTTCATTGAAATTTTATTACCTTTTACAGCCGGCGAGGATCCGTTTATCCATAAAGTGCGTAAAAATCGGGAAGCAGTGTATTGCCTTGCCTGTGTTGAAAATACATGGGACTGTATGACTATTTCTACAGAAGAACCTCTATGGAAACAATTTACAGAGCTGTTCATTGAAGTTTTGAATGAATCCGAAGCTTTGTTTACTTATTCTGCACAGGAGAAACTGTTAGCGCAATTTAAAGGAGAAAAATTATTCTGGTCAGGAACAATAAGAACCGGGATGATTCGAACTTTAATTATGAAAGGTTTCTACCGCAGTGATGAAGAGTGTCAAAGCGAATTAGATTCCTTGGTTGACAGAATTTTGGGTTATGTGCAGAGCGTTGTCCAATGGAAATACATCTCTGCATTCTTTACGAATCTATGCGAGGTATCCCCCAAATCCGTCCTAAGACGCTTGGATTCCGAGTTAAACAAGAATACCGGGCTGCTGGATTTATTTGAATTTCAACCGGGGGATGGTTTATTTGAAAGAAATGAATATATCAATATTTTGTGGGGGATCGAACAATTTTTAACCCAGAGAGAATATGCATCAAGGGCATTAAAGTGGCTGCTTCATCTAGATGACCGCTCTTTTGCGTATAAGTCTAACTCCCCTAAGGATATTTTTGCAAAGGTATACTGCCCGGGATATCATTTTTCTGCTTTGGATTCTTTAAAAGACAAAATTCAGGCGGCGGAGCTTGCCCTTGAACTAGATCGGAATGGGTGGGAATTTATATACAATGCCTTGCCGGGGAATTTTTCTACGATTGTAGGAACGCTGGAAACTCCCAAATACCGGGATCACAATGATGCGAAACCTGCAGCATGGAAGGAGATCTATGCATTAACAGCCGCTTATTTGCAAAGTCTGCTGAAACATATGGATTTCTCTGTAGAGCGTTGGGAAAAAATGTTGAAATTTTCTTCTAATGTAAACCAACAATTGCGGGAGGAAATATTTGATAAATTACTATATGAATGTGCCCAGATGTCGGATACAGAAGTAATACAAATAAAAAATTCTATTCGCGGTTTGATTTACCGCCATCGATATTTTGCTTCAGCGGAATGGGCCATGGGGGAGGATAAAATAGCGTCCTATGAGCAATTGCTGTCAGAAATTACAATAACAACTCCGGAATATGAATATCTGTACTTATTTAATTCAGGCAGAGACTTTCCATTGCTAAATCCAGTTCCATACGATCAGGAAGGAAAGCGCGAAATTAATGAGAAGGAAGAGGAGAGGATTGTCCGGGAAAAAATAAAAGAGTTTCGGGAGAATCGCTGCAGCTTAGATATACTTGCAAAAATTTGTGCAGAATATGAAAGAAACTCTCTGGGAAGAGCATTAATGAGATATTGGTCTGAGGGGAGATTTGATATTAATATCTATGAGCTGCTTTTAAAAAACCAGATTTCAGGAAGAATGGCTTTAGACTATTTGTGGGCAGCAGAGGATTTTAATAAGGATATTTTTGAAAAGTGCTTCCGGCTTGCAAACCTCTATCAATGCAGGGAGGAATTTATTGTGCAGCTATATGAGATAGAGGCATTTAGAACATCTGAATTACCGCTGATTTCAGAGGCGGAAGAAAGATTTAAATACAGATTTTGGGAGAACTCGGGAAGACATCCTGCCCATCATGAAGAATGGGCGCTATCAGAATGTCGGAAATATGGCACTATGCAGGAATATCTGAAGCTTTTGTATACGATTAATCAAAATAAGCCCTTTTCTGCAGAACAGATTTATGATTATCTAAAAGGCATTGAAAAAATAAGGCGTTCTCAGGATATTCAAACGGTAGATTTTTATCTTGAAAATTTATTGAAACCTGTTCAGGAAGCATTTATTGAAGATCAAGAAAAATGTATGGCAATTGCAGCTTTGGAAATGATTTTTATGAATGTACTGGATTGGACAAGAATGAGATGCTTTCAGAGAGAGGTAAAAAGATCCCCGGAAATATTTTCGCAAATAGTATCCATAATCTTCAGGCATCAGGGAGAAGAACGGCAAAATAAATCAGAAAAAGAGAAGTCCTATATAAGCAATCTTTACGCATTTTACCGCAAGGCCAAGTTTTGTCCGGCAGAGGAAAATGATGAGGTAGATATTGAGAAATTGCAGGCATGGACAGGTAAATTCAAGATATTGCTTGCAGAGTCGAGACAATCGAACCTTTATAGTCCTTTGATGGGGAGATTATTTGCATTTTCCCCAAAGGGAAAGGACGGTTATGAGCCATGTGAAGCGGTTAGGTGCATGATTGAAAAAGATGCTGACGATAGTTTCATTAGGGAATATAGAACTGCTATTTTCAATAAAAGAGGGGGCTTCACTCCGGATGCGGGAAAATCGGAACGGCAAATTGCAGAGAAATATCGAGACAATGCGGATTTTTTAAACATGAAATATCCCAAAACTGCAGAAATCTATTATAGTCTGGCTAAGGAATATGAAATTTACTCAAAGGAGGAGCGCGTGGAGGCGGAAAATGGATATTGATACACTAAATTATATATAAAATAGATATTATACATTGAAAATATACATATTAATTCATAAAAAACCTTATCAAAACCAACAACCAAATAAATTCAGCAGAAAGGGCAATCTCTTTATGAAACAAGGAAGGGACAATAAAGCGTGCTTAAAGAACAAATGTAGAGTTTGAAAAAGGAGAAGATATGGCAGAATTAACCTCTATGATGAATATTGGGAAGGAAATGGCAAAAAAATTAGATTCTATTGGGATTGATTCATCCGAAGAACTTATCCGGTTAGGCGCTGAGAAGGCATTTCTAAAATTAAAAGGAGCATATCCGCAGGTTTGTCTGGTACATCTATACGCATTAGAGGGAGCGATCTGCAATATGGAGTTTAACAGCCTTTCAGAGAATCGGAAAAAAGAACTGAAAGAATTTAGCGACTTTTTGAAGAAATAAAAATAACCTTAGCGGACAAGGGGACAAAGCGATTTCCAATCCCCTCATCCTTATCATACCATACCAATTCTTCAATAACAAGACTGGTTTTCCGGCCGTTCCTGTGTTAAATTATTGTAACAGTTCCGACGAGACATCTTCTGGCCTGTCTGTGCCGGACAAGAAGAATCAGATGACACCCTGTAGAAGATAAGAGAATATGGAGGAATGTTGCATTGAATAATCGGTCTGAACAGATTTACGAAGAAAACCGTTTGGCGGAAACCATTGCCATTGCAAAAGAACAGATCCGGCAGGCAAGGAAAGCAGCAGAGGAAAAGAAGGCGGGAATTACAGAAGCGAAAAAGGCAGTATTTGAGGATTCTTCCCATGGCTTTACCAATCTTTACAGCTCAGACGATTTTGAGGCATTGGTGGAGCTGAACCAGCTGCATGATCCTGTTACAGAGAGTATTGCAGATTATGAGGAAGAGATACGAAACATACACCGCCTGGAGAATCTTGTAGAAAGCCCTTACTTTGCCAGGATCGATTTTCAATTTGAAGGGGAGGAGATACCGGAAGGAATCTACATTGGCCGGTCGTCTCTAAGCAAAAAGACGTCCAGAGAAATCTTGATTTATGATTGGCGTTCCCCAATTGCCAGCGTTTTTTACCGCTTTATGACGGGGCCTGCCTACTATGACGCCGCAGGGGGTCGGATAGATGGAAAGATTACATTAAAACGGCAATATGAGATCAAAAATCAAAAGCTGCAATATTATTTTGACACAGACAGAAATATCAGTGATGAATTTTTGCGGCAGCTATTGTCAAAAAATACTTCTCCCAAAATGAAAGCAGTGGTAGAGACTATCCAAAAGGAGCAGGATACAGTGATCCGGGATATGGGAAGCGATCTTTTGATGGTACAGGGAATCGCAGGAAGCGGAAAAACCTCCATTGCCCTTCATCGGGCCGCGTATTTGATGTATCAAGGCCTGCAGCAGGCAAAACTTTCTTCCGATAATATCTTGATTGTTTCTCCCAACAACACTTTTGAACAGTATATTTCAGATGTCCTGCCTGAACTGGGGGAAGAAGATATCCGTTCTATTGTATTTGATGACCTTTTAAAAACATTGCTCCAGGGAAAAAAGCTTCAGCCTAAAAATGAATTTCTGGAGCAGGCGGTGGCCAATAACTCCTATAAAGAACTGGTAAAAACCAGTATGGAATTTAAAACCTCAAAAGCCTTTCAGGAGATTCTGGATCGTTTTGTGTTGGAAATTCCCATGGTTTGGATGAAATTTGGGGATATTTCCTACCACGGGAAGCCGGTGATTACAGGAGAAGAACTGCAGGCCTGGATATTGAGAAGGCCGGATGTCCCTCTTGGGGTGCGGCTTGGGCAGGTGGAAGACTACGTTTTGGAACGCATTTTCGGAACAGCCAAAAGGCGGGAAGACGGAGAAGGACGCAGACAGGTAAAGGAGCAGATACAAAGATTTTGCCGGATTGATGTTGTGGATTTGTATGGGAAATTATTCCTGGAAAAAAGCTTTCTGGAGGACTGGAAAAATAATTGGCTGGGAGATGAAGAAAGACGGCAGACAGTTGAAAACATTGCAGAATACACCAGGGAAAACCTTCAGTCAGGCCGTGTATATTATGACGATGCCATTGCTGCGGCTTATTTGTATTTGAAGATTTATGGATCAGGGGAATACCGGAATATCCGCCAGGTGGTCATTGATGAAGCCCAGGACTATTATCCTCTTCAATATGTAATATTTCGTATGCTTTTTCCAAATGGGAAATTTACCGTTTTGGGAGATATCAACCAGACGTTGGGAAAGAGCGAAACCCTGTCGCTGTATGGACAAATACAGGAGATTTTAGAGAAAAAGAGGTCAACGCTGGTTACGCTGAATAAAAGTTTCCGCTGTACAAATGAAATCCTCAAATTTAGTCAGCAGTTTTTAAAACAGGAGCTGAATGTGGAAAGCTTTAATCGAAGCGGCGACCAGCCGAAGATTATTGCCGCCGCCGCTCATGAGGAGCTGCTGCAGGAAATCGTACAGGAGGTATCCGCCTGCCGGGAAAAAGGACTGGAGACCATATGCCTTATATGCAAAACGCAAAAAAATGCCGCCAGTCTATACGAGGATTTAAAATCCAGAATGACCGTACAGCTTAGAACCGATCAGGATACAGAAAGCTTTAAGGGAACCTTTCTTATGCCGGTCTGCCTGGCAAAGGGACTGGAATTTGACGCGGTGATTATCTGCGACGGAGATGCAGGAAACTACTTTGATCCGGATGATAAAAATCTTCTCTATGTAGAATGTACCAGGGCTCTTCACAGGCTTAGCCTGATGTTTGAAGGAAAAGGGAACAGCTTTATAGAAGGGTAGGAAACCAGCAGTAGAAAAAACAAACCGGATATGCTAAACTAAAGAAACAGGAAATCCAATGACCAAGAGCCTAAGCGAGGAATCCAGATGAACAGAGAACTGATAAAAAGCTATATTGACAGCCAGACCACGAAGGTTGTAACAAAATTGGAGCTTGACAAAAATAAGATAGCATATGACGGCATTATCCAGAGAAGAAGGATAAACGACTGCTCAGGCGACGAGGAAATAACCCGTGCCTTTCTTTTGACAAGACTTGTCAATGAGCTGGGATATCCTGCGGAGAGGATAGAGATTGAAAGAGAATATACCGCAGGACGTCCCCATACAAATACAAGCCGCATAGATATTATTGTACGGGATGCAAAAGGCGATTCCTTTTTATTTATAGAGGTAAAAAGCCCGGAGGATTACCGTGCAGCCGATACGGACAAGACCATAGAAGAGCAGCTGTACAAAGTCTCTTTTATGGAAAATGCAGAGAATCACAAAGTCAAATATCTGGTTTTATACACAATTTCTCAGACGGAGGATCGGATTTCGGATGAGTGCGTTATTATAGATACGGACATATATCCAACATTTGCAGACTGGGAGAGCTCGCGGAACTACACCAATGATCTTCCGGCCTGCTATGGAAAAGCGCAGCATAAACCTTACGTAAGAGATTCGGACAAGGACTTGGAAACAAGTTTTTCCGGTGAAATGCTGAATCAGCTTCAGACAGATTTACATAATGTTTTGTGGGGCGGCGGAGGCACGGATGATAATGAAGTGTTTTCTTCCTTAACCAACCTTATTCTTGCAAAAATTCAGGATGAAGATACCACGGAAAGCGGAGAAAGCTATAAATTTCAGGCTCTTACATTTGAGAAAGAGGGAGATGAAGAGTTTGAAACCAATGAGCAGCTTTTTGAGCGCATTAACGGTCTCTACCAAGACGCATTAAGAGCGAAAATGTATATATCGGATGAGGCAGAGCTGGCCAAATCCTATGTCATTGACACCAAAAAATTCTCTCTGTCAAAGTTAAAATATGCCGTTCAAAAGCTGGAAGGGCTTTCTTTTGTTGACGGGAAAAACAGTCTCAGCGGAAAAGATATTTTGGGAGAATTCTTTGAAGGGATTATTCGAGGGGGATTTAAGCAGAGTAAAGGACAATTTTTTACCCATGTCAACATTGTGCGGTTTATGCTGTGGGCAATACAAGCTGACAGGCTGGCAATTAAACGGATAAAGACAGATAAGGAAATCCCTTATATGGTGGATCCGTCTGCGGGCAGCGGTACATTTTTAATTGAATATATGAAATTCATTACAGAAAATATGAAGTACCGGTTCCGCAAAGAATTAGGCACCACCAGAGCGGTAAAGGATAAAATAGAAGCAGACTGGTTTTACCCGGATTACCGGGAAAACAAATGGGCTCAGACCTATATTTACGCAGTAGAATCCAACTTTAATCTGGGTACTGCAGCCAAGGTAAACATGATTCTCCACGGAGACGGTTCCACCAATATTTTTGTAAAAGACGGCCTTCTTCCTTTCGATCAATATCAAAAAGAAACCGGCCCCAATGTTATGCATGACAGCAATGAGGCGCCCTTGTATTACGGAAAAATGGTAAACGGGAACTTTGATCTCATTTTGACCAATCCTCCTTTTAGCGTGAATTTAGATAATGATACAAAGAAAACAATTAAAAAGAGCTTTATATTTGGGGAAAAGAAAAACTCGGAAAATCTCTTTATTGAACGCTGGTACCAGCTTCTGCGGGAAAACGGGCGATTGGCGGCGGTTCTTCCGGAAAGTGTCTTTGACACAACGGAAAATAAATATATCCGCTTGTTCCTTTATAAGTATTTTAAGATCAAGGCGGTAGTCTCTCTGCCGCAGCTGGCCTTTGAGCCCTATACTTCGACAAAAACAAGTATTTTATTTGCTCAGAAGAAGACAGCGGCAGAGGTTACTGCATGGAATGATCTGTGGAATCTTGCATCAAATGAGTATTCCAAATTAAAGACCCGGGTGGAAAACCTTCTGGCGGTTCACGACGGCCTTAAAGAAAAAGATAAGCTTCCGTCGATTAAGAAGATGACCCGAGAGGATGAAAAGGCGACGATATGCCGAATGTTAAAGGCATATTTAATGGACAGCGACAGCCAACTTTCCGCAGACGAGCTGATGGAAAAATACCGGGGAGAATTAGAGAATTTATGTACCATTGATAAGGACACAAAAGACAGCTTCGGATATGTAAATACCTGGTGGGTATTCGGAGAAGTTGCGCCCAGAACTACCTATCAGGTATTTATGGCGGAAGCAGAAAACATTGGATATAAACGGACAAAACGGGGAGAAAAGGAGCAGCCCAATGAATTATTCACATTAGAATATGCTCCTCAAAAGCTTGACGTAAAAAGAATTCACAAGAATTACACAGGTAGTATTATAAAAATAGAAGAACAGATCGAGAAAGAAAATGAAAAAAGGAAAAAAGAAAAGAAACAGGAGAAGCTGGAACAAATTGATAAGAAAATAGAGATATTTACAACCGAAAAAGGTCGGATTCGCGCGGAATATGAAGAAATAAAAGCATTTATTGAAAAGTATTATGATGGAGAAAGCCTGAAGAAGATGTATTTGGAACGGACAGACGAGGCCCTTGTGGAAGAATTTAAAGGCGGGCGGCTTCAGGAATATCGAAGTAATTATATTGCCCTCCATAAAAATACGTATTTGACAGTGCTGGATCATATGCGTGATATTGAGTGGGAGTGAGAGCGCTGACTATGAAAATAAATAAAGTTGATTTTGAAAAACTCAGCTATGAAAAGAGCTTCCGAAGTGATTATGATTTTCATAAATATCATCAGAACCATCAACAGGAATATTATGTATTTTGCGATTTATTTTGTTTTCCTGAAACGAAAATAATTTCAGAAGAACAGATATATTGTGATTTTAGATACTGCGAAATAGGAAATGTAGACAAAGATGGAAATATAACACCAGTTGTTTTAAACTTTAATGAACGTAGTCTTATTAACGAAAATTATTATAAAAAAATAGAGAAAGGCGATATCATAGCAGTGGAAAAAGGCGATATTCTTATATCAAAAGTGAGACCTAATTTAAAAAAATTTGTGCTTATTGATGAAGATATGGAAGATGTGTATTTTACATCCGCTTTTATAAGAATCAAACCTAAAAAAATTCCAGAGATTCTTTACCATTGTTTACGCACTGTTTTTTATGAGAATTTGATAGCAGTATCCAGGCAGGGAAAAGGGTATCCGACAATTAACGAAGCAGATATAAAAGAGCTAAGATTTAACAAAAAGATAATAGACCGATTAATTGATAATAAAGATGCAATTGAGGAACAGATAAGCGAGACGGTTGAAACTGCTAAAAAATTATCGTTAGGATTGCGAAGCCTACAGGAGATTATAGATTCTACTTTTCAAAAAAAATTTATTTTTAATTATAGAGAATTTGAAAAATTAAAAGAAGAAAAGAGCTATCATCTGGACCACCAAAGTTTTGGCAACAACCTGGATTTGCGCTTCAGTGTAAAATACCATCGGCCAGCCGGCGCGTTTGTAAAAAAGCAGCTTGCCGGGATAACAGATAAAAAGATCAAACATTTTCTGGCGGCGCCCATTGCCCTAGGCGCAAGTATTTCTCCGGAGGATTTTGACGAGAGAGGAGACGCATATTATGTATCCATGGCCACTATCAAAACACTGGAAATAGAGCTGGATGAAACACAATTGGTTTCCAAATCCTTTTATCAGGCCAAAAAAGAGAAGGCGCTGGAAAAAGGGGATATTGTTATGGCCCGCTCAGGCGTTGCAATAGGAAAAGCAGCTATTGTAAAAGAGGACTTTAAAGGGATATTTGCGGACTTTACAATGAGGATCCGCTTTGACAGCCAAAAGTATAATCCTATGTTCGGCTATTATTATCTGCGGAGCAAATATTTTCAATATTTGATTGAGCTATACAAAAAGGGACTGCAGAATCAGAATATATTTCCTGTTGTTATGCAGGAGCTTCCCGCTCCGGATCTTTTGCCGGAAGAACAGCAGGAGGTTGTAGACGAAATCGAGAGGGAGATTGGGAAGCAGAAGGATATATATAAGAAAATTGCAGAATTAAGAAGCAGGATTAATAATATTATAGAAGAAACGGTTTGCAAATAGGAGAGGGGAAAAGGAATATGAAAATTTATAACATCTATTTCAGCCCTACAGGGGGAACAAAAAAGGCCGCAGACATTGTCTGCCGGACTCTGGCAGACGGCCGGGATGTGACGGAAATTGATCTGTCAGTTTCGGTGGAGAACTATTCCCGCTTCCAATTTAAAGAAGGAGATCTTTGTGTAGCCGCTGTCCCCTCCTATGGCGGTCGTGTTCCGGCTGTTGCTATAGAGCGGCTGTCCGCTATGTCTGGCGGCGGGGCAAAAGCGGTTTTAATGGCGGTTTATGGAAACCGGGAATTTGAAGATACGCTGGTGGAACTGGAGGATACCCTGACAGCCGCCGGATTTGTCTGTGAAGCCGCAATCAGCGCAGTGGCCCAGCACTCTATTGTGCACCAGTACGGCGCCGGCCGGCCGGACAAGGAGGATCAGGCCAAGCTACAGGAATTTGCGGCAGAAATTAAACGGCGCCTGACCGGGGAGCGTATGGCAGAAGAATCCGGCACTGCCTGGATTCCCGGAAACCGGCCCTATAAGCCTTTTGGCATCGTATCTTTAAAGCCATGGGCTGACGATACCTGTACCCGGTGCGGCGCCTGCGCTGCCGAATGTCCGGTTCAGGCAATCCCGGCAGACAATCCTCGAAAGACCAATACGGAAATCTGTATTGCCTGTATGCGGTGCAGATCCATCTGTCCGGTTCAAGCCAGGAAACTAGACCAGACAGTGCTGGACGGTCTGACCCAGAGGTTGGCCAAGGTGTGCCAAAAAAGAAAGGAAAATGCGTTGTATTTAAACAATTAAAGACCGGCGGCTTTTTCTATAAAAAGGAGGAGCCGCCGGTTTCTTTAATGTTCCGCTTTCCGCATCAGATAGAGCACATAAACCAAAGTATATACTGCCATAATTCCCGATACTGTAGGTGCTACGGTTCCGATAATACCCAGCTGATCCGGTGCGTAATGGCAGGCGGCGTAAATCAGCGGCATCCTGAGGACCAGAGCGCCAAAGCAGCAGCTTACCATAGTAAACATAGTCCGGGAGCGGCCGTTTAAGTATCCGTTCAAAGTAAATACAAACAGCACACACAGATAGTCAAAGCTGCAGGTCTTAAAAAATGGGATTCCTGTTGCAATAATGGCTGCATTGCTAGAGAATACCCGGATCATAGATCCGGGGCTTATCTGGGCCCACAGGAAAAATGCCGTAGAGAAAGGGAGGGCAAACAAGATGCCAACAGCCAAGGACTGGTTCATACGCTTAAACTGTTTTGCCCCGTAATTCTGAGCCACAATGGCGGCCAGCGCGTTAGCTACAGAGGTGGCGGGAAGCATGGCGAACACATCGTATTTGCTGGCGATTCCCACTGCTGCTGCTGCGTTGACCCCCAGGCGATTGGTGACGGAAGTCAGGTATAAAAAGGAAAGGCGCACCATACACTCCTGAAGGGAAATGGGAATTCCCACATAAGCCAGCTCCCGCAGCTTTTCTTTGGAAATCTTAAAATTCTTCAGCCGGAACTGAAAAATAAAATCCCGTTTATTGAGATAAATCATAGCCAAAACCATACTGATTCCCTGGGAACAGATGGTGGCCAGAGCGGTTCCGGAAACATCCATATGTAAGTATTTTACTAAAAGCACATCTCCCACTAGATTAAGAAAACCGGAAACAGCCACAAAAATCAAAGGGCTTTTGGAATCCCCATACCCCCGCAGAATGGCGCTGATGGCATTATATCCGCAGATAAACACAACACCCCAGGCGCAGACAGAAACATATTGCTTTGCCAGAGCAAAGGACAGATCCGGGGTCTTTAAGGCTGTTAAAATCGGAGATACAAAAATTAACAGCAGGGCTGTCAAAACAACGCCTGCAATGAAGAACACCGAAAGATTGGTGGCAATGGTATCCCGCACATCACTTGGCCGTTTCATGCCCACATATTTTCCCACGAGCACTGTGCCTCCCAGAGTCAGGCCCGAGACCATACTGGTGATGATTTGAGTTACCTGAGTGCCCGTGGACACTGCCGCCACGCTTTCCGGAGAACAATACCAGCCGATAACCATTAGATCCACCGCACCATATAAAGCCTGAATCAAATTGGCTAAAAGAAAAGGAATAGAGAACACAATAACACTTTTTACAATATTTCCTTCCGTAAGAGATTGCTTTGTATCCATGTAAAATCACCTCGATTTTTGATTATACCATTCCCGTTAAGGCGGCGCAATACTTTTGCTGGGCAGTCAGGCATGTAAGCAAGCGCAGAAACACAACGGTTATTTATGGCTCAGGGAGTTGCCGCACCAACATAAAATTTTAAGAGAGAGTTCTATTGACTTTCCTTCTTGCGCTTGCTAGAATAGAAGCACAAAGAAAGTTTAGTCCTTCGCCGTAAGGCGGAGGACTTTTTCCATAATAAAAATAAACAAAAACAGGACTTTTTTTATTAATGCAGGGGATCATTTGGAGCAAAGTTTCCCAACGTGAAAAGCGGAGAGGATAATGGAAAAACAAGGAGAACATAAAACATTAGCAGAGCAGGCGGCAGAAGAGCTGATTGTTCTGATACGGCAGGGCAGTTATGGCCCGGGAGATAAACTTCCTACAGAGGCAGAGCTTTCTGAGCGCCTGGGGGTGGGACGAAATACAGTCCGGGAGGCGCTGCGGCTTTTAGTATCCCGGAATATTGTGACAATACGCCAGGGGGCTGGAACGTTCATTTCTGAGAAGCAGGGAGTAGCGGATGATCCTTTTGGATTTTCCATGGTTGAGGATCGAAAAAAGCTGAATCGGGATCTGATCCAGGTCAGGGTAATGCTGGAACCTCCTATTGCGGCTTTGGCTGCCCAAAATGCTGCGGCTGAGGACGTCGAAAAGCTGGAAGAGATTCTTTTGGAAATAGAAGCTCTCATAGAAAAGCATCAGGATTATTCCGATAAAGACATTGAATTCCATCAGCAGATTGCAAAATGCAGCCACAACAGCGTTATGTCCAATCTGGTTCCGGTTATCGGAAAAGGGATTGCGGTGTTTGCCAGCGAGGTAAAGTCTGTGGAATATGAGCAGACGCGAATCTCCCACAGGGCAATTTTTAATGCCATTCGGGCCGGACAGGCAGTGGAAGCCCAGCAGGCTATGTATTTTCACCTGCTGTACAATGAAAACCGGTACTTGGAAGAACAGAAAGAATAGGAAAATGTAAAATTAAGTACAGATAAACGGCTATGCAGATTTGCATGGCTGTTTTTACTTTGTAGAAAATTGGATTCTACAAAACAAAAAGCATTGACAGTGGCAAAAATACTTTAAAATTCATCCTATAAATATGAGAAAAATATTGACATTTTGTCGAGGAAATGGTAAAAATAGAGTATATTTATAGGATGAATATGGAGGTGTAGGGCAGATGAAACCATTATATGATGTATTAATTATCGGCGGTGGTATGATAGGAAGCGCCATAGCCAGGGAACTGTCCAGATACCAGTTAAAGATCGGTGTTCTGGAGAAAAATTTAGATGTCTGCTATGAGACCAGCGGCAGGAATTCCGCAGTAGTTCACGGCGGCTTTGCCTATGATGAAGGATCTTTAAAGGCAAAACTGTGTGTAGAAGGAAACCAGATGATGGGGCAGCTGGCAGAAGAATTGGATTTTCCCTTCCTGCGCTGCGGTAAAGTTCTGGTAGGCAATACGGAAGAAGACATGGAAACTTTAAAGCGTACCTTAAAGCAGGGGGAAATCAACGGCTCGAAAGGATTGGAGATTATTGATGAAGAAAAGCTTCACCAGCTTGTGCCTGCAGTAGTAGGGAAATTCGCTATGTTTTCTCCCAACAGCGGCATTTTAGAGCCGTTTCACTATACCATTGCCCTGGCAGAGAATGCCAGCCAAAACGGGGCAGAATACTTTTTTGACAACCAGGTTACTGCAATCCGCCGGGATGAAGAAGGGATCTATCACATTACTACTGTACAGGGGGAATTCCATACCCGATGGGTGGTAAATGCCGCCGGTTTAGGATGCGGAGAAATTTCGGATATGCTGGGAATTAAAGGCTACAAGATTATCGGCTCCAAGGGAGACTATATTATTTTGGACAAGAGAACAGGCCCGCTTCTTCCCATGCCGGTTTATCCGGTGCCCAGCAATACCTATATGGGAATCCACGTAACCAACACCATTGACGGGAACGTAACCATTGGCCCCAATGCGGATCTGGTGGATGATTTCGGCTATTATGGCGTTTCTCAGAAAAATATAGACTATTTGGCGGAGAGCGCTTCCAGACTATGGCCTCATATTAATAAGGCAGACTATATCCGCAACTATTCCGGCATCCTGCCAAAGTGGGTGGATGATAACGGGGTGATTCAGGACTTTAAGATAGAGATAAAAGATGATCTGGCGCCCAATGCCATCAATTTGGTGGGAATTGAGTCGCCGGGACTGACTGCCGCAGTGCCTATTGCACGCTATGCCATAGGATTGATGAAAGAACGGGAAGAGCTGAAAGAGAATCCTGACTTTAATCCCAGACGCAAAGGAATTGTCCGGTTTGAACATCTGTCTAAGGAAGAGCAGGCCCGCATGATTGAAGAAAATCCGGATTACGGCGAGGTAATCTGCCGCTGTGAAAAGGTCACTAAGGCGGAAATCCTCCAGGCAATCCATAACCCTCTGGGAGTAAATACCATGGTAGGCATTAAGTACCGAACCCGTTCCATGATGGGGCGCTGCCAGGGGGGCTACTGCCAGATGCGGATTGAACAGATGATTGAAGAAGAGCTGGGAAAGAAGGAGACCGAGGTTCTTTACGCCCGTCAAGGATCCCAGGTAATCTTTAAAAAGGTGCGGGAGGAAAACTGATTATGGAGAAAAAGGACGTTATTATCATAGGCGGAGGCCCTGCTGGGCTGGCGGCTGCCGTAGAATTATATAAAAAAGGAATTCGTGACATTTTGATATTGGAGCGGGAAAAGCATATGGGCGGGATTTTGCGCCAGTGTATCCATGACGGCTTTGGACTTACCCGCTTTAAGACTACCTTAAGCGGCCCGGAATATGCACAGCGGTTTATCGATCAGGTGGTGGAGAAAGAGATTCCCTATATGACCAATACCACGGTTTTAGAAATTACAAAGGACAAGATTGTAACGGCGGCATCCAGAGAAGGGCTGGTGCAATATCAGGCTAAGGCGGTTATTCTAACCATGGGCTGCAGAGAGCGGACCAGAGGCGCATTGGGAATTCCGGGAGAGCGCCCCACCGGTGTATTTACTGCCGGAGTCGCCCAGGCTTATATGAACCTTTACAACAGGATGCCTGCAAAGGAAGTTGTGATCCTGGGCTCCGGAGACATTGGCATGATTATGGCCAGGCGCCTGACTTTAGAGGGCGCTCATGTGCAGGCTGTGTTTGAGATTCAGCCTATTCCCAGCGGACTTCCCAGAAATATTGAGCAGTGCTTAAATGACTATAATATCCCCTTGTATTTAAGCCATACTGTAACAGAGATTCACGGTGATTCCCGGTTGACGGGAGTTACGGTGGCTCAGGTAGATGAACACTTCAAACCCATCCCCGGCACAGAAAAGGATTATCAATGTGATACTCTGATTCTGTCCGTAGGCCTGATTCCGGAAAATGAGCTGTCCATTGATGCCGGAGTAACACTGGATAACCGAACCAGAGGCGCAGTGGTAGACGAGCATTTCCAGACCAGTGTAGACGGCATTTTTGCGGCAGGAAATGTGCTCCATGTCCACGATTTGGTGGACTTTGTATCCATGGAAGCAGAGAAGCTGGCAGATTCCGCCGCAGAATACATACAAGACAGAGCCTTGGCAGACTGCTCGATAGAGATCGTAACGGATGGAAATATTGGCCATACCATCCCTCAGAAAATCAGCGGGGAGCAGGATATTACCCTTTCCATGCGCGTAAGAAAACTAATAAAAGACTGCCGGATCGTTGTGCGGCAGGGCGGAAAGGAAATCGGAGCAAAGAAAATGAAAAAAGCCCTTCCTGCCGAAATGATCCAGATTGCTATAAAAGCAGACAAGATAATTTCAAAGGATGCTCTGGAGGTGAGTGTAGAATGTTGAGAGAATATACCTGCATTATCTGCCCCAACGGATGTGAAATCCAGGCAGACGTAGAAAACGGAAAAATCCTTTCTATAACCGGAAACATCTGCCCCAAGGGGGAAACCTATGTAGAACAGGAGCTTACAGATCCCAGGAGAAACATCGCCACCTCCGTGCTGGTAAAAAACGGTGAGCTGCCTTTGGCAAGCGTGCGTCTTACCAACCCAATTCCCAAGGGAGAGATCGGAAAAGCGATGGAAGAAATCCGCAAAATAAGCCTGGAAGCCCCGGTAAAAGCCGGAACTGTAGTAATTTCCGGGATTTTAGGCTATGAAAGCGATGTAATCGTGACAAAAACAGTGGAGAGAGATTTATGTTAAAGCATATGGAAGAATACAGCGCCAGGTCTTTAGAGGGCGTGATTAGCGATGAAGAGGTATTCCGGGTTTTAGATCAGACCCTGGAACAGGTGAAAGGAGCCAAAAGGGTACTTTTGGTTCCGCCGGATATTACCCGCTGTTACTCATATGCGGGAAAGATTACCGGATATTGCTACCGGAAGCTGATAGCAGAGGCAGAAGTAAAAATAATGCCTGCCCTGGGAACCCACCGCATGATGACAAGAGATGAGCAAATCAGCTTTATCGGCGGAGATATACCGGGATCTGCCTACCTTTATCACAATTGGCGCACCGATACCGTTAAAATCGGTACGATTCCGGCATCTTATATCGAAACAATCAGTGACGGAACCAGCAGCCTGGATATTGACGCAGAAGTAAATAAATGCCTGGTGGACGGAAGCTTTGATCTGATCCTTTCCGTCGGGCAGGTAGTGCCCCACGAGGTTGTGGGCATGGCTAACTACAGCAAAAATATTCTGGTAGGCCTGGGAGGCCGCCAGATGATTAACCAGAGCCATATGGTAGGAGCTATCTATAATTTAGAGAATATCATGGGCGAAACAGATACCCCGGTCCGGCTGCTGTTTGACTACGCAGAAGAAAACTTCCTGAAAGATGTGCCCTTAGCCTATATTTTGACCGTGACTACAGAAGAAAACCACGAGGCGCAGATTCACGGTATTTTTACAGGCGCTACCCGCAGGCCCTTTGAGCAGGCAGCTCAACTGGCAAAGCGCTGGAATATTACCTACCTGCCTAAACGAGTTCATAAGGTGGTGGCTTATCTGGAGCCGGAAGAGTTCACATCCACCTGGGTGGGAAACAAAGCGGTTTACCGTTCCAGAATGATTATTGAGGACGGAGGCGAACTGCTGGTTCTGGCGCCGGGCTTGCTGCACTTCGGAGAAAATGAGGAGGTGGACGGCTTGATCCGCAAATACGGCTACCGCGGGACTCCTTATGCTCTGAAACTTTGGAAGGACGGGAAATTTGCAAACGCAGATATGGTGGCGGCTCATATTATGCATGGTTCTACAGAAGGGCGATTTACGGTCACCTATGCCACTGATACCTCTAAAGTTACCAAAGAGGAAGTAGAGGGTATTGGCTATTGCCATATGGACTATCGGGAGGCATCGGCCAGGTATGATATGGAAAGCTTGCCTGACGGCTATTACACCATGCCTGATGGAGAAGAGATTTATGTAATTAAAACTCCGGCATTGGGGCTTTGGAAGACAAGAGAATAATGAATAGAAAAAGCAGCTGCTTTCATGGTTTGAAAATGAAGGCGGCTGCTTTTTATCCTCATCAGGCTTGGCTTAACAGAAAGTAAGCATTGGAATTGAAAAATCCAATGAAACAATAAGAAAATATAATTCAATAAAAATAAAATTTTATATTGAATAAATTAAATTTTTATGGTATAGTAAATTTAACAGGAAAAAAGCAGAGAACAGAAATAGTTATTGTTAAAAATGAATAGAGATAAGGAGTAAAGCAATGGTTGGAAATGTCGAAAATAAAAAACGTATGGAAGGCTGGGATATTATTTCACCAGAAGAAGAAGGACTTCATAAATGCATTCAGCCTGGGATCCAGGATTGCAAAGTAGCCCACGTATACCGCCTGAATCTGAAGAAAAAAAGCAGCTATACTTTAGAATCCGGGGAATTGGAAATGAATCCGGTATTGCTGAAGGGAAAAGCTAAGATTTCCTGGCCTGCATTTGAAGATGAGCTGAATAAGCTGGATTCCTTTTATATACCCGGAAGAACAGTTGTAGAGATAGAGGCATTGGAGGATTGCATCTTTTATATTGGAGCAGCTGTTTGCGAAGGCTACGGAAAAGCATTTTTACGGAAATTTGATAAGGATCTTCCATTAGGGGAAATTCATCAAATTCACGGGGCTGGAGTTGGACAGAGAGAAGTGTTTTTCACAGTAAATCCGGAAGTCGAGGCTTCGCGTCTGCTCTGCGGGTTAACCTGGGGAGGAAACGGGACATGGACAAGCTGGCCGCCCCATCAGCACGAAAAGGATTTAGAGGAAGTTTATTGTTATTTTGATATGGATGCCCCAAGGTTTGGCTTTCACATAAGCTATTTAAAAAGCGGGGAAGTGGAAGATGCCGTAGCTCATACAGTAAGAAGCGGAAGCATGGTTTTGGCGCCGTTAGGCTATCACCCCACAGTTGCTTCCCCAGGCACTCAAAACACCTACTTTTGGATTTTGGCAGCTCACTCACATTCCAGCAGGCGATACGATTTAGCTGTGTTGGATCCGGTATATCAAAATACCTGATAGCAAGAAATATAAAAAGGAGAAGAAGGGCAATGAGTACATTATTTGACATTTCCGGCAAAAAAGCAATTGTTACCGGAGCAGCGGCCGGACTGGCGTATGGAATGGCAGAAGGGCTGATGGAAAATGGGGTTGAAGTTACGATTATTGATATTTCTTCAAAAACCCAGACAGTTGCTCAGGAGTTTGCCGGCAGAGGATTTAAATGCCATGGCATTACTGCTGATTTGGGAGACCGCCAGGCATTGGAATCAGCATTTTACGAGAGTGTCTGTCTGATGGATGGCCTGGATATTATTGTAAATGCGGCAGGGGTTCAGAAACGGCATAAAAGCGAAGAATTTCCAATGGAAGACTGGGATTTTGTAATCAATATTAATCTTACAGCAGTATTCCGGCTATGTCAGCTGGCAGCCCAGCATTTTATGAAAAACGGCGGTGGAAAGATCATTAATATTGCTTCTATGCTGAGCTATTTTGGCGGTTATACTGTTCCTGCTTATGCTGCCAGTAAAGGCGGCGTAGCCCAAATTACAAAAGCGTTTGCAAATGAGTGGGCCGGGAAAAACATTAATATTAATGCATTGGCGCCAGGGTATATGGCAACAGTTATGAATACGGCAATTATGAATGATGAAAATCGTAATGAGGAGATTTTAAAACGAATTCCAGCAGGTAGATGGGGCACTCCTGATGATTTGAAGGGCCCGGTGGTATTTTTAGCATCCCCGGCATCAGATTATCTGAATGGTGCAATCATTACCGTAGACGGCGGTTACCTGGGAAGATAAAATAAGAGGAGGAGATGGTATGAGCAAGATATTGCTGATTAACGGTGCAAATCTGAACAACATCGGAAAAAGAAATCCGGAGTTGTATGGAGGCAAAGGCTTGGACTATATCGTAGACAAAGTAAAAGAATACGCTGCGTCTTATGATATAGAATTAGATGCTTTTCAAAGCAATCATGAGGGAGAAATTGTAGACAAAATTCAGGCAGCAGACGGGGTCTATGACGGAATTATTATCAATCCCGGGCCATTTACCCAGTACAGCCATGCAATCAGGGTTACACTAGGAACGGCAGAAATGCCTACAGTGGAAGTTCATCTGGTAAACATTCTGAAAACCGGAGAGCCTACTGTTCCGGGGAAAAGCTGCACAGGAGTAATATGCGGCTTTGGAATCGATTGTTATTTGCTGGGTGTAGACGCAATCCGGCATCAAATTCATAATAAATGATGGGAGGAAATAACACATGAAACTTAAAAAAGCAGCAGCAATTTTATTGGCAGCTATGATGGCATCTACTTCATTAATTGGGTGTGGCAGCAGTGAAAAACCGGCGGAGACCACAGCAGCGCCTGCAGCACCTGCATCAGAGGCAGCGGGGACAGAAGCGACACAGGCAGAGCCTGCTCCGGCAGGAGATCAGACTCCAAGAGTGTTAACGTTTGCAAGTCAGTCAGTAGGTTCTACCGCATATGCAAGAACGGCAGCGCTTGCACAGGTCATGAATAAATACCTTCCGGAAGGATGGTCAGTAGAAACTTCTCCGATTTCTTCTGGCGGCCCGGCAGGAACGTTACTGGTAGAAACCGGACAGACAGATATGGGAGAAGGAATTAATATTTCTAATAAGCTTCTTTTGGAAGGAACTTACCAGGAAGGTGTAGCTCCGGTTCAGAACGTATCCTCTATTTTAGGCGGTACGGATTACGCATATTATTTGATTATGTTTACAGGGGAATTCCAAAAAGAACATGGCGTGACAACGCTAGAAGAAGTAGTAGAAAAGAAAATTCCCTTCCGCCTTGTTACCAAAGCTAACGGTTCTGCGGGTGAGCTTGGTGCCGCGCAGCTGTTAAATATTATGGGTGTTACCTATGACGATATTACTTCCTGGGGCGGAGAAGTTTACCATATCGCTCCTAATGAGATGGCAGATATGCTGAAAGAAAACCGTGCGGATGTTTCTATTGACATTGTCGGCTTGGGACAGGCGGCTATGAGTGAATTGACTTTAACAAAAGAAATGTATTTCCCGGCACTTTCTGAAGAGAGCCTCAATGGTTTGGCTGAGCTGGGATATGTAATTAAAGACATGCCTGCAAACAGCTGGGGAGGACAGACCGAAGCGATTAAGACTGCAACAAACTCCGCAAATATTACTGTAAGCAATTCTCTGCCAGATGACTTAGTTTATGAGATGACAAAGGCAATTGTAGAGCATAAGGACGAACTGGTAGAATTAGTACCGGTTATGGAGCAGTATAATCCTGAATTTTCCGGAGAAGCTTCCAGAAATGGTTTGCCGCTGCATCCTGGTGCAATTAAATATTACGAAGAAGCCGGTTTGGAGCATTAATAATTTAAGATTAGGAGGAATATCGCTATGAGAAAGGTACTATTTACTCACCCGATGATTGAGAGCGGTTTGAAGGAAATGCAGGATTTGGGGTATCAGATTTATTGTCCCAAGGAGAAAAAGCCGCGTCAGGAAATCATTGAGATTGCCAAAGACTATGAAGCTATTGTATGCCCGGTATTTAAAGTAGATAAAGAAGTTATTGACGCGATGCCGGAACTGAAGATTATTTGCACATTTGGAAAGGGATACGATAACGTTGATTTAAACTATGCCACAGAAAAAGGGATTGTGGTTGCTAATATGCATGCGGTTGATGAGGTTACTGCCGAATTTGGTGCGGCTTTAATTGCATCCACTATGAGAAATATTGTGCAAACTAATTATAATCTGCACACAATTCCGGGCCTTCCCTGGGGACCGGTTGCTAACCTGGGACATTCTTTGAGAGGGAAAACTCTGGGAATTATCGGTATGGGCCGCATCGGACGCGGTGTTGCAAAGCGCATGCTGGCATTCGGTATGAAAATTATCTACTATAACAGGAGAAGTGTCGGCGAGGAGCTGGAAGGCTTTTTGAGCGGAGCCAAGAGAGTAGAGCTGGAAGAACTATTAAAGACTGCCGATGCTGTATTTATCAATGCACCGCTTAACGATGAGACTTTCCATATGATTAATGAAGAGCGGCTGAATATGATGAAAGATGATGCTTATTTATTCAATCAGGGAAGAGGGCAGATTATTGACGAACAGGCTCTCATCAAACATTTACAGGCGGGCAAATTGGCTGGAGTCGGTTTGGATGTATTTGAACATGAACCGAATATTCCGCAAGAATTATTAGATATGCGTAATGTAGTTGTTACTGCACATATGGGAACAGGAACTATTGAGGACAAGGCGGAGATGGTTGCTGCCTGCGGAAGAAATATTATTGAATATTTTGAGAACGGAAAGGTTCCTAATTTGGTAAATAAAGAAGTGCTGCCTAAACTAAATTTAAAATAATGTCCTAAATTTATAATTTATAGAAGAAAGCTGCCGCATTAATGCTGAAATAGTTGCGAATGCGGCAGCTCTCTTGTTGCCCGGGGCTTTTCGTCTGCTAAAATTTTAAATATCTAAGGTGTAGTTAATACTCATTCTGGCTCCAGTAATATGTAATTCAATAGCTGCTTTAAGAGCATCTAAGTCTTGATTTTCCAAAGAGTCTACAATTACCTCGTGTTCCTGAACTCCGGCAATCAACTTGCTTTTCGGCTTCTTGTTGTATAAAAAGTAGGAAAATGAGTGAGCACCAACCATTTCATAAATTTGCAAAGCACGTTTATGGTTAGCATACGTCAGCAATAGTCGATGAAATTCATGATCAATAGAATAAATCTCCAAGAAATCATTGGGCTCACTGGTGCCGATTTCAATTGCCCGATACTGCTTCTGGATATTTGCTCTAAGTTCCGCAATATACTCAGGATGATAGGAAACTGCTTCCATAATGTAAGGAGCAAAATAACTTTCCAAGATGTAACGAATATCTAAAATTTCGTTATATTCCTGAATGGAGATGGGCTTGATACGCATTCCTTTTCGGGGAATGGATTCTACAAGGCCTTCCACAACCATACGGTTTAAAGCCTGTTTAATTGGGGTTTCGCTGATTTCGTATTTTTTGACCAGCTCCTGAAAGGTGATTTTTTGACCAGGCTTCAATTCGCCGCAGGTTAAGTCTTTGCGGATACTCTCATAAGCTTTATCTACTAAAGAATCATGGAGCGGGCTAGTTTTGGGCATTCGGGTCGTCTCCTTTCGTTAATATATTCTCAATAGATGCGATGATTAAAAAATGTTTGTCACCGGTATGGATACCTGTATTGTACCAGGTTTGCCATAAATCCGAAAAAGTACCATCCAGAAAAGAGCTTTCTGTCATTAAATTGCGGTATATTTGATGACAAACAAGGACAGTATGCGACTCATTGAAATAGGGAGTTTGCCTGGGCCCATAAAAACGGGGAGTAAATTGACACGCTGTTACTTTGTCAACCTCCCGGCCGGTATGGCGGCCGCAATATGTCAGCTTGTCGCGGAATGACTCATCAAAAAGAGAAAGAGTAAAATCCGGGTATTTTTCTAAAAAGCTAAGAGTATTGCGAGACTGGCGTATTACAAGAAAAACAACGTTTTTTTTCCAAATAAATCCGCTTCCACCCCAGCTTACAGTCATGGTACCTAAACCTTCCGGCCCTCCGGCAGTGACCAGCATCCAATCATTGACGAGGGAATGGGTAAAATCAAAATTGGGTGCAGTTAATGGCAATTCTTTCCAATTATTATTATTCATAAGAAGCCTCCCATGGATTATAGATTAAAAATAGTATATCACGAAAAAATCTATAATACAAGAAAATATTAGATTTAATAATATAAAAATAAAATCTAAAAAGCATAGAAATTAGATTTTTTGGTTGCTATTAAGAAGAGAGTATGGTAGAATATAAATATAAAATTTGATGCGTGAAAAATAAAATTTTATTTGCAAGCAAGGAGGAACTTAAAGTTATGGAGGTTAGTAAAGAAAAGAAGTTCAAAAGGTATGCGTTACTTGGGGTGGGAACGATATGGCTTTTGTGTCAGCTGTATTTTAGTTTATTTAAACCTATTCATCCGATGATTTTGTCACCCATTTTTTTGTCATTTGCATTATCAATTGTATTTATCAGCAACCCTTTTCCGTTTAGCGACAAAGTAAAAGCGTTAAGAATACTGGATTTTGTTATGATTGCCATTTTGTGTTGGGTAGTATTTTTCTATTATACAGAGCAGAATCGGATTGTAACCAGAATCCCCCACGTCTCTCCGGTAATTCTTGGAGATCAGCTGGTAACTTTGTTCTTAGTTGTATTCCTTTTGGAGGCGGTTCGCCGCGTTATTGGGTGGAATCTGCTGGCCTTTGTATTAGTATTTTTAGCATATTGCTTTTTTGGAAAATATTTCCCGGGTTTTACTAAATTTAGCGGATTTACGGTTCGTCAATTTTGTGAAATTATGACCATGACTACAGATGGAATTTACGGAACCCCTCTTTCTACCACAGCAAGTTTTATTTACTGGTTTATGATGTTTGGCGCATTTTTTGCGGCTTGCGGAGGCGGACAGGTACTTATTGATATAGGAATGAAATTTAGCAATCCCAATTCCGGCGGACCGGCAAAGGCAGCGGTATTATCTTCCGGATTGATGGGCATGGTTAGCGGAAGCGCAGTGGCAAATGTTACAACTACTGGTGTCATGACGATTCCTATGATGAAGAAAGCAGGGTACGAACCTCACCAGGCAGGGGCTATTGAATCGGTAGCCTCTACCGGAGGACAGATTATGCCGCCCATTATGGGTGTAGGCGCATTTATTATGGCAGAGCTGCTTGGAATAAGTTATGGAAAAATTGTTGGTGGACTTAATTGCCAGAAAGTCTACATATCTGCATCCGGAAAGAAAAATTAACAGCGATGAACTCCGGTTCAAGGTGGATCCGATTATCCCACGCCTGTATTTGCTGTTCCCCGCTGTACTGCTGGTGTTCATGGTAATGAGCGGTCAATCTTTAAGGCGTTCTGCAATGGTCAGTACAGTGGCAGTATTGGTGCTGAATTTGATTCCTAAACACGGTGTTGGCTTTAAAGAATTAATTGAAGCGTTTCTGGATGGAATTAAGCAATCCGCGAATATTGCACTCCCCACAGCCGCCTGCGGAATTATTATTGCTGCTTGTGTGCAATCAGGGCTTGCAACAAAGTTTTCTGAGATTGTTGCAGTAGTTGGCGGAAGCAACCTGTTTTTAGCCTTACTTATTACGATGTTAGGATGTATGCTGCTGGGAATGGCCCTTCCGACTACAGCCGCTTATCTGATTGCAGTGGTACTGTTTGTACCGGTATTGCTTAAATTAAAAATTGCCGTATTGGTAGCTCACATGTTCTGCTTCTACTTTGGCGTTATGGCACAGATTACTCCGCCGGTATGTTTGGCATCGTTTACTGCTGCCGGTATAGCCGGGGCAGATTCATGGAAAACCGGATGGACAGGATTTACGTATGCTTTGGTAGCGTTTTTGGTACCGTTTGCTTTTACTTACCAGCCTGCATTATTACTGCAGGGCACTATGATTGATACCATTATTTCAGCGGCAACATTATTTGCGGGAGTATTTGCACTTGCCATTACAGTCTCTGGATTTTTATTCCGTCCAATGGCTGCTTGGAAGCGGGCAATTACATTTGCCATTGCATTAATGCTGATTACACCGGAAACAGTTACGGATATTATCGGAGTTGCCGGATTAGTAGCTATTTTTGCCTTTGAAAAAATGGATATGAAGAAAAAAGCATCTGTATCAGTGTAAACCAAGAAAGAAGATCCTGTGGGTATGCTGATATACTTAAGAGCAGGAAAGAAGGAGAAAATTATGGACATTTTAAAAAAAATTGGGAACTACGGAGTTATTCCTGTAGTAAAAATCGAAAAAGCAGATCAGGCCCTTCCGTTAGCTAAGGCGCTGTGTGACGGGGAACTGGAGGCGGCAGAAATCACTTTCCGCACAGAGTGTGCGGCAGAGGCCATTGAAACTATCCGGAAAAATTACCCGGACATGCTGCTGGGCGCAGGTACAGTGACCACTGTAGAACAGGTAAAAAAAGCTGTAGAGGCAGGAGCGGATTTTATCGTTTCTCCCTGTTACGTGGAAGAGGTCGTGTCTTACTGTGTGGAAAATAACATCTGCGTAATGCCGGGCTGTGCAACCCCCACAGAAGTTCAGATGGCAGTTTCCCACGGATTAAAGGCTGTTAAGTTTTTCCCGGCAGAGGCAGCCGGCGGGATAGCTTATCTCAATTCTATGGCATCTGTATTTAAGGGCATAAAATTTATGCCTACCGGTGGGGTGAAGCCTTCCAATCTGCGTCAATACCTGTTAAACCCCAATGTATTGGCCTGCGGGGGGACCTGGATTGTCCCGTCTGATCTGTTAAATGCCGGTGCATATGATGACATTCGTAAACTAGCCAGAGACGCAGTGTTTGCAGTACTGAACTTTAGCTTTGCCCATGTAGGCATTAACTGCGATACCTGCAGAGAAGGGTATGAAAATATTTTCCGCCTGGCGGATACCTTTGATTTGATTTTAGGAAATACCAGAAGCTCTTCTTATGTAGGACATGAAGTAGAAATTACAAAACAGCCTTTTAAGGTAAGAGGGCCTCATGGCCATCTGGGGTACTTTACGGATAACTTGGAGAGAGCAATATTCTATCTGGAGAAAAAAGGAATTGAGTTCAACTATGACAGCGTAAAGCCTTATAATGGAAAGATGTATGTAATTTACTTAAAAGATTTTCTGGCAGGTTTTGCGATTCATATTGAAGAGCGGAATGATCACAATCCTGGTAAATGGGAGCACAGAGAAGAGGTTAAGGCTTATGCGCCTGCTGAGATTGAGGAACGGGAAGCGTTAGGAGAATAATAGTATGAACGAGAACATTACTTATATCCGGCATGTGGGAATTATGAATGAAAACACCCCGCTGTCCTATGAGAATGCTCCGGTCATTACAAAAGAAGATTACCAAGTAAGAATTGGGGAGCTGCTGAATGCGGCTTCCCAATATTCCCATTTAGTAATTTATGCGGACAAGGAGCACTTTTCTAATTTAGAATATGTAACCGGCTATGATCCCAGGTATGAGGAATGCATCCTGCTTTTAAAGAAAGGGGAGATTCCCTGGCTGATTTTAGGCAATGAAGGCATGGGGCAGGCCCAGAGCGTTGTAATTGAACACAAAAAGATTTTGTTTCAATCCTTAAGTCCTATGGGACAGCCGAGGGGAGAGTCTAAAAGCCTGCCGGAAATACTGGCCGAATATGGTATTTCACAAGAATCCCTTGTGGGGCTTTTAGGATGGAAAAGTTTTTCGGAAAAGGAATTTGAAGATTATAGACACACCTATGAAGTGCCTTCCTACATTGTAAAAGCAATCGAAAGCCTTTCGGCTAATCTGGAGAATGCAAATTGGCTGATGATGGACACCGATAAAGGCCTGCGTACAATTCAGGATGTAAAAACCTTGATTTTATCTGAAATTGCCGCGACAAAGGCCAGCAGAAAAACCTGGGACTTTGTGAAAAATTTAAAAGAAGGAATGACGGAAATAGAGGCTTCTCAGCTGTTTAATATTGATGGTGAGCCTTGTCCCACATATCCGAATATTTGCTTTTACGGAAAGGGAATTTTAAGCCCGGATTATCACAGGACTTTAAAAATGGGACAGCCTATAGCTTTTGGAATGGGGTACCGATATGCACAGATTCATCGGGTTGGCATATATGCAAGAGGATTTGAGGATTTGGCCAAAGAGTACCGGGAGCCTATGAAAAAATTATATGATACTTATTTTAAAGCAGTAGCTGTGTGGTTTGAAGCTCTGGGGATCGGAGCATCCGGGGGAGAGGTTTACCAAAAGGTAAAAGAAGTGATTGGAAGTTACAAAGAATTTGGCATAGCTTTAAATCCGGGCCATCTTATCCACAGTGAGGAATGGATCAACAGCCCCTTTGTGGAAAACGGAACTGTAAAATTAAAATCAGGTATGTTAATTCAATGCGATTTTACAGCCCGTCCATCCTATGCCTTGGGGCTTGGCGTACATGTGGAAGACGGAGTAATGCTGGCGGATGAAGAAACCCGGGAAAAAATCAGGGAGCTGGCTCCTGAGTCTTATGATAGAATGCTGGAGCGTCAAAGATTTATGCGGGAAATTTTAGGAATCAACCTTAAAGACGAGGTTTTGCCTACGTCTGATTTATGCGGAATCCTCCATCCGTTTTATGCAGATTTAGACTGGATACTTGCAAAGAGATAAAATGTACTGGAAATTCCTCCCCTGTTGTGTTACCCTGTAAACACAATCTTAAGGGGAGGAATTTGCTATGACGAATCCGGTATTAGACACTATAAAAAACAGAGTATCCCTGCGGACTTATGATGACTGTCCGGTGACGGAGGAGGAGCTTCGGACCATTCTGGAGGCCGCCATGCGGGCGCCTACAGCGGGCAATCAGATGCTGTATTCCGTTATTGTAATCCGCAGCCAGGAGACAAAAGAAAAGCTTGCCAAAAGCTGCGATAACCAGCCCTTTATCGCCAAGGCGCCGGTGCTTTTGCTGTTTGCGGCAGATCAGCATAAGTGGTTTGACTATTATGAGAAAAACGGCGTAAAAGAGTTTTGCGAGGCTCATGCAGATCAGGGCTACTGCTTCGAAGCACCCCAGGAATCGGATTTTCTTCTGGCTTGTGAGGATACTATAATTGCTGCACAAAACGCGGTGATTGCGGCAGAATCTTTGGGGATAGGTTCTTGTTACATCGGCGATATTGTGGAAAACTATGAGTATCATCAGGAGCTTTTTCAATTGCCGGAATATGTATTTCCTATTGCTCTGTTGTGCCTGGGTCATTATAAACCGGATCACAATCGGGTAATCCGGGAAAGGTTTGATCCTAAATTCGTAGTGTTTGAAGAAAAATACCGCCAGCTTACGGACAAAGAATACGAGGAAATGTATGCCAGGGAGAATGCGGGATACCGCCCCGATAACCACTATGGAGCAAAAAATTTTGCCCAGATGTTTTATGCCCGGAAAACCGGAGCCGCCTTTAGTAAAGAAATGGCCCGGTCGGTTCGGGTGGCGTTAAAGGGCTGGGATGGAAGAAAGCTTTAGAAATTTTACGAAAAACCTTGCAAATATCAGGATTTTCAGGTATAACTGAACTGAAAATAGGAATAAATCAAGAGGGGCCCGAAATGACCCCTCTTTTGATAGGTCAAAAGGCGCTTTGTGCGCTATGTTATTTCAGAAAGGGTATCAGTATGATTAGTACAAGCAACATTACCTTACGCCTTGGAAAAAAAGCATTATTTGAAGACGTTAACATCAAGTTCACTGAGGGCAACTGTTATGGCGTTATCGGCGCCAACGGCGCCGGAAAATCCACCTTTTTAAAAATTTTATCCGGTCAGCTGGAACCTACCAGCGGGGATGTTATTATTACCCAAGGACAGCGGCTGTCCTTTCTGCAGCAGGATCATTTTAAATATGATGAGTTTCAGGTACTGGATGCGGTTATTATGGGTAATGCCAGACTGTATGAAATTATGAAGGAAAAGGAAGCTATCTATATGAAAGAAGACTTTTCCGATGAAGACGGCATTAAAGCTGCTGAGCTGGAGGGAGAGTTTGCCAACATGAACGGATGGGAGGCAGAATCCGATGCCGCTAACCTGCTAAATGGTCTGGGAATTGAACCGGAGTTTCATTACTGTCTGCTGAAGGATTTAACCGGCGCTCAGAAGGTAAAGGTATTACTGGCTCAGGCATTGTTTGGTAATCCGGATATTTTGCTCCTGGATGAGCCTACCAACCATCTGGATTTGGATGCAATTGCGTGGCTGGAAGAATTTTTAATCAACTTTGAGAACACGGTTATTGTGGTTTCACATGACCGCTACTTTTTAAACAAGGTCTGCACTATGATTGCAGATATTGATTACAGCAAAATCCAGCTTTATGCGGGAAACTATGATTTCTGGTATGAGTCCAGTCAGCTGATGATCCGCCAGATGAAAGAAGCGAATCGTAAAAAGGAAGAAAAGATTAAGGAGCTGCAGGAATTTATTCAGCGTTTCTCTGCCAATGCGTCTAAGTCCAAACAGGCCACATCCCGAAAACGTGCGCTGGAGAAGATTGAGCTGGATGATATTAAGCCTTCCAGCCGGAAATATCCCTATATCGACTTTCGGCCTTTCCGAGAGATCGGAAACGAAGTTTTGACTGTAGAGAATTTAAGCAAGACCATTGACGGCGTAAAAGTTTTGGATAATATTTCCTTTATCTTAAACCGTGATGACAAAGTTGCCCTGGTAGGGCCAAATGAACATGCCAAAACTGTACTTTTCCAGATTTTGGCCGGGGAGATGGAGCCGGACGAGGGAAGTTATAAGTGGGGGCTTACTACCACCCAGTCCTACTTCCCCAAAGATAACAGTGCAGAGTTTGACAGTGATGACACCATTGTAGACTGGCTGACTCAGTATTCTCCGGAGAAGGATGTGACTTATGTCCGGGGGTTCTTGGGGCGTATGTTGTTTGCCGGTGAGGACGGTGTTAAAAAGGTAAAAGTGTTATCCGGAGGAGAGAAGGTTCGTTGTATGCTGTCCAAGCTAATGATTTCCGGTGCAAACGTGTTGATGCTTGACGAGCCTACCGACCACCTGGATATGGAGTCTATTACTGCTTTAAATAATGGTATGATGAAGTTTCCGGGGGTAATGATTTTTTCATCCCGCGATCACCAGATCGTTCAGACTACGGCAAATCGGATTATGGAGATCATCAACGGCCAGTTGGTTGACAAGATTACTACCTATGACGAATACTTAGAGAGCGATGAGATGGCACGTAAGAGACAGGTATTTACTGTAGCTGAGGGCCATGAGAATGACGATTAAAATTTAGCAATTCTAAAGGAAGAATGCGGTGCACCGGCAGAATGAAAAATAGATTTCTGACAGGCACCGCTTTTTCCAGTTTATCCCCTTCCAATATTCCCCATAAAATGCTATACTAGATTCAATTACAACCTAAACCTTCATGCGCCCGGCAGCGGACGCACCACCGCACATAAAAGTCCGGCGGGCGCACTTGGAATACCTGAATGCATGCCGCCTTTTTGGCGGCGGACTTTTATAGTAAAGGAGAATCTCTGTGAAAAAGTTAATTTCCTGGAATGTCAACGGCCTGCGTGCATGTATCGGCAAGGGTTTTTTAGATTATTTTAAAGAAGCGGATGCGGATGTATTCTGTATCCAGGAGAGTAAGCTTCAGAAGGGCCAGATTAATTTAGATCTGCCGGGTTATTATCAATATTGGAACTATGCGGAAAAGAAAGGATATTCCGGTACTGCCCTGTTTACAAAGGAAGAGCCTCTGTCTGTGGATTATGGCATAGGCATAGAGGAGCATGACCGCGAGGGACGGGTAATTACGGCCGAATTTACAGATTATTATGTAGTAACCTGCTACACCCCTAATTCTCAGGACGGCTTGGCCAGACTGGATTACCGGATGTGCTGGGAGGACGCGTTTTTAGCCTATTTAAAGAAATTAGAGGAGAAAAAGCCGGTTATTTTCTGCGGCGATTTAAATGTTGCCCACAAGGAAATCGACTTAAAAAATCCTAAAACCAATCGAAAAAATGCCGGATTTACTGATGAAGAGAGAAACAAATTTACCAGCCTGTTAGCCGCTGGGTTTGTGGATACTTTCCGCTGGTTTTATCCGGAACAGGAGGGAGCTTATTCCTGGTGGTCTTACCGATTTTCTGCCAGAGCAAAGAACGCAGGGTGGCGGATCGACTATTTTTGCGTATCTGAGGCGTTGAAGGACAGGCTTGAGAGCGCATCCATCCATGCAGAGATTATGGGGTCAGACCACTGCCCGGTAGAGCTGGTGATCCGATGAATTTAGTGACCATTGAACATTTGACAAAATCTTATACGGAAAGGCTTCTTTTCCGGGATACTGCCTTTTCTATGAGTGAAGGGGAAAAGATAGGCATTATCGGAATCAACGGCACCGGCAAGTCCACACTGTTAAAAATTGTTGCCGGCCTGGAAGAACCGGATGAGGGAACTGTGGTCAGGAGCCGCGGTTTGGATATCCGTTATTTATCCCAGAATCCGGAATTTAATCCAAAGGACGATGTAATACAGGCTGTTTTAAGAGATAACCAGGGCCATGATCATGTCTGGGATATTGAAAGTCAGGCGAAATCTATGCTGAATAAGCTGGGGATTACCGATCAGAAGGCGCTTATGGGAACCCTGTCCGGAGGACAAAAGAAGCGGGTGGCTCTGGCAAGCGTACTCCTGTCTACGGCCAAACTTTTAATTTTGGATGAACCTACCAACCATTTGGACAGCAGTATGGCAGACTGGCTGGAGGAGTATTTGAAAAAATTTAAAGGCGCGCTGCTGATGATTACTCATGATCGGTACTTTTTGGATAGTGTGACCAATCGGATTGTAGAGCTTGATAAAGGAAAGCTGTACAGCTATCAGACTAATTATCAGGGATTTTTAAAGCTGAAGGCGGAGCGCCTGGATATGGCAGCGGCCAGTGAACGTAAACGGCAGTCTATTCTGAGAGTAGAGCTGGAATGGATGCAGCGGGGTGCCAGAGCCCGTTCTACGAAACAAAAAGCTCATATCCAGCGCTATGAAGCACTGTGGGATCAAAAAGCTCCGGAAGCGGACGGTAAGGTGGAAATGGAATCTGCCGTTAGCCGCTTGGGACGGACTACTGTGGAGATAACTGGTTTATCTAAGGCCTATGGCGACAAAATTTTGTTAAAGGATTTCACTTATATTTTCCTAAGAGGCGATCGTATCGGCATCATTGGCCCAAACGGGGCGGGAAAATCTACTCTGATGAAAATGATTGCTGGGTGGGTAAAACCGGATGAGGGAACCATTGAGATTGGACAGACTGTCCGCATGGGGTATTTTTCTCAGGAAAATGAAGAGATGGACGAGTCTCTTCGGGTAATTGACTACATTAAAAATGTGGCGGAGTATGTGAAAACCAGAGATGGAAGCATTAGCGCCAGCCAGATGCTGGAGCGGTTTTTATTTCCGTCTCATATGCAGTACACCGCTATAGGGAAGCTGTCCGGCGGAGAGAAACGCAGGCTGTATTTGCTGAGAATCCTTATGGACGCGCCTAATGTTATCTTGCTGGATGAGCCAACCAATGATCTGGACATTCAGACATTGACCATTTTGGAAGATTACCTGGACAGCTTTCAGGGGATTGTTGTAACGGTATCTCACGACAGGTATTTTTTGGATCGGGTGGTACGCCGGATTTTTGCTTTTGAAGGAGAGGGGAAAGTGCGCCAGTATGAAGGCGGCTTTACAGACTACCAGGCGGCGCTTTTACAGCGTCAGTTAGACGAAAACTCTAATAACAGCATGACAGAAAGGCAAAAAGACAGAAGCGGGATAAAAAACGAGTCAGATTCTGCCCGGCGCCAAGGACGAAAACTTAAATTTTCTTATAAAGAACAGAAGGAATGGGAGACTATTGAAAAAGAAATTTCTCTTTTGGAGGAAGAGATCCAAAATCTGGAAAAAGAGATGGAAGGGGATTCCAGCAATTACGGCAGACTTCAGGAGCTGATGGAAAAAAAGGAACAGAAAGAGGCCAAACTGGAGGAAAGGATGGACCGCTGGATGTATCTGAACGAACTGGCTGAAAAGATTGCAGCACAGTAAACAACTACAAGAAAATATGGGAGATGAGGCAGAGATGGAAAAGTACACAATAGTAAAAGATGACAGAATGTTTTACCCGATGGGGGTTACAGTCATCGACGGAGGAGCGCATTTTTCTGTCGTCTCCAAGAGCGAAGCGTGTGCATTGGTGCTGTTTTCGAAAGGAAGGAAAAAGCCGGATGCAAAGCTTTGGTTTCCCTTGGAAAACAGAATCGGTGATGTTTGGAATATGACGGTTTCAGGGAACTTTACCGGAATAGAATACTGCTATGAGACGGATGGGATTTTAAAAGAAGATCCCTATGGAAAGGTTTTTAGCGGCCGGGAAACTTGGGGTAGTTTTTCCCAAGTGAAAAATATTCTCAGGGCCGGAATATTGCCGGAAACTTATGATTGGGAGGGAGATACCCCTTTAGAATATCCTTATGAGAACTGTGTGGTTTATCGGATTCACCCCAGAGGTTTTACCAAACATGCCTCATCTAAAGTGGAAAACAGGGGATGTTTTTCTGGAATTCAGGAAAAGATCCCGTATTTGCAGGAACTGGGGATCACCGCGGTTGAACTGATGCCGGCTACAGAATTTCAAGAGGTCATGATGCCGGAAGGGGCTATGAAGAATCCTTATGAAAAGGATGAGCCTACAGGAAAGCTGAATTATTGGGGGTTTGTTGCCGGCCAGCGAATGGCGCCCAAGGCATCTTACTGCTCCGGAAAAGAGAAAAATCCATCAGATGAATTGAAAGATTTGGTAAAGGCACTTCACAAAGCAGGAATTGAGCTAATCATGGATTTGTTTTTTACTGGCTTTGAAGAACCATCGTATGCTTTGGATGTAGTTCGCTATTGGGCCAGAGAGTACCATGTAGACGGATTTCATCTGATTGGCTTTGCCCCTAAAGGCCTTTTGGCCAGAGATCCGTATTTAAGCCGGGTGAAACTGTGGGCGGATAACTGGGACGGTATCGCCAGTTCCGGTTTGGGCAAGCGTTTAGCAGAATATAATGATGGGTTTGAGACAGATATGCGTCGGCTGCTAAAGGGCGATGAAGATCAGATTAACAGTTTGGTAAACCGCAGCAGGCGTAATCCCAAAGACCGCGGCATTATTAACTATATGGCCAATGTAAACGGTTTTACGTTGATGGATATGGTATCCTATGACAGAAAGCACAATGAAGCTAACGGTGAAAATAATCGGGACGGAGTGGACTATAATTTTTCCTGGAACTGCGGAGTAGAAGGCCCTACCCGTAAGAAAAAGATAGTGGAAATGCGCCGTAAGCAGCTTCGTAATGCAGTACTTCTGCTGGTATTGAGCCAAGGGGTCCCACTTTTTATGGCAGGAGATGAATTTGGCCGAACCAAGAACGGAAATAATAATTCTTACTGCCAGGACAATGAAATTTCCTGGCTGAACTGGAATTTACAGAATACCAACAAAGATATCTTTGATTTTGTGAAATTTGCTATTGAATTTCGTAAAAAGCACGGGGTATTTCATATGCCTCAGGAACCTAGGATTATGGATTATCTAGGTTGCGGCCATCCGGATGTTTCCTACCATGGGGTCAAAGCATGGTGCCCGGAATTTGAGAATTTCCGCCGTCAGCTGGGCATTATGTACTGCGGAAAATATGCCGCCAAAGCTGACGGCTCTCCGGATGATTCCTTTTTTGTCGCCTACAATATGCACTGGGAACCGCATGAATTTTCCCTCCCGAACCTTCCCCGAGGCAAGAAATGGCATGTAGCCATTAACACTGACGAAGGAGGCCGCAACGGTATTTACGAAGAAGGCAGGGAGCTGGCGTTGGAAAAGCAAAAGCAGTTTATGGTTCCTTCCAGGACGATAGTAGTATTTGTGGGAAAGTAGGAGAAATTGTATTGAATTTATTATAGAATTGAAAGAAGGAGATGTCGCAAAATGAAATAAGGCGGATTTCTATTATTGCCGGTTTCATTTTGCAACATCCTTTTGAACTGTTGCTATTTTTCAAAAAGTTTCCTCAAAAGTATAAAATATACCTTGACAATTATCGTTTTATCGAATATAATTAATTCGTTCTTGAGGAAGCCCAGATAGCTCAGTTGGTAGAGCAGAGGACTGAAAATCCTCGTGTCGCTGGTTCGATTCCGGCTTTGGGCATTGGCTATAGCGGTGTCGTACTATAGTGATAACTTTATATTTTTATTATGCGCGAGTGGCTCAGTGGTGGAGCACCACCTTGCCAAGGTGGGGGCCGCGGGTTCGAATCCCGTCTCGCGCTCTTTTATTTTTCTTTTAAAATCAAGGGTTTCCGGGTTTTCCGGAAGCTCTTTTTGTTTACATAACTAAAAGTTGCTAAAGTTTTTTGCTAAAGTTTTGCAATTTTTATTTGGTTCTCTGACATAATAATCACAGTGCTTTTTCGGCAAAATTTGTGATTAACGATATTTGCTGCCCTGAATCCGGGTGAGCGTAAAACGTAAGAAGCGTTTTTACGCTGTTGCCCATAATGCTGGATATTAGGGCCGGATCGTATCCTCCGGCCAGGGCATTTGTCGCAAAACT
>JAETNT010000031.1 GCA_021772025.1 Enterocloster bolteae | reverse complement strand
TCCAGCTCTTTTTTTGACAAGTCCGGCGTCATTTTTAAGGACTGCCCCAATTCCTCCTCCCTGGATTTCAGGTAACAGGCAATTTCCAAAAACCCCAGACGTAAAAGTTCATTTTCCATCTACACCCTCCTGCATAATTCCATAGACGTTTCAAAGGCCTTTTTAAGATTCGGGCTGGGTTTGCAGCCCAGCTCTTCCTCCATATGAAGAATCATCTCCTGATAATATTTACGGATATCTCTGGGCTGGGCAGTAAAAGCCATAATCTCCATAATGCGGATTGCCAGCCATTCCTCATAGGGATTGATTGTGAAGGCCTGGTGGTAATATTTCAGAGCCGTCTCCTTTCTTCCGGCTTTAAAGCTATAATCGCCGGCCAGAATCAGCCCCTTTAAAAACAGGTTTTCATATTCATAACGGGTTTCCTCTGCCCATTGGCTTTCTACGGTCTTTAAATAAGGTGCCCTGGACAATTCCAGCAGCCAGTAACCGTATTGGTGAATTTTCTCTCCATCCCCCTCCTGAATCAGACGGCACAGCTTGTCCGCCTCAGCCCGCTGATCCCCTATCATCCCCGGCTTCAGGAAATAACAGTGGTTCTGATACTGGATCAAGTTCTCCATCCCATAAGGTTTTAAGGTCTTTCGAATGCTGGAAAGGATGTTGTGAAGAGCGGCTACTTCGTTAGAAGGAATCTGCTCCAAATCCCACAAGGCAGACAATAATTCTTCTCTGCTCACCTCTTTCCCCTGGACATGAAGAAGCCATGCCATACATTCCCATGCCTTTTTCGTCCGCCAGCGAAGTTCTTCTCCCGTCTCCAGTACATAAATTTGAAAGTCGCCGAAACTATGTACTGCCAAATGATAGGGGCTGTCATCTTCCATCCTCTGGCTGCCAGAGAGAATGGAAAGGTTCCAGGAAAACCTGGCTATCTCCGGAATCAGAGACAACTCCCCTGTCCCCTTTTCCCGAAACAGTGCCGTTCCTTTCAGGGCCAGGCCGGCGCCATCCTTTTTTTCTCCATTTTGAAACAAACGGGTTCCCGTTAATATTTGTCCCCAGGCAGCATAAGGGGTATCTCCCCAAGCCTGAACCAGACGGGAAAGGCGGGAATGATCCTCACAGGCTGCAGGAAACGAAATTTCTTTCTCCAGGATTTTTAATCCGCAGAGGGCCGCGGCCCTCTCTCTGCCCGGGGAACCCAAAAGCTCTTTTTCCAGAAGCTTCAGTTCCTCTGCTCCTTCCTTTGCAGTATCAAATACCTGTGCCAGGGCATGAATCTCCGGCTCTTTTTGGGACAGCGGATCCGAAAGTTTCGGAACACGGCTTTCTCTTCCCTGGTATAAATCAGACCACAGCAAAAGGGCGGCAAAGGGGAATGGTTTTCCCCAAAATACCCTCTCATAATCCTGTTTCATCCTGGCCAAAAGGATACCTGCCTCCTCATAAAGGTGATTTTCGGTCAAATAGAGGGCTGCCTGCTTTCCGGCCAAAAGAAAGCTGTTCTCCTTTTTTTGCTCCAGGGATTTTTCCATTCCTTCTATCAGAAGGGAAAGTCCCCGGCTGCTTTCCCCTTTCTGAATAAAGCAGAGAGCGGCAGCCAACAGGGCCTTTACAGGATAGTCCTTTTGTTGTTCTTTGGTAAACGCAAGCCAGGATTCCAGCATTGCCATTCTGCCTTCCTCAAAAAGTTTCATTCCTGCACTTTCTATAACCTTTATGACAATCTCAGGGCTTTCGCTTTTTATGGCATAGGCGGCGGCCTCCTCTTTTTGATCCGTATTCAGCAGGTACAGGGCTGCCTTCTTCTGCACCTCTTTTCGTTCCTCTCCTGCAAGCTGGCTTATTAAAAATTCCCGAAACAGGGAATGATAGCGGTAAATTTCCGTGCGATCCTCTACTTTTTGAATGAACAGGCCTTCTTTTATCAGATAATCCAAAATACCGGCAGAATTGGGAACCCCGGAAACAGCCAGGCAGATACCGGCGCTTAGATATTCCAGAGGGGAAGTCAAAACCAGAAAGCGCTGAATATCAAAGGAAAGCTTTTTAAACAGCTCGTACATAAAAAAATCATGCATCCGGCTTTCTTTTATAACCCCCACCACATTCTCAGGCTTTAACTCAATGCGGCGCTGCTTCATGAAAAGGCAGAGGGACATCACACCGGCCGGCCAGCCTTCTGAGCTGATAAAAACGGCCTGAACGGCATCTTTATCAGGGGTCTCTTTTAGAATCTGGTTCATAAGAAGCCCGGTCTCTTCCATGCTGAAAGCCAGACTCTCTGCAGAAATAATTTTAGCATCCCCGTTTATAAGATATTTATCGGTAAAAGGGGGAACCGAGCCTTTTGTCGCAATAAAAATGCGGATCCCTTCAGGAAGGTGGCACAAAACCTGATCCAGGAAACGCCAGATAGACTCATTTTCAATCTCCTGAAAATCATCCAGAACCATATCTAAAAACGGGCTGTCCGCCTCTTTCCCCGCCGTATCAACGGCATAAATAAAGGACTGGGCCAGTTTCTGCGCCTCCCAAAGCCCTGCTTTTCCATGGTGAAATGCCTCTAAAGGCCAGGAAAAGTTTGGCCAGGCCTGGCAAAGGGATGCAGACAGATAATGAGAAAAGGTAACCATATCATTATCTAAGCTGTTTAAATGATACCAGGACTGTGCCCTGCCGCTGCCGCGCCCATATGAATTTATAAATACTGTTTTTCCAAATCCCATGGTTCCGTGAAACACGATAAGTTTTTCGCCGGATTGGTTTAAAAGCTCTTCCAGATTTTTACGGCGAATCAAATTGGGAATCAATTTGGGTTTATGTATCCTGGCTTCCAGGCCTACACGGATATTGTGCATCATTCTGCCCTCTGTTTTAAAAATTTATTCCGGTATATTTAACAGGATCCGGACAGTAAAAATTTCTTCTTTTTGCTGTATCTCCAGAGTTCCTTTGTATTTTTTGGCAATCTGCTGAGCGCTGCTTAACCCCCAGCCCCGTTCCCGGCCCTTGGTGGAGGTTATGGAATGGTATTCGGTAAAACCGCTGTCGGAAGGCTCCTGCTTCTTCATGGTGTTGGAAATCCGTATTAAAAAAGCGGAATTCACTACTTGAAGCTCCACCTGAAGCACCTGGTCCGGACAGCCGGATTCTTTACAGGCTTCCAGAGCGTTTTCCAGGCAGTTTCCCAAAAGGACCGTCATATCTGTGCTGGAAAATGGGTAGCTTTTCTTCAGGCGGTTCTGAAGCGTCACTGTAATATTGCTCTCAGCTGCCTTGGACAGATAATAATTTAAAATACTGTCCACCAGGCCATAACCGCTTACGGAAATGGCCTCTGTTTTTTCATAAGCTACCTGATATTCTTTGAGATATCCGGCAATTTCCTCCTGTTTTCCCTCTGCGTTTAATACGCTGATGGTATTGAGATGGTGGCGGATATCGTGGCGCAGTCTGGTGACTTCCTGAATGTGGCGGCTGATTTGATAGTACTGCACCTCCAAAAGCTCCATCTGCCGGGCCAAAATCTCCGCTTCTCTGGCATGCTGGGTCTCCTGGATAAACATAAAGTAGGTCAGGGAATTGGAGGTCAGGCTTAGAAGAAGAAACGGAAAAGAATAGGCCACATCAACCTGTATAAAATATCCTACTCCCAAAAAGGTGGTTCCCATGGCAAGGCTTACATATATACAGGCCCTTTTTAATGTCGGCTCTTCCATGGTAGCAATAAATTTGCCAAATGGATTGGAGAAAAACCACTTTACACAGGGCCATGTAACTATGGTCAGCAAAAACAGACTCAATGGGGCCAAAGGCTGATAGCATGGAATCCCTTTCACATCTTCCCATCTTAAGCCCCAATCCTGAATCATAATCATGGAGCTGACAGTAACAATAATAGTTTCATAGTGAACCGCCATAACCAGGGCCAGCAATTTAGCTTTCCTCCCGGCAGCCAGACTTTTCCAGATAAAGCAGATCAGCAGCACCATAAACCCCAGCATCAGCATGGTTCCCTGAAAAAATTCCACCGTGCCGATAAAACGGTACAAAATACAGGATATACCGGCAAACAGCAGGCTTCCTGTTCCGCAGACAATCGCCAGTTCCCGGCAGGCTCTGGTTCTCCCGAAAGGAAATCCTTTATCCGGAAAAGAGGAATAGATTAGAACTCCCACCGGAAAGGTCTGGATAAAAGCTCCCAATAAATATACTACAAAGATACTTGCTATCATAATGTCCCCTCTAAATCAGTTTCCATCCATCTGCCGGAACAGGTATTCCTTAAACTTTTTTTGGACGATCCCCCGTTCTCTGCGGCTGATATTTTCTATCCTGCCATCCTTCATCCGGCAGGTATCGTAATCAATGGAGTAGATTTCGTCAAGGTTTATTAAATGCCCTCTGTTTATCAGGACAAACCCCGGCTCGTCCTGAAGCCATGCCGTTTCCCGAAAAGGGAAAGCCAGCCAGGCGGACTGGTCATCCCGCTTCATCCGGATGTGGATCCCTTTATTTTGGCTGACGATTTCCCGGATGTGAATCAGTGGAAATTCGTAGGTAGATCTGGCTGAAATTAAGGTTAAGCTTTTTACCGGTTTCCCCATCCGCTTAAAGAGTCTTTTTATAAGTTCCATAAGCTTTTCGGCAGTAATCGGTTTTAGCAGGTAGTGGATAGGATCCACATCATAGGCATCCAGGGCAAATTCCCGGCTGGAGGTGGAAAAAGCCACCGGAATTTGAGAAATCTCTCTTAATTTCTGTGCAATTTTCAAACCGTCTTCTCCGGTTAAATAAATGTCCAAAATTACCAGATCATAAGAAATACCGGACTCTATCCGAGAAAGAAGCTGTTCCCCGTTTTCAAAAAATTCGTATTTCATCTCTATCTGAAGATTTTGTTTTACTGTATCCAAGGCTCTTCGCAGAACCAGCTGGTCAGCCATCACATCTTCACATATTGCAATTTTCATAAAGCAGCCTCCTTAAGGTATCCTTATCATTATACAGAAAAAAAAGCAGCCCCTCAAGACCGCTTGGGCTGCTTTTTTGCATCTGGGAATGAATTCGTTACTTTCTACCTTGTTTCAATCATTTCTGAAATTTGGGAATAATACTTGTCGGCAATAAGGCCGCTGACCCGTACCAGGCGCTCAATCACCGCCCCCTGTTCCACGTCCGTTCCTGTCATATAATGGGCGGTTCTTACGGTGATCTCCCCGCTTTCCGGATCCATCTGAAAACCGCCGATTTTTATCATATAATTGATTTCGGCCAGCTTCACCGCAATTTTTTCTCTTTGCTCCAGGGAAGCTCTTAAATTTAATCTGGTGTAAAACACAAAAAGCCGCTCTTTTTCAAAGCAAAGGGCATAACCGTCAAAATTACCGTTGTCCCCCTTCAGGCGGATCCCCAGATGGGTGGGAACTCCCTCTTCTGTGTCAAAGGGATATACCGGGATCTGGTTGGCAGCCATAAAGGTTTCAAATAACTTTCGTATGGTCATATCAGCTTCTCCTTTTCCTTATCAAGGCACCTGTCCCGACTCTTCCATCTCTTTCAGAAGCTTCAGGCTGTCTACCCGCTGAATTAATGGATTAATCAGATTGTCAATTACCTTTCCAGCATTTGCTCCGGGCTGTTTCACGGCTTTTTTCGCCTCCTCAATGGCGTCCAGAATTGTTTGGCTCTCCATGTCCTGTTTGGTCATAGCCGCCCGGCGGTCTTCTATCTCCTTTAAGACGCTTCCGGCGTCTGCTTTCCCTTCTGTCATAAAGGCCAGCCGATTCTGCTCATAGTTCAGGAGCATTTGATAACTGGCGTCATCATTCCGCTGCTGGGCGCTGGTTAAAGGCGACTCCTTGAAAGAAGGAATCTCAGGGAAAAATATATTTGTCAGCTCTTCTTCCCTGGCTCTTACGTTCATCTCCACACTCCTGAAAAACCCCCTGGCTTCTGTTTCTCTGTACTGGCGCACCCGCTCTTCTTTATCAAAAGTATTGTTCTGAAGGATTTCCAGGCGCTGCCTGTGTTTTAAACCGGCTACATACCTTTGGTTTCTGGCAAATTCCAGATGCTCTTCTCTGGTAAGCGTGTCTGCTCCGGAAAGTCCGGCCGGATCTGTCTGCTTTTCCAGGTATTCATCTAACCCAATCCTTCTTCTTGAAGACATGAATTTCGTCTCCCGCGCCATGGTCTGATAAGCGGCGTTAATCGCCTCATTTGACATCCCCTGACTCTTCCACTGATTCAGGGACTGAAGACGCTCTGAATGCTTTTGGCCTAATTCTGCCTTTTTTGCCTCAACAGCTTTTAAAATAATCCCCGGCGTCAGGCTGATATGTTTTTTAAAGCGCTTCCCTCCGTCCATGGTATCGCCGCTTAACAGCCGGTCATTTTTATATTTGTCTAAAAATTCTTCCGGGGACAGATTGGAATCCTTATAACGGGACATGATCCTCTGACGCTCTAAATGTAATCCGCCGTCGTCTGACAGGTTGCTTTCCACATAATTGATAAGCTCCCCTATAGTCAAATTTTCCGCTCTTTTAAGGCCGCCCAATCTGGCTGCTCCCTGAAAGCCCGCCGAACTGATGTCAGCTCCCGAAGCGCTCTGTTTAACAGTGCTAGTTCCGCCCCTAGCTTCCAGCTGGTTTCCTTTCTCCACCATATCAAGAAAACTTCCGCCGGATTCTTTATAATATTCCCAGACCTGGCTCATGGGCGTCCTCTGCTCCTTCGCCCTTTTCAGGGTATTGACTCTGGCGGCCGGGGAGTTTTCCACTGATTCAGAGTCTGCTATTTGTTTCTGGATCTGGCCAAGCTGCTCATTGACTGCGGCTATGGCAATTCTTGTCTGATTTTCAGGGGCCTGGGTAAACTTGTCTACAAATCCGTCTATCGTTGATTTTCCTGCCTCCTCCGAATCCGAATACTGTTCTATAAGCTTTATCTCCGCCTCCCTGCGCTGCCTGCTTCCCTCTGGAAAACGATCCCTTACAGAAATGTGTTTTTGGAGAAGTTCAATGCGCTTCTGATGCTTGCTTATATGTTCTTCCCGTTTTATATACACCCCTTTTCTAGTAGCTTTAATATCTCTGAAACGACCCATTTCATACTCCAGCAGCATTTCCAGGGTAAGAAGCTGTTTGACGTTTTCCTGCAGCTTTCCCCCAGTCTTTTTTTCTTTTACCCAGTCTGACGAAGTCTTTAAGATATCCTTTCTGGCATCTTTTTTCCATCCGTCATATTTTCCGGACACATTAAGGTTTTCCTCTCTGGCCTTTTCCATAATCATCAGCCGATCCTTTAACTGCCCCGGCTCCTTTTGCAGCTCCCGCTCTTCATACTGGATCAGATCATCAATGGAATAAAGCCGATACCTGTTTTCCGGTTTTAATGCATCTGACAGTAAATTTTTACGGGCATCAGAGCCAGAAGGGCCAGCCCCGTCTAAAAATAGTGCCAGCGCCTCCCTTTCCGTTTTCTGCCCGCTTTCCAAAAGGGCTCTGGCTGCCTCTAACGCGGCCAGAGATTCTGCCAAATCTCCATCTTTTTCTTTAAACCGGCTTTCTTCATATTCTATGACCATTCCAATGTCTGTAAAGTTAGAAAAATCACGAAACTTCAGATTTTTGGATTTTTTTGTAAGCGACTGATAATATTGGGCAAAAGCTTCATTGGGTTCCGCCTTTTTTTCATCCGAATCAATCTGCAGATCCTGGCATTTCTGAGTAAGGGCATTTAATAAATCGGCAGCTTCCTTCTGGGCGCTGTCCAGTCTCTCCTGCTCATACTGGATCAGCTGATCCGGGGTTCTGGTTACGGACAAATGCTTTTTTTCTTCGGCAGTGGATTCTGAGCGTTCTCCCGGCTGCTGCCGTTCCAGCTCTTCAATCCGGCTGTTGTAGCCCTGTTCTCTGTCCTCCACCTGCCTCTGTTCATAAGCCATAATATTATCCCAGGTATAAAATTCACTTTCCGCTATGGCCCGGAGAGTGGTTCGAAAGCCAAATCCTCCTCCCATGGATGTGTATAATTCCATAACGCCCTCCGGATAATTTTCCGGATGCTCCGCCCAGTCTTTCAGCTTGTCAACCCGTCCCTGATGCCTGTTTTCCCCTTCTGTAAAGTTATTCACGGTCTTTTGGAACCGGCTGTCTGTTGCAATCTCCTCATAGGATTGATCCTGCTTTAGAAAATTAATATAAGTGTCCAGCTTAATATTGTGAAACCTGCTTTCTGTCTCCATTAAAAGCTTAAGAAATCCGGCAAAGCCCCCGTCGTCGGAAATATAGATATTTTTATATTTCCGGATCTCTAACAGAGTTTTCAGGGCAGAATCATAGGATTCTGTAATCTTATCCGCCTGATTTATCATATCGTCATAGCGTTTCTTTTTTAAAGGCTTTAATCCCAAACCGCCTTTCTCCGGATATTTGTTGAGAAATTGATCTTTAAACTCAGTCAGGCCGCCTGTCTCCTTAATATCCCAGCCTTTCGTAATAGACGTGCCGGCCTTTTTTGTGATTTCAAAGGTGGGAATGGGAATTTTGGGATTTTCCAATACCCATCTTCCAAAGGTATATTCCCAGATATCCTTTTCCCATCCGATTAACGGGCTTTTTGCGGAAATTCCGGCAGTCACCTCGCCGAAGAGAGAAAGCCCCTCCTCATTCCCCACTTTAAATACTGCATCCGACATAATGGGAAAATTATTTTTTTCTCCCAGCCCAAATTCCACCTCGCCGGAAGCTTTTAAAAGGCTGTGGTTATCGTCTGCTCCCTCTACCCCTGCGGCAGCGGTAACTCCGCCTTCCAGGGAGATAAGCCCGGGAACCCCAGCCTCAAGAGCCGCCTCCAGCCCTATAGAGAGTGCTCCTGTCAATGCGGCTTCAAAGGTGAATTTTGGCGTCTTATCCGGGTTTCCTGCCAGGTCAAAAAATGAACGGTAATTCTCCAGAGAGCCGTTTACCGTAAACTGAACCAGAGCCTTTGGCTTTATTTTTACTGCAAATTCCAGAAAAGGAAGGATGGGGACTTCTGCTAAGGTAATAGAAATTTCCTTTTCCTCTTCTTTCTGGACATTATTGTTTATAAAATCCTGAAAGTTTTGCAGATAATCTGTATTCAGATCAAATTTCCCAAGCTTCCCCAGGCCAACCGCGTTTTTGTCATCCTCCCCGTTAATGCTTCCAAGCTCTTTGGCAAACCCTACGGAAATCTTGTCTGCAGAAACGCCTGCTCCTACTCCGGCTTTGGTTTCCACTGTAATCTCCGCTGCCTCTTCCTCCTGGGGCTCTTCCTGTGATTCCGCCCTGTCAGCGCTTTCCCCCTGGGAGGTTGTTTTGTCGTACGCACTTTTCTTTGCTGCTTCCAGAAGCTCCTCCCGGTGTCTGGCAGCTGCAATTTGTTCCGGAGCCGGAGACGCTGCCGGCGCCTGAGCAGGTGCCGAAGCCGCAGTCCCGGCAGATGCCTGGGCAGATTCCGAAGCGGTAGCCCCGGCAGATGCCTGGGCAGGTTCCGAAGCGGCAGTCCCGGCATTTGCCCGGGCCGCGGCCGCCTTATTTTGAGTATCCGCGGAGACATCCGGATGAATTCCGGTTTCATCTATCTTTCCTTCCGCAATCTTAACGGTGGGGATCCCGCTTAAGGTGGATTCGGTTACTTCTGTTATATACAGATTATTTTGGTTCAGTTTGATTCTGTCTGCATGGACAATCCTTCCCTTTTCCTCCCCTGGCTCCATGAATATGAAATCTCCAAAGACGCTGCCGGAAATCCCCTGATCTTCCCGAATAGTCAAATGTCCCAGCCGGATTGCATGAACCTGAGAGGTTCCTTTGGGAGAAAGCATCAGTATGCCGCCGTCCCCTTCCGCCATGCCTTTCCCCTTTCCGCCGGAGACTCCTTTCAGGCGGGCCTTTCTTAAATCCAGATAACCGCCTTTAAACAAAGGGACTACGCCGGCTTTTACCTGGTGATCCTTGCGTCCGGAAAAAGCCGCGCCATTGATTTTAAATTCTATGCTGGATTTGAACCATGTGCTTTTTTGAGAGAGGTTTTGGGTAAACTCGTCCCAGGCCTGAGCTTCTTCCTGCTCCATTTTTGCATGAAGGCTCTCTGCCAGCATGGTCTCCAGCTCCTGAAACTCCATCCCCTCAGAAAGGGCCTGGTCTGTATATGATACCGCTTCCCTGATTCCCATGTTCTTCCCCCCTGGTAATAAATAAATGAATCGGCACGCGTTGCTTAGCGTCCCCTATCCTAAATATCCAAAATCTTCTTTTGTCAAAATTTTTCCGTATTTGGCGTAATTAAGCTTCATGGCTTCTTTTATGTGTTCGTTGCCTATGGCTTGTCCCTTTGCAGCCGCCATAAAGGCGGCATTCTGCAAAACCTCTTTGATCTGGCTTCCTGACAGCTCAAATTCTTCCGCAAAAAAATCCAGATCCAGATCTTCCTCCCTTGGCGCTGCCTCCGGGAGGATCTTCCTCCACAGCTCTCTCCGGGTTTTTCCATCGGGAAAACGGAAATCTATCATAAACCGGATTCTTCTTTTAAAGGCGTCGTCAATCTGTTCCTTCATATTGGTGGCCAGAAGGATTACCCCCTGGTACTCTTCCATTTTCTGCAGCAGATGGGCCACCTCTCCATTGGCATTTCTGTCATTGGCATCCTTTACCTGGGATCTCTGGGAAAAGAACGCGTCCGCCTCGTCAAAAAACAAAATCACGTTCATATGGCGGGCCTTATCAAACAGGGATGTAATGTTCTTCTCCGTCTCCCCAATGTATTTACTTACCATCTGGGACATGTCCACCCGGTACAGATCCATCCCCAGCTCCCCGGCAATCACCTGAACCGCCATGGTTTTTCCCGTTCCGGGCGGGCCGTACAGCAGAGCGCTGATTCCCCGGCCATAGGGAGTTTTTTTGTAAAATCCCCATTGATCCCCCACCACATTCCGGTATTTTACCTGATTGCAGATGTGAAGAAGGCCTTCCTTTACCTCCTGGCTTACTACCAAATCCTCCCAAGAAAATACCGACGGAACCAAAACCGCCAGGGAACCTAATGTGCCGCGGCTGTGTACCTTTAAGGCATCCTCAACATCTTTCTGGCAAAACCGCGGTCTGCCAAGGCTTTCGGCAGACAGGCCTGCTGTCTCCAAAACCTGTTTCAGCTCCCCTGTGTTCAGTACATATTTATTGCCGTTTAAAACCGGATTGACGGTTTCATCCCCCGGGTAGATCTTTAAAAGCTCTTTCCACAGGACTGCCTTTTCACTGGCAGAAGGAGCAGAAAATTCTATATTTACAAAAACGGAAAAAAGAGAACCAAGAAATCCTTCTTTTCCTTTCCCGGTGAGAATCCACAGTCCCCCCAGAGCCCTGATTTTATCAAACAGGCGGATGCTTCTGAGGCTTTCCTGATTTTTTTGTCCTTCCCCCGGTTCCCCTGTCAAAGGTTCTTTCTCATAAAAGCCTGCGACACAGGGAATCGCATTTTCCAGTTTAGCCTGAATATACAGCTCCTCCAGACAGGCGGCCCCTGCTTCTTCCCCCCGGGGAATTCCGGCAAAATCAGCCAGTAAAATCCGGCTCCCAGTTTCCTGGCAGGCATGGGACAGGCAAAACCGCTTTCCGCACCCCTTCCGTCCGTTTAAATACAGGATCCTGGCTTCTTTTCCCCTTCGAAACCCATCAAGCCTCAGCAGCTTAATGATCTGCTCCTTTTGCATGCGGCAGAGCCAAAGAGGCTCCAAGGCTTTTTGGGGGGAAATGAGCTGAAACTCCCGGCTGGTTTTCCCTTCCAGCAAAAAGGAAAGGATACAGGGACGCAAAAACAGGCCTCCCCCTTTTTCCGCTTTGGGAAAGAGGATCTGGAACATACCGGCTTCCCCTGTAAAATCCGCCAGCTCATCCGGCCTTATCTTAATCCCGGATATCCGGCACAGAGAAAGGGCTGTCCGTTTATCGGCCCCGCTTTTTCTTCCGGAATACAAAATTTTAAAAAGCTCTTCCACCTGGCTGTTTACTTCCAGTCCCCAGGCCAGGAGAACTAAAAATCCCCAAAATTCCGACAGCTTCAGTCTCCGGCAGAGGACCGCCAGGCGGGCAGGGTTTTCTTCCTCCTGATATTCCCTGCCGCTTTCCCAAACCCTCTCTTCTATATAGGCTTTTGCTTCCTCCAGGCTTTCTGACAGCTCTCTTTCGCTAAGGTACTGCTCCGTAGCGCTTCCGCTTATTTCCAGCTCCTTCTTGGAATATACTCCGGCCAGAAAAAGCTTCAGGTAGGCAAATCCCTCCTCCATGGCTTCTATAGAAGAATCATAAGGGGCAATGCCGGAAGCATTATGAAAATACTGCAAGTACATCTCCATCATTTCCTGTCTCCTTTAAAACTGCCACATATCCTTTGCTTCCGGCTTTTTCCGGAGTCTCCATCCGCAGTCCGCACTGGGAAAAATAGCGGCTGGCCGCCATATCCCGGGGATTTTGGTGGAGAACGCCTGCAAAGCATGCTCTTGCTTCCTTCCAGCTGCCCTGGAAAAAGAGTTCCACCCCTTTTTCAAAATCTGTTTTTGTCTGTTCTTTTAGCCGGATCTGATCCGGGGAATCCGCTTCATAGACCTCTGTAATGTTTAACTCCCGGCCGTTTTCCAGCAGCATACGGCCAAATTTCCTCTCCCTTACACAGCCGGAAAGGCTGCGGCTTACTGTCTCCGTTACAAAAAGCCCGGCTCCGTAGTCCTCTGCCAGACGGCACAGAGACTGGGAGATCCCGAATACATTGGAAAAAACAGCGCTTTCCATTCTCTGGTCAGTTCCTAAGATTTTCAGCTGGACCCTTCCGTAGCAGACAGAGCCGTGAAAGGAAAATCCCTGACCGGAAATCTCCTGTAAAAGCTTTACTGCCGTTTTTACCGCATCCTGACCTCTTTCTTTAAAAAAGATCCGTCCTCCGGCGCTGTCAAAGCTCTCAATCCACCCCTCTGCCTCTTCTGCTTCTGCGCTTAAGACAGCCAGAGACTGATTGATGGTTTCAAATACTTCCGGAGCTGTCTGAGCCTTTTCCCACTGGTGAAAATCCTTTGCCTTAAGAACCAGTATCCCGGCGTCAAATCCGGCGCTGTCCCCTGGCTTTACCTGCCGGATATCCTGTTTTCCCAACAGGCGGATCATCCCAACAGGGAGGAAGGGTTCATAGGCATTTTTGACTTTTTGGATTTTTTGAAAGTACCGGGTTGAATTTTCTGCCATGTGCTGAAAGGTCTGGAGGATTTCCGCCACCTCCTGGCTGCCCCATGAATGGATTTTTACTCTTGTCTGTCCTTTAAAAAACTCCCTCACCGCCCTTCTCATTTTGTTTAACGGCCTTAGAGAAGGAATAATAATCAAAATAATGGTAAGGAATAAAACAAAGAAAAAAACAAAAATTTGGGCTGCAATTCCCAGGGTTTTATCTGCCAAAGTGTCTGTTACGCTGGAGACAGACATGGTTACCTGGGCAGCCCCTGTTACTCTCCCATTTCTGTTTTTAATAGGAGCGCATGCATTCAGCTCTTCTCCCATCTGGGCATCTCTGCCTTCCCAAACGATAATTTCCTCTTTCTCTGCACATTGTTCCAGATACTCTTTGCTGTTTTTCCGGTAAGAATACTCCATCGGAATATGATTCAGGTTCCCCGGTTCCATCAAATAAAATTCCCCGTCTGTTAAGCGGTAAAAAGAGCCGTTTATGGATTCCCCGGAAGCTTCAAAAGGGGCTCCTCCTTCAATTCCATATACGGTCTGCCCATCCCATATGGAAGCCAGACGGTTTACGGCCAGATCATAGAAAAAATAAGGTTCTTCCTTGTAGTTTTCTATTTCCTCTGATGAAACGGAATCCGCCAGCATTTCTGCTGCAAAGTACAGCCGGCTTTTTTCCTGTTCTTTAAACCGGGCGGAAAAGACCTGAACAACCTGTATGCATATGAGGAAATAAAATACTGCCGCCATAGGGATTACCATACAGGTAATTTTCAGGGAGGTGGGAAATACTCCTCCTGACAGCCGGATAATCAGAAGCCGGAAAAGTTCCAGAACCATCCCTGAAATGAGAATGGCCAGAAAGCTTTTTAAAAATGCCGCCCACAGCCAGGAAAAGGATCGGGTAATGGATGTGAGATCCTGTGGCTCCTCATAGCGAAAGAATTTGGAACCATGGAGCTCTGAGTCTTCTATCTCCCTCATTTCTCCATTTGTAAGGTTGATTCCGTAGGTTTTCTCAGAATCCAGATTGTAAAACCAAGCTTCTCTGTTTCTGTAAGAATATGCCATGTTCCGCCTGGATACCCGGGATCCGTCATTGGAGAATAACCGTTCCGGATCTTTGTCCGGCAGAATCCGATAAATATGTCCGGATCCGTCTGCACAGTAAAGGATTTCCTCCTGAGAAAGGGTGACATAGAGGGGATTTTTCACCAGCCGGTAAGATTTTCCGGAAAACACCTCTTTTTCTCCAGGATTCCAGTAATACAAAAAGGCGCTGTAATTCTCACCGGAATCATCCAGACGAAGCAGCTGAAATTCATACCCTTCTTTCCCGGAATGTGACAGATACCGCAGGGGCAGAACACTCTCCCCCTCCTCCACTAAAAAAGGAGGGGAAAAACTGCCGTTTTCAAAATTGCACAAAAGAACTTCTGTCCCTTCATAGATCCAGTCTTCCTTATAGGCTTCACGGACAGCCCAAACCCGGCCGTCTTCCAGGGGAATAAACTGATTAATCAGATAAATCCTGCCGTTTTCTTCCTCCTCCAGAGGCTGATAAATCAAATCTGCCATCCGGCTGTCCGGCTGAACCCGGAATATATAGCATCCGTTCTGGCACTGCTCTAAACCGTAAAGATAGTTTTCATCCTGGTAAGATACACGGACATCTTTAAGAGGAAGCACCGCCTGGCTTGCCGTAAGGGCAACGGCAACTGTCAGGGAAAAAATCAGCCAGAAAAGTCCCCTGTGGATCAGGCTTTTTCTCTTTATTCTGTTTTTATTAATTGTACTTTCCTCCATAGGAACCTCCTTCCTGTTAAAACTCGTCCAGACAGATTCGCCTGGGCCCCTGTCCGTTTTCTCCTCCATTTAAGTACCTGTCGCAAAGGAAACTGTATTTTGCGGCAGCCCGGTCTTTTTGATTTCGTTCCAACACCAGAATGAAGCATCGCCGAGCCTCTAAAAACCGGCCGCTCATAAACCAGTTTACACCCTGATTAAATAATTCTCTGGTCTCCTCCTTTAAAAGGAAATTTTTCTGCTCCTGACCGTCCAGGATTTCAAAAATCTGCTCCAGCCGTCCTTCTCCGGTAAGATAGATATATCCTAAAAGCCTTATATGGCAGGAGCCGCTAAATTTCTGTACCTGATCCATAAAGCTTTGGGAAGCCAGAATACCGGCCCCGTATTCCCCGGCTTTTTCCGCAAGAAAATGGCTGTATCGAAGATTTTCGGAGCTCATTGCAACCTCCTGCCGCTCTTTCCCTCCCACAATTCCCAGCCTGGTATTGCCGTAGGCCAGTCCTGTGGCAAGAACCGGATTTTGCTGGATCAGCAAAACAGCCGACTGCAGGGCCATGGCCGGATCTCCGGAAAAAATACTGTTGACCTCTGTTTCTGAAATATGTACTGTCACTCCGGTATACTGACGGACTACAGGAAGGAGCCGTTCCAGATATTGTTCCACCAGGTCAGGGTGTTTCACTGTCAAAATCGCGGTAAGGATTTCCGTTTCATCTCCCAGGCTTACCTCCTCCACCCCTTCTTTTCCCATTAAGTGAAAGATCCGTTTTGGCAGGAAAGCCTGATAAGCCTCATTAAAGGCCTCCAGCCCTCCCAGGCTTTCGTCCAGCTTTGAAAGCATTTCATTAAAGGCGGCGCCTGCCATGGCCCCTTCGCTGTTTCCTCTTACCTTTACCCTGACGGAGCGATCTCCTGCAGCCGCCTGTTCCACTGCCTTTAAAAGGGTATCTAAAAACCGCATGTTAAACCGCAGCAGAAGGAACACAGCCCCCAGAATTCCAAGGGTCATCAGAAGCAGGCCTGTCTGGATCCGCCTGCTGTCCATATGGCTTTCTTCTTGTTCCCATTCTTTTTTAGCAGTGACTTTCATAAGGCCTGCCAGGTTATTTTGATTATCCCGGATGGGAATTAAGATGCTGATCCACCTTCCCTGAGGGTCATTATGCTCCAGATAAGCAGGGGCATTTTTTGATACAGCCGTTTCCATGGCCTGGTACATACGGGAAGGAAGAACGGAGGAAAGGGGGACGTTGTACTGTTCTGAGCCGGTGGCGTTATAGATTTCTCCGTCTTTTATGTAATACAGCTCCAAAAGAAAGTCTGTCTTCCCATAACCGGAGGATTTTTTACGGTTGTAGTAGCTGGTATACCGATAGGGGCCGGTCTTAAAAAGACCGTCTTCGTCTCCTTCTCTTAAACTCTCCTTCTTCCCAAGCTGTAAAAAGGCCTCCATATCCAGATTATTAATCTGAGTCTTTCCAAAGCTTAAAATCAGATCCATATGGCGCTCTTTCAGCATTAACTCCATCTGGCTGTTTACCTGGGAGGAAACCCACCAGTAGCCGGTAAGCGCCACCGGAATGATAAAAAGCAGGATCCGTTCCCACAAGGGAAGACGGCGGGGCCGCAGGAAAATCAGCCAAAAGGCGGTAAATCCCAGAGCCAGCAAGGCCTCTGTTTTCAGAAAAGCCAGACACCCTTTCAGGAAAAATGCCGGGCCTTCCAGGGACACGCTGTCATAAATCTGCTCCCGAAAGCCGTATACAGCGGGAACCTGCCTGCCGTCCGGCAGAGGAAGGATTCCGATATATAAATCCTCCTCTTCACAGTATTCTGTGTTTCCCATCATCATTCTGTCAAAGCTTTCTGCTGTCACAAATCTTTTCTCCGGAGACTTTTTCACTGTCCCCCCAATATCATCTGCCCCTATTTCATACCAGCAGTCATCGGTTATGTTGTAAAACCATATGATTTCTCCGTCAGATTCCATATGAATATTGTCTGTTCCTGCCTGGCTCCCGTTGTTTGCAAATAAAAGCCTTGCATGGCCGCTTTCATCATAAACAAAGATATTTCCGTATTGATCGCGGAACCATATCCTGTGCTCCTGACTGTCTCCCACAGAAAGATCTAAATTTCCGTCCGGAAGGCCATAGGAGGCAGAAAGCGTTATCGTACCGTCAGGATTCAGGGCATACCAGTCCATGGAATATCCCCTGTCCATTATCCCATACAGCCCCTTAGATTCTGACCAGTACAGAAACCAAAATATTCCCGACTCGCTGTCCGGCATCGTCCATTTTTTCTCCAGACAGCCCTTTTTGAAATCCACCAGATAAACATTTCTTTCCCGGCCGTTCTCATTCTGTGTTTCGCCATAAACATAGAGGACATTGTCCGCTCCTGTTTCAGGCGAGGAAAGGGTAAGCCATGTTTCCTTCTCTCTTACCGGTATCCGGACTAAGTCAGCTTTCCCGTCTTCTCCGGTACGAAAGATCCCATAGACGTTATCTTTTAAATCAATCCCATACATGGTATGATCCCTGTAAACCGCCTGGGTCACATTTTCAATTTTATAGGTTTTTTCAGACCAGGTCTGCCATACCGCAATCCCTCCTGCTAAAAGCATAGAAAGGGCTGCGATCCACAAATACCATCTTCTTTTCATCCTGTCTCCCATCCGGATCACTGTCAGGGAACCTGTACATTGTTATTTCCGGGATTTACAATTTCGATTACGCCTCCGTAAGCGCACATGGCCTTGCAGCTATTGTTTAAAGCCGGCTTTCCCCCTATTAAAACAGTGGGGGATCCGGGAACCCATGGAGCCGGAATCACCGGAATACACGGCATGGGAGTGAGAACCCCCAGGGCAGCCGCAGTGGCAGCTGCCACCGTGGGATTTGCCATGGACTGGCACATGCCAAAGGGCATAATATTTACCATGGGCGCATTGTCCATAATGGTTGCCGCCGGAATCCCGCCTGCCATTACCCGGGCAGCCGGAAGTACCATAAAGGTTCCTGGAGCCATACCAAAAGAGCATTTTATCGCCGCCCCTGCACATACGCAAAATCCCATGCTAATTTAACCTGTTCCTTTCTCCGAGACACAGCTCGGTTTCTGTTTTTGACCCGTCGGGAAAAATCACACCGCACATGGATCCGGTTCTGGAAACCTGGCGAAAAGGGATGGAAAAGCGCCCGTCAGGCCGGCAAAAGCCTTCCCTTACCAGATAAAGGCTGGTTCCTGCCTTTTTGTAGCTTTTTGACAGGGGAGTTTCCAACCGGTATTCCCCATCCCCGATTTTCCTTTCAACCTGCATAACCTCTCCTTTTCCGTCCCGGTTTTCTATGAAAAGCCGGACCCCTTCCAGTTGGGAAACCGACGGATGGTAGATTTTAATGGCTTTCCCGTCTTCTTTTTTATAATCCTCCAAAAGCCGCATAGTAAAAGAGGCTGATTTTAAAAACGCCATTATCCTGGTCCCCGGTTGTCCGTTTCCTTCTAAATAGGCGGCGTCTTCCGGCATGGGCATAGCCTGGCTGCGGATCAGATAGCAGGTTTTCACCTCCACGGCAGTCTCTTTTTCATCCGGGTGGATTTCCAAATTCATTTCTTCATAAAAAGGGCTTTCAATGGTAACAAAAAAGGGAGTTGAGGGACAGTGAATCAAAGCAAAGAGGCCTCCCTCTTTTTTTACCGCCTCCCCTCCCCGGGGCAGGCGGATCCGGATCAGCGACGGATCCACAGGGCTTTCCGTAAAGCTGTCATAAAGGCGCAGAACTGCCTGTACACGTATTTTGATGGTTCCTCTCAGCATGTCTCCTACTCCTTAATCCCAATTTCAATTTCTTTTACGCGGCTGACGCGTCTGGTTTTGGAAGATTCCAGTTCTACCGGAGATACCCGGTAAAACAGGGAGGTCTGATAGGAAGAGCCGTTTCCCCAAATCTGCAGCTTTTCCTCCATGGACAGATCCAGAAACTGAATCCTCAAATCCAGCCCTGCAAGATTCTGACCGATTTCATGGGCCGGAATGAGCGGATTGTCATGAAAAACCTGCATGGCCTTCCCCAATATCCTCTGTTCCTGAAGGGAACGGAATTTTACGTCACTGCCGGAATAGGCGGTAACCATATAATAAAGGCTTAAATAGGCCGAAGGGAAATTCTGGGTTTCCAAACCGGCGCTTATCATCCCCGCTTCCCTTATTTCCGCGCTTTCCCGAATATCATAAAGATGGAGCCCTAAAGACACATCTCCTTTTTCTGCCGGGCTGCGGAGCCCGATTCCATTGGCATCCGGAATCAAGTCCGGAACCAGGCCCCGGACAAGGCAATTTACCAGCTCCTGGCCCACATCTGCAATCACCGTATATTTCCCCATAGCGCGCTCCTTCTTCCTTTTATCAGGCTGGAGGAAGTCCTGCTCCCGGCCCGAATTCTTCTGATTCTTTCTGCCCTTTTACTTCTGTCAGGCCCATGCCAGGCCCCGCTTCCTCCGTTACCGGATCCTGGGCGTTGTTTCCGTCTCCGTCAGGCATTGGAGCCTGGGCGTCACTTCCGTCTCCGGCAGCTCCGGGATTTTGAGGGTCCGTTCCTTCTTCCGCCTGTCCCCCGCTCTGGGCATCCGCTTCTTCCCCCGGATCCCCTTCTTCACGTTTCTCTTCCCTGGCCTCCAGCTCCTCTTTGGAGGTTACCAGCAGTCCTTCCCGGAATTCTCCTTCCTCCAAAACCTTTCCGGTAGAGCCGTCGTAAGAAACCCCGCTTCCCTGGAATTCTCCCAAAAGGAAACCTCCTTTATAGATAACCCCTCCGTTTTCATCATACAAAGTCCCCTGGCCATCGTAGGAAGACTCGCGAAAACTGCCTTCATAAACTTTAAACCGGGTCTCAGGATTAAACAAAACCCCTTCTCCCTCATAATAGCCTTTCACAAAGCTGCCTTCATAAATTACATTACCGGTAATCCAATCATATTCCCGGCCGGTTCCCTCATAAAGGCCCTGCTTAAACTGGCCTTCGTAGAGAAGCTTTTCTTCCTCCCTTAAAACGCCTTCCCCTTCAAATTCTCCTCCAAGGAAACCTCCCTGGTAAACCAGGTTCCCTTCCGGGTCATAAAGCTTTCCGCTGCCTTCATAAAGCCCGGACACAAAATCTCCCTCATACAAAAGCCGGCCGTCTTCATAAAGGCTTCCGGCCCCTTCATAAAGCCCGGACATCCAGCCTCCCTCATATAAAAGCTGGCCGTCTTCATAAAGACTTCCTGTTCCCTCATAAAAGCCGTCCCGAAACTGGCCTTCATAGAAAAGGGTTCCGTCATCGTTATAAAGTTTTCCCTTTCCCTGAAAGGCGTTGTTTCCATAGTCTCCTTCATATTGTTTTACGCCGTTATCATAGTAAAGAACAATGGATCCGCTGTCAAAATTGTTCTCTTTGTATTCCCCGGACTTTATCACCTGGCCCTGAGCGTAAGTAGTTCCTGTCCCTTCCGGAAAACCGGCTTTAAAAAAGCCCTGGTACTGCTTTTCCCCGTCTGCATAAAGGATCCCCTGTCCCTCATAAAGCCCCTGGGCAAAATCTCCTTCATATAAAAGCCGGCCGTCAGGCTGATATAAGCTTCCCTTTCCGTCATAAAGCCCTCCGCTGAAGTTCCCGCTATAGCAAAGGGTTCCGTCCTGATAGTAAGACATTCCCTGGCCTTCATAAAGGTTCATGGCGAAATTTCCCTGATATTCCAGGTTTCCGTCAGGGTAGTAAAGCTCCCCGTATCCGTCATATACTTCCATCAAAAGGCTGCCTTCATAAAGCTTGCTTCCGTCGTACCGGTACACGGTTCCTTTCCCGCTGATCCTGCCTTCCTCCAGCCGTCCTTTGTAAAGGAGCTGTCCGCTTTCCCTGTCCACCAGCTTTACCTTTCCTGTATAATCCGCCGCCAGAGCCGCATCTACCGGAATCGTCCTGGTAAAAAAACGGGCCATGAGAAAGGGATATCCATAGTTTAAAAACAATGCCGGAAGGATTATCACGGCCAAAGCCAGGAAAAACAGCAATTTTTTGGCAATGTAATGCTCCCCGAAGCTTATATATTCTTTCAGAGATTTTGGGCTGTCTTTCAGCTTTTTTGCCTGGGCCATCACATCATTGCTGGCCCTTCTCACCAGGGATGTTGGCTGGCTCATGGTTTTGGCGCTGCGCCACAGGGTGGTCACAGGCATGGCCAGTGTACGCCCTATCCGTTTCAGATAGGTATCCATTACTTTTTTCAGACTGGAAGAATCTTGAAATTTCATATTCTAAGTCTCCTTATCCCTGGTTTTCCTGCTCCGGAAAGTCAGACGGCTCCTCTCTGCTTTCCTGGCTGTTCACAATCTCAAGAGTGCCAATCCGTTTATAATTATCCGCCCTGTCAAGAGGCTTTAAAAATTCCTCGACGGACAAGTACAGATAAAGAGCGGCCAGTATGAGGATTCCTGCCAAAGCCGCTTTTTTAAGACCCCTTAATCCCTTTTTTACTGCTTCCCAAAGGCGAAATCCCCAGGTTTGAGGTATCAAATCCGGTTCTTCCTTTCCCATCCATTTCTCATAAAGGTTCAGATACTCCCGGTGAATTGCCAGATAGTCTGTCCATTTTCCGTGGCTTAAATCATAGCAAAGCCTGTCCAACTCTTCCATGGACCGCTGTTTACGCTCTTTGGAAAAAAGTACCTCAAACACCTCCGAAAGTTTGGACGCGCCCTGGGAAAAATCTGCTTTTTCATAAAAGCTAATATCTGAAATATCGTAATCAAAGGAGATTTCCAGGCTTTTTGAAACCCGTATCCTCCCGGCTTCCATGGCGGCCTTGAAAAAATAGGGATCCCCGTCTAAAAGTACCAGCCTTTCCAGGATCTTTTTCCCCGTCTCAAGCCGCTCCTGTAAGCTGCATGCCTCTTCTGTAAGCTTTGCTTCAAGAGACTTTCCCTCCCCCAGCCTCATAACCACATAAAGGAAGGAATCATCTGTAAAATAGTCTTCAAAATCTGAAAAGCTTTCTTTATGAATCTGTTCCATTAAAAAACGGATCAGATTTCCGGAAACCTCTGTGAGAGGAATCCGACCAATTTTGTATTCCAGCCACTGGCCGCTTTTATCCTCCCGGCACAAAAACTGACTGGCAGTTCCTGTGCCGGGACAGGATTGTACGATTACGTAATTGCGTTCCAGATTTTGTATCATCATAACTTTATTCCCTCACAATAACAAATATGGACGTCTTAAGCTCCGGTATTTCCTGGCAGCCGGCAGAGACTTCATAAACTCCCGGCAGGCTGGGAGCCGTATACATGCCGTCCTGGGTAACGCTTCCGCCTTCCGGTGTTTTGATGCTCCAAAATACGGTAATCCCGGGTACTCCCGGGCAGACTGCCTCAAGCCAGGCAGTTTCCCGAACCTTCATTTCCAGCCGTTCCGGCCGGATATAAAGTTTTTTCTGGAGGGAGCCCTCCTTTAAAGCCTCTCTCATGCTCTCGGCATACCAGTGAACAATTACCTTCTGCTGGCCCGTGGGTTCCAGCATACGAAGCCCGATAACAAAGGATCCTTTTTCCATAAATACCCTGGAAGCCAGCTCCGCCTTTACCTCTATGTCATCAAATACCTCTGAGGATCCCCAGTAAACGGCGCCTTCCTCTTCCAGGCCGAGACGGATGTTTACGGCTCCCAGGCCCAGTCCATGGAAAATCTCATGGGAGAAAAACCTCTGCCCCCTTTTTGCCCCGATCCCCAAGGTAATCTCTATTTTTCCGGTTCTTATCCGGGAATCTTTTCCGCCTTCCGGCTCTTTCTGAATCTTTTGAAGGGCCTCTTTTGCCGCTGAGGTTTCGGAAGCCGCCTCTGCCTTTCTGTTCTGAAATTCCAGATGGTTTTTTAAAAGCTGGCCCGTGCATATGTAAGAGTCAAAAGGCATGGGATCCACCCTGTCAATCAGATAGGTCTTTTCATGATGAATCAGATGGATTCTGGCCAGATAAATCCCCTGAGGATAGTCATCCCGGATTACATCTTCCATCAGGTTATGGTAATAGAGCCGATCTAACTCTTCTGCCGGATCCCCCTGGATAATGGGCACCTGCAGTATCATATCCTGCTGAATACGTACCGGCCCTCTGTCGGTCTCCAGGGAAAACAAGGACGGAACGATATGGATCTCTGCCTTTCCCTGGTTTATAAAGGCCGCATTTACAGAAAACGTCCGGGATACCCTGGCTCCCCGCTCTAAAAACAGATTGTCAAAGGAAATCTCTAAAAACTGCTTTCCGCCTTCCCCGGCGCAGATAAGGGCTTCTTTGACACTTCCGGAGAGCCGACTTCCTGGGCCGGAATTTTCAATGGTAAGGATGGTCTGAAAGGGCTTGCCTTTTTCTGCAAACCTGGGAAGGGTCTGGGTGATCTTTAAAAACTCGTCCTGGTAAATCACCTGGCTGCAATTTATCAGACTCTGTCTGGTAAGAAGCTGGGTATCCGGCTCCTGATCCGTTAAATACAGACGGTAGCCTTCCCGGTATTTCTCATAATCCATCCGGTCCTCCTGCCCGGCAAGGGATCCCATAACGCTGTGTGCAGGCACCGCTTCTTCCTCGCTGTACTCCACACACAGATAAAAGTACTGCTTCTCCCCCTGCCCGGCAAGGCCGTCAAAGCCGTCTATAGTAGAAAGCCTGCGGATAACCGGCGTGTCTACCAGAATTTCTCTTCCGGAAAAATCCAGGGCCAGACCGGCTTCTACAGAAAGGTTCCAGTCATCCACCGCCAATACCTGAAGTCCGGCTGCCACGCCGGTGCCGTAAAGAATCCGGTTTAATAAACGGCGCTTATCATTAAAATACCGCTGCTCCTCCACGAAATCCCTTTCGCTTAACAGCTTTCCGTAGTAGTATTTATTCCGCTCAAAAGGAAAATATTTTAAATTCTTCATTGCTCTTCTCCTTGCCTTCCTCCCACAGCCGTAAATGACAGCAGGGATAGTCCGTCCAGCTTTAGCGCCCGGTAGCGGCCCAGACGGCTGTTAATGCCAAGATAGGTATAATTTCCTAACAGCAAATAAGGTTTTAACGGGATCAGCACCCCTTCCATATGGGCAGGTGCCATATCGTATATCAGCTTCATCAAAGCCTCATATTCTGCAGAAGACGGGACTGTATGCTCCGGAATCAGGATATAAAACCGGTAAGGATCTCCTCCATATAGTCTGGAAAGTTCTTCTCTCCGATAGCCTCTTTCATCTAAATCCTCTGTCTGGAAAGGCTCTATAATATAAGGTTCTTCTCCCGTGTACAGGGTAATCAGGTTTATAAGCCCCTGTCTGGTTCCCCGCATCCGGTAAAGTTCTATGGAATGGCTTAAAAGCATTCTCAGCTTCTCTTCCTTCCAAAGATAAATACTGTCTGTGTCCAGCCATTCTGCCAGCCAGCTTAAAAAAGCCTTATCTGTTCCCTTTACGTCCAGCAGTTCATGAGATTTTCGTATTTTTTCTTCCGTATCCTCATAGATGGTCTGAAAAACCCCCAGATACCGGCCTAAAAAATCTGCTTTTACCGGATCTTTCTGGTAAATCTGCGGAAGGTAAGACAGCCAGGTCTGTTTTGGAAAGGAAATCCGCAGGCCTTTTATTTGGGGACTCTCCCCTTCCTGCCCCAGCAGTTCTATTACAAACCACAGATACCGCCCTTTCAGGCTGTGAAGCAAAAAATCTCTGGGCATTATCTCCCTCTGGGCCTCATAAGGCTTTATGGCAGCCAAAACCTCAGAAACTGAGAATTCTTCTGAGGAAAGCAGTTCTTTTAAGTCCACGGCCTTTCCGTGAAACGAAATGCTTCTGGACTCTGAAGCGTACAAAGTCAGCCGGATACAGGCATCTGAGGGGCTTTGGCTTTCCATGGTAAGCCGGTGCCAGATCAAATCCTTTTCCCTGCCGTCCAGCAGCCGGGAAATAAAAAAGCCTTTGTCAGCCCCTTCTGTCAGGCTCAGGCAGCCATCCCTGTACCTGCACTGTTCCATCCGCCCTCTTTCATAATCCAGGGACTTATTAAACACAAAATAATTCATGTCATTCCCCTATCTGTTTGTAATCCGGCATTCCACCTGTTTTAGCAAAATCACTCCGTAGGGCGGCAGAATCAAATCGCCGCCGGCATTGCGGGTAATTCGGTTTCCTCTGGCTTCTAATGTCAGCATAGAAATTTCCTCCACCGCCTCCAGGCTGTCAATGCGGCCGTAAAGCTGCCCTTTCACAACCGGACGGCCAAATTCATTTTCCTGTTCCTTAAAAAATTGCCGGATAACCTCCTCTATCATCTCCCCTGCCCCAGGATACTGATGGTAGATCCGGACCTCTGCATAGACGAAAAGGAAGATATATTCCGGAGACCAGATTTGGATCCTGGCGCCTAAAAGCCTTCTGGGTTCTAAATAAGCCAGAAGGTTTTTCCGGTAAGTATGGGACAGTCGTCCCACTCCGTCTTTGCTGTAGGGCCGGACTACAATATCTATGGTCTGCCCCTCCCTGTGATTTTCTATCACCTTGCAGGCCTTTATCATAAGCCCCGGCGCTTTGGGGATGAGCTGTTGAAAATCGTCTTCGGATATTGCCCGGTAATCTTCTTTTAAGAGAGTTTCTGCCCGGAGAAAGATCTCATGGAAGCTTTCCGGATCTTTTCCTCCAAAACCGTGGCCGGCGGCGGAAAAAAAGCTGTTCTGAGGAAGGGATTCACAATCCTCAATCCGGCTGGCTTTTATATTCCCGGCTGTTCCTCTGGTGGTTTCCACATGGATGAGAAGTATTTTCCCTTCCGGCGGCATCCCGTGATACCCGTTCCCAAACAGCAGGCTTCCGGTTTCTTCCTCCACCTGAAAATGGAGATCCTCCGGGGCGGAACCGTCGAAACTGTCCACCGGCGTCCACTGCCTGTATGCCCCGGGATTTAACACATCTTCTACCAAAAGGCCTGCCCGTTCTCTCATGAGTCCGGCAAAACCGGTTTCTATCCTCTGTCCGGGAAAGCCGGTTCCCTCTTTTAGCTGGCAGAAGGCTTTCTGATCTTTATAAAACCAGACCAGAAGAACCTCCTCCCCGATTTTATAATGGCCGGTAAGGGCAAAGCAGGTTTCTCCTGCCTTTTCTTTTTCCGGCGTCCGCTTAAGGGGAACCGGCCAAAATAATCCGTCTTTTACGCAAAAGGCCATGGCCTCCAGCTCCTGTGCAAGGAAGTGGCCGGATGAAACATAGCCCAACCGGGAATCTGCCTCCTCCACTAACAGCATTTCGGAAAAGGCCTTTGTGTCCTTTTGTACCAGTTCTATATATTGAGTGCCTGCCGCTGTAATAATAGGCGCCGTATCATAATCTGCTTTTTTTAGAACAAACCGGATTTTACGGCTTTCTCCCATAGGAAAATCCGTGGTGATTCCAATCCATCCGCTCTGTATCAGCCCCCATGTATTATCCTCTAAGGCAGCCGCCGGTTTCCATCCGTCTTCCGTTTCATACCAGGCTTCCAGTTCTGCCAAAGGAAAGGGAAGGGGCTGGGTTAAGGGATTCCGTTTTACCTCATAGCCGTCATAGATCTCCACATAAAGGCTCCACCGGCACCCGGGAATAACAGGCTTTTCTAAAACAAGTTCCCAGACATCCCCTGCTCCCGGCTTATGGCCAAAGGGGAAAAACCGGAATCTCCCGTCCAGCTCCAGCTGCTCCCGCTCTATGGAAGCCCCAGGTTCTCCCCCCGCCGGAAGGAAACTGGATCTTAAAAGATTCCCGCCGGGAAGCCACCGGCTTTCTTCCACCTCAAAGCACATCCCGTTTGTATATACTTTACAGCCTTTTTTTAATGTAAAAGGTTCCTGCCCTTTAAGCTTTGCCAAAATGCGGGCCGGAACATAGGGGGCAGGTTTCAGTCCTAAAAGCCCGGCAAATTTCCGCCTGTGCTCCTGACCGACCTGATCCAGATGAAACTGCTGGATTTCCTTCAGCCAGGCAAACATTTCCAGGAGCGTAATGCCAGGATCATGATAGTTAAAATCTGTCCACTGAGGGCAGAAGGACGGAATCATCCCGCGGACGTCCTCCATAATCTCCTCAAAAGTTTCCAAATCCAGATTTTCTTCCGGCAACATATCCTTAAGCTCCCTTCTACTCTGTATGAATCCGAATCCGGTGGCTTCCGCAGATTGGAAGCACAAAAGGCCGGCGGTTTCTGTCTTCCAGATTAATTTCCGTAACGCTGCCTCCCTGCCTTAAGCGCCCTGCTATTGCTAAATTGCGGATATCCCGTATCAGCGGTATGGCTTTTAAACAGGTATCCACCTGGCTTCTGCCGGGAAGCTTTCCTGTACTCCACCCATTTCCCGTAAAATTTCCGTGTATTGGATGGAGAAACGTGGCAAGGCGTTCCTCTATCTGACGGCGGCAGGCAAAAATTTGATTATAATCCTCCACCCAGACATCGGCGCTGATTCCGATTTCTACAAATTGGGGGGCTGCAATATGGAATCGTCCCTGCTCCTTCATCCCCGCTGGGATCTTATCCTCCATATATCTGGCCACTTCCTCCTTTAATTTTGGGAAAAAGTAGCTCTCTGTCTCAAAATTTTTCTGCAGCAGCAAAAGGGTTATGTGTCCCGGCCTTCTCCTGCCTTTCCCGTCCACCGACCTTAGACAGGACGCCCGCTCTACAGCGCCGGAGGCCTCTTTTGCCAGTTTTTCATAATCCGATGCCGTCACTGCCCGGAACCTGTGTTTTAACTCCCCGGCCCGGCGCGCCATGGCCTCTCTGGCTGTCTCCCGGTCGTAGCCCCCTGCCAGGGCAAGAGGATTGGTTACCTGGTTGATATATCCTATAGATAAATCCAAACCGGTTACATCTCCGGCTTTTAAATTTCCTGCTGCTCCACACCCGATGCTGTAGGAAATCCGGATTCCCCCTGTAACTCCCACAGCCGGTTTTTTTCCCCGGTTTCCATCTCCAAAGGTAACAACGCCTTCATTGGCATCCAAAAGGTAGCAGCGGCTGTCTCGTTTGCAGAAAGAAAAACTGTCTGCCATCTCCCACAGAACCCAAAGTTCTTTTACCTGACCATTATCATCCAGGATTTCTTTTAATCTCCCGGACTTTCTTAGCTCCTCTCCCTCTTTCTTTCCCAGGGTTCCCGTTTCATTGACCCAGACCTTTAAGAAATGGATTCCCCGGTTGGATAAAGCAATCCTGGCCTCGCCTCCATAATTTTCCAGGGAAAAGGATTCCTCCAGATTAGACTGTACCGACCAGATGGGAACGCTGTTGTAATGCCAGCCCTTTATGACAGGGAGACTGGTTCTATCGCTCTCTCCTCCATATGCCCCTGCCTGGTCTCTGACCCGAAGCCAGAAAAGCCTGCGGCCAAAAAGGGTCTCTTCCGTCAGATCTCCCGGGGAAGAAAAGGTGAGAAGCCCTGTTTGCTTAAAGTTTTCCGTACCGTCTGCAGGGTTTAATTCTTTCCACCTGCCGCAGGTGTAATATTCCCAGCAAAGAGGCGGCATTTTCTCTAAAGTCCCCTCTTTTACCTCCCAGAGAATCCGGATGGGCCCCTTTTCCCAGGGGGCTGCAGACCCCAGGTACAAGGCTGGTTTCCTGTCTCCCGGCTGGGTAAAGGGATAAAAGGGATACGCTTTTCCCAGAAAGGCTCCGGCCGGAAATCCCTTTTTTTCCAGATTGTTGGAAACCGCCAGATATTCTGCTTCCACCCCGTTTGGGGGATACTGATATTGGATGCGGATGTTGGAAATCACCGGGGAAATATACTGCCCCTGGGTCTTAAAGGCATTATTCACTTTCCAAATCCTGGCCCTTATATATCTGGCTTCCACACCTCCCACCAGAACCGGGGCCATATCCTTTGGACAGGAGAACACCAGGGTAACCTTCTGGCGGTAAATCCCTGTGTCAATGCCAAAGACTTCCCCATACTCCCTGCCTTTAAAAAGTCTTACCCACCCGGAACCATTGTAATATTCCCAGATCACTTCCCCGACGGTAATATCGTACTCCCGTTCTACCTGAAATTGATTCCGGCGCATAATTAATTTCCAGTCTGTAAGCTGGCGGCTTCCGGCAGTCAGGGGAATCTTTACGAATTCTCTGTGAAAGGAAAACCGGATAAAAGCCCCGCCTTTTGTGAAGGCCTCGTCTGAGGCAAAATAAACTTCATCATAAATACTAAACTGCTCTCCAAAAGGAAGGCATTCGTCTAATGGAAGTTCTGCGCCGGATCCCAGGACGGCATCCGGAAGCAAAAAATCCGCCATACTGGACAAGGCCAGCCGTCTAAAGCTAAAATCTTTCAGCTTATGGATCTGAAGCAGGCGGCAGCGAAGCCAAAATTTTTCAATTCCCTCCACTTCCTGTTCTCCCCATGGAAGCTGATCCTGGCGTTTAATCAGGCACAGCTTTCCATCCTCCACCTTTACTTCTTCAAATTCTGTATACCCCCCTCCCAGGGAATAGGAAAATACCGCCTGGCCAGGGTCTGCCAGAGCCTGTAGAAACCGATTCTCTACCGGCTTTCCCAGACTTTCCTCAAAAGTCAGTTCAATCCGCGCGCCTCCCTTTATGGCAAATACGGCAGAGTGGCCGATATACAGCTCATGGCTCTGTAAGTTGGCTTCTTCAAATCCAAACAGGGAAAACGGCCGGTATTCCTCTTCTCCCTGATATACCTTTCCAATATAGTCTGCCGGATCATAACTTTGGTAGGCGGCGGCAAATTCTACTGGACTTACATACAGATCGTCCCTTGTCTCCAGGGGAACCGGCTCTCCCTCTTTATCTGTCACTTCTGTTGTGAGAACCGTCCCCTTTAAAACCTCTGTCCCCTCCACCATATCGTTGACCAGGCCAAAGGAAACATATCCGGATGCCGGTGACGAGGGTTTCATTGAAGTTTGAATCTCATTGAAGAATTCTGTGGTAAGCTTTTGGGGAACCCGATTATATTGCTCTAAAGTGCCTTGATGCATTCGGGCAAACATACAGGCAATGGCCGTACCCACATCCGGCTGCTCCATGTCAAATCTCCACTCTGGGACATAAACGGCGGCCTTGTTTTGGATTTCCTGGGTTAAATCCTGTTCCAGCCTTCTGTCTGTTAAAATATGGGTTTCCATTGCCTGCACCTCCTTTTATTCCGCTCCTTCGTTAATATAGAAAGGATATACCAGATTATAGGGATTATTGGTGGTTCTCACCACATAATGAATCTCAATATTTAACCGGCCGTCCCGGTTTTCGTCCCGTATGACCTCCACTTCCAGATCCCGAATCCTGGGTTCCCACTGAACCAACGCTTCCCGGACGCTTCCTTCTATCTGGGACAAAGTCCCATAGTCCATGGTTCCAAAGGTAAAGTCGTGGATATCGCAGCCAAAATCCGGATGCATCAGCCGCTCTCCTTTGCGGGTGCCAAGGATAATATGAATGGCCTGCTTAATATCTTCTTCTGCAGATACCAGCTTGATCCGTCCGGAAGCTTCATCCGGTTCTATGGGAAAATGAATCCCTTTTCCTAAAAAGTCCTTTGCACCGATTCCATAGTCCATTTGATTTCTCCTAATTCAACTTTACCATAGCGCCTTTTACTTCCAGCATGGCGCCGGATTCTATTTTCAGACTGGCATCTGCTTTTATTCCCAGCATATTTGACTTTACATCTGCAGACTGGCTTTGAATCTTTAAACTTTGTTTTCCTTCTACGGAAACCGTTCCGGCCCCAATGGTTACCTTGTCATTTTCCAGGGTAATCAGGCTTTTCCCGCCAATCTGAAGTTCCAGCTTCTTTTTTCCGCTTAAGGCTACAGCTCCGTTTTTTCCGTCCAGAATAAGGAGGTTGTCCCCGTTTTTGTCCTGGATGGTGATTTTTTCAGGTTCGTCCTCCAGCTTTACCGTTAATTCCTTAGGGGTATTGATTTGAAGTATGCCCTTGTCTTTTTCCTCCCGGAACAAAATCTGATGGCCGCCCCTGGTTTTAATCCGCTTTACCATATTTTCTTTTTCCGGGGTCTCATCGGGAAGGGGCGCTTTGTTATTCCAGAGAGAGCCCAGAACAATCGGACATTCCGGATTTCCCATCTCAAAGCCTACCACCACTTCGCATCCCACCTCAGGAAGCATGTAAAATCCCGCTTTATTTCCTGTATAAGGCATGGCTACCGGGATCCAGCTGCTCAGGCTTTTCCCCGTCTCCCCCATGTAAAATTCCACCTTGACTTTTCCCTGTTTTTTTTCATCCCAATTTTCTTTTACCACGCCTCGTATGACACCGTTTATTATCGGCTTTTGAGGGCGGGATTCTAAAAGCTCGTCAAAGAAATTCATTACTTCCATCCTTCCATATCCATAGTAGTGACAAAACCTCCCATGGAATAGCTGTGGGTAACTCCGGTTACGTAATATTTTTTATTTACGCTGCTGTCTACCCGATCAATTTTAATATAACGCCCGGGAACAATTTCCGGAAGGCCTACGCAGGAGGCGGAAGCCTTATTGTTGTCGTCCTGCAGCTTATCTGCCTGGCTCTGGGCCCGCTTTTTCAAATCACTTTCTGAATGACAGTCCGGAGCCTGCTCCACTACCAGTCCGGGCTCTAATAAATTACTGTCCTGAGGATCCGGATTTTTCGCCAAAGCTTCCCCTTTCAGCTTGTTTCCGGTTCCCTCCTCCTGCCCCAAAAATTGAATCGTCTGGTTCAGATAACTGCTGCTTCTGCGAAAGGATTTTAATCCTTTTCCCACTTCCAGGGTAAGCATAGGGGAGCTGCTTCCTTTTGGCTTTCTAAAATAGGCCTTATCCGCCACAACAAAAAACTCCCTGTCCACCATTCCTTCGCCAATAAGCTTTCTCACAATAAAATCATAGTCTGATCCTTTTTGGACGATGACTGCATCCTCTAAATTGTCCTGGGTGGCGGTTACCTCTAAACTGCAAAGTTTTTTGTACCGTTTCAGCACGGTATTCACCGCGTCAGAATAGTTTTTGATTTTGTGGATGGTTTCTCTCCTGTTATCGCTCATCATCAGCCGTCTGGCATCTAAGGCAGTAATTTCATAGGTAATCCCGGATTCCACATCAAAATTCATCGTTAAGGAAGCCAGAAATCCCTTAAATATCCTGGTGGTATCCGATCCATAGCCTAATTCCACCTCCACAATTTTCCCCAGCACGGCTTTGCTTTTTAGCTGAGACTGAAAAGATCCGTTTTTGTAATCGTAATCTCCATTCATAGAAAAGGTGGCGCTTCCGGCAGAATCAAGAGACAGACGGATTTGAATACTCTGTACCGTAATTTCCTTAATTCCCAGAATATTTGTACCGCCAATCAGAAGCTTGGCGGCGGGAATGGTAAAATTTTTGTATTTTGACTGTAATTTCTCATAGGTGTAGGTACTGTCCATCAGTCCCATAAACTGCCTCCTTAAAGAGCCGGTATTTTAAGGGTCTGTCCCGGTTTTAAATCCAACGGGTTCATCATCCCGTTTGCTTTGGCAATCAGACGCCATTTGCTGGCATCGCCGTATTCCTCATAGGCGATCTGCCACAAGCTCATCCCCTGAATTACCACCTTCGCCTTGGTTCTGTCAGGAGATTCAAAAGGCTCCGACCGCTTGGTCATGGAGGCGCTTTCTTCTGCTTTAATCGTTAAATCCACCTTTGACCGGATGGGTTTTCCTGACGGGGAGAACATGATAAAGGTCTCGTTCATGGAAGTGATAACGCCTTTAAACTTTAAGTTCCCCCATTGAAATGCTACATAGGGAGGCCTGTGCTGGCTTCCTTCCACCCGCATGGCTTTAGTGATCTTTTTTGTTTTATTGGTAACTGGGCTGACCAGCTCATCGGTTCCGATTCCGGCTGCCATAAGGGGAGTAAAATCGTCTGAAGCGCTGTCAAAATACAAGGTTAGGGTCAGCTCGCTTCTGTTTCCCGACAGATACATAAGGCGGGAAACATCATTTCCCAGAGACGAATCCTCTTTATAGTTGGTGGTATTGCGGATGGCGTACTGGGAAGGGTTAAAAGAGCAGATAATGCTTTCCTTCTCGGAACCCGACTCGCTGTAAATAATCAACTTTGCTTTTTTATAAAGGCTTAAAGCCATGGACTCGCTTCCCTTCCTAAAACTTTATTTAAAGTCCCCTCCGCATTTTTTCCAGACGAAGCTGGCTTTGCAGCTGGTTTAATACCCGGACAGTTAACTCTTCTGTGCTGGTCTTTTTTACCAGCATGGCTTGTCCGCTTTTCAGCTGCTCCAGCTGCTTTTGCTGTTCTTCCAAACGGAAGGTAAGTTCCTTCATTTGTTTTTGATATTCCCCGGTAGCCGTAATAAAGTCCGTTTTTCTTACAGCAACGGCAATATCCTCCTGCTCTCCCTCATTGCCCTTCCTTCCTTCTTCTAAAAGCCCTGCCGCCTCCAAAACCTGGGGGACCGGAGGGGAAAACCTGGGATTTGGAGGAAGGCCTGAGGTAATCACCATATGGGCAGGCTGATAGTCAAAATTGGTTTCGGGAAGCGTTATGCCTCCTGTCTGAGACAGCTCCGGCATCTTCTGCCAGGCTTTTCGGGACACCGGGCGCATATCCTGGAATATGGTTTGTACCTCCCGGGGGTCTGGCTGTACACCCTGAGGCTCTGGCTGTATGCCCCTGAACTCTGGCTGCATATTCCGGATTTCTGGCTGTATGCCCTGGAGTTTTGGCTGCATATTCCGGGTTTCTCCCTGCATACCATAGGATTCCGGCTGCATATTCCGGGGGGCTGGCTGTGTGCCCCGGGATGCCAGCTGTATCAGAACTGATATCTGACCGGCGGCAGCGCTGTCAGGCTCCAACTCCCTTAAGTTTTCTGTAAAAGGCCTGTGTTCCCCGTCTGCAAAGGTTCTTGCCTCTGCGATATGTACCAGGGATTCTAAATGCTTTAACTCCTGAACAGACTGTATGTCCTCTGTCAATATCCGGAAAATTTCTTCTTTTTCTCCTGACTCCAGGGAATATTCCCGAAATGCTTCTGATTGAAGCAGCTGCTTGAAAACAGCCTGACGGTCAGCCGTCATACGGCTAATCTGACGGGCCAGACGCCAGCGAAGCTCCATCTCTTCTATCCGCTTATAAACCGGAATCCGGCTGTCGGTTCTGCTGCCTTCCTTTAGCAGAAGGAGCAGGACATTCTTTTCATAAAGCCTTTCTTCCTGAGACAGGGTTTCATATTGCTGAAAACCGGCCGCCTCCGCCATGGCAGTAAACTGCCTGCCAATCCAGCTGGGCGGGGACTGCTCATACATCGCTTTTACCAGCCTGTCCCACTGGGAAAGCTCCATATCGCTTATGAGTTTCATAAAGGATTGAGACGAATAGGGTTCTGAAAGTGTTTCTAAAAAGCCTTCTGAAGGTTGTGAAAAACGCTCCCGGGATTTCTGAGAATAAAAAACCAGCTCTGCAAACTCTTTCCATATGGAATCGGTTTCCGAAAACAGATATTTCCCCTCCTAGCTCCTCGTCTCCATGTGCTGGAGAAAGGTAAAAAATTCCTGTTTTCTCTCCATACGCTGCCCGGGCAGTTCTTCCTGGTATTCTTCAAAAGAGGATACTTCCAAACGGTTGACAAACTCACGAATTGTCTCATCCTCTTCTTGCTTTTTATATACTGCTTTCATAAAGGCGTCCCACTGAGACAGTTCCATGTGGTTAACCTCCGCCATCAGCCTTATACGGTTTAAGGTTTTACCTGATAAGCTGTTTTCCTCCAGGAAGCGAAAAATCTCCTCTCTTTTCCCCTCATAAAGAACCGGCAGCTCCTCCCCCAGGAAAAGCCGGGTTTTTGTATTCATTTTGCTGATGTAGCAGGCCAGTCTCCAATGAAGCTGCAATTCATCAACCCGTTTTTCGACAGAGGACAGCATGTGGGACTGTTCCAAATCTTCCAGGGAATCCGGCCCTTGGGGCTGTTCCAAGGGCTCCAGGAAAGCTGACAATGAGGCCTGGTTCAGGTTTTCTATAGAAACCGGCACTTGAACCTTTCTTATTTCCTGTAGCAAAAGCAGCAGAACTCTCTTTTCCTGCAACCGTTCCATTTGAGACAGCTTTTCATATTCCCGAAAACTGCTGGTTTCTGCCATGGAAACAAACTGTCTGCTAAGCCAGTCCTCTGAAAAATGCTGATACATGGATTGAACCAGACGATCCCATTCTGAACTGTCCAAATAGCTTACATATTCTATAAAAGCCTGTAAAGTCTCTCCCTCTTCCTGACTGTCCTCCCGGAAACGATACCGGGACTTTTTAAGAAAATCCGCCAATGGACCTTTTTCCGTTTTTTTCAGAAAAGCAGTTAACGGAATCTGCCCCGGTTCCTTTGGAAAAACCGTCGGCCGTGTCTGCTCCGATTCCTCAGGAAAAGCTGCCGTCTGTGCCTGCCCCGGTTCCTCGAGAAAGACCGCTAAATGGCTCTCCTCCAGTTTTTTAAGAAAAGCCGCCAACCGGGCCGAATCCCCTTTTCCCAGTAAAAGGAGCAAAGTATTCTTCTCTTTTAGCCGTTCCTCTTGAGACAAGCTTTTATATTCCTGAAAGCTGGCAGTTTTCGTCATGGAAACAAACTGTCTGCTAAGCCAGTCCTCCGAGGAATGTTGATAAATATGTTCGACCAGATTGTCCCATTCCGTGCTGTCCCCATAGCTTACATATTCGATAAAAGCCTGTAAGGCTCCCTCTTCTTTCCGTCTGTCCTCCCGGACACTGGAAAACAATTGGATAAAACGATTAAATATATCTGTCTCTTTTAAACTTCCATCCTCCGGTTGGCCTGTCAGAAAACCCACTGCTTCCTCCAGCTGCTCTGTCCGGAACAGTTCCCGGGATTCCTGAAGACGGTCTATGTAAGTCAGCCTGCTTTTAAAATATTGTGCAAATCTTTCCCAGTCGCTTTGCCTCATCTGGTACAGTTTTTGAAACAATTCCTCCCTGGTGCTTCCTAAAAAGCCTGCTATCTCCTTTTGATTTTCCGGCTTCAGGTTTTCCAGGTAAGCGGCCAGATCTCTGGCCGGCTGGCAGAAAGCCACCGATTGCCTCCAAATTTCCTTATAATCCGGAAGAGGGGCAGCCGATGTCTTTATGATTCTGTTATGAAAAAAAGTGTTTTTTTCATAAAGGCGGCTTCGTTCCAAAAGGCTTTTCCGAATTGCCCTTAAGGTTTTATCCTGGCGCTGCCTGTCCTCAGACTTCAGATTTTCAAACACCTGTTCCAGCCTTTTTACCTCTTTTCCCATAAGCCCACAAGCTCTGGTAAGTTCATACCGGATCTGGGTATTCAGCTGGTTGAAAATCTGCCGGTACATGGGATTGGTAATTTGATAAACTTCCATCCGATTAAGAACCGTCAAAAGCTGGACAGCCTGCCATGCATGATCCAGTTTTTCTTTTTGTTCCAACAATAAAAGAACCATGGAAGCAGCAGGAAAGGGCCAGCCTCCTCCTTCCCCGTGCCGCAAAAGAACTGCTTTTGCCAACGACAGAGTATCCTGCCTCAGGGATTTCCCCATACCGGCCATATTCTCTTTTGGGCGGAAGGGCGTAACCCCTCCAATCCTTCTGGCAGTCAATTTCATCTGCGCTCACCTCTTGCCTGCAAAGAATCGCATCTTCCGGCCCGGCGCAGCCAGGCAAGAAGATGCTCCGTCTGAACCGCTGCGATTTTACAGCTCAATCAGCCCGTTGTGGGAGATTTCCAGCTTTCGGATTAGCAGCTCCTTCCCCATTGCGTCCAGATTGCTTACCTCCCATTTTGTTATAAGTCCCTTTTCAAAGCCGTAAACTTTAGAAATAGAATGGTTCTGATCCAACACCATAATCGTTGCCACAAGAACCCGGTTTCCCAGAGCCAAAAGCTTTTGTCCTGCTTTGGCCGCCGCCCCGGTCTGTATTCCCTGTTCCAAAACCAGGGTCTCTGCTTTGGTTTTGGGTTTTAAGATCAGCTCCGGCGCCCAGTTGCTGCCGCCCTCCTGAATGGATTCGGTCTCCACTGCGCTGGAAATATTGGTCACTTTGGCAAAGCTAAACAGAAGCGCATCCATACTGACTAAAAAACGGTTGTTGCTAAGAAGCTGGTTTCGAATATTTGCCATCTTCTACCTCCTGTTACAGCTTAAATACATTCTCTGGCTCATCATTCAGCTTCCGGTTAATGGCCGAAATCTCGTTGCACCACCGGATACGCTCTAAATTGCTGAAATTCATGATCTCATTGTGGCTCCAGTGCATATAGTAGGCAATAAAAGCCGCTTCCTCATAAATCTTCTCTGCCGGATAGGTTTTCAGTCTCCGGCTTCCATAAAATTTATGGGTACTTCCAGCTCCTTGCCGCAGTGGGGACAAATTCCTTTATAGGTGGGAATCTCCATGGTATTAATTCTCTGATACAAATCCTGAAGATAGGCTAAATCCGCCGTAAACAGCCGTTCCACAACATTGGTATCTACAGCCGGAAGGGTTCCCAGTTTGGTAATGACCCGGGCCAGAAGAATAATGGTCAAATATCCCGGGTTTTGCTGAACTCTCGGATCCCGGAGAGGCAAAATCTCATCTCCTGCATTTGCCAGGCGCATAACCCCGTCCCGATGGATCACCCCTGCCCGGTCTACAAATCCTCTGGGCAGGGTGAAATTAAATTCTGTTTGAAACTCTGTCATACTCTTCTCCTATCAGGACACTCTGGTCATCCCCTCATGTACGATTTCCAGGGACTCAATTGCAATCTCAGAAGATGTTGCATTAAAATCAGGAGCTGTATATTTGGTGGGCCATGCGTTGATAATCTGCCAGGATGCAGCAGGGGCCTGAGTCTCATTTAACAAGGTGATGGTAAGGGTCTTTCTCTCAATCTCGCCGTTAATGCCGGTGGTAATCCAGTCATACAGAACCTTGGAATCTGTAAGTCCCTGTTTTAATGTGATATTCCCGTATTTCTTAAGCCCCGGAATCTTCATAGGAGTCTCTGCGGTCATATCGCCTTCCCTGTACTCTATAGGCTCTATGGTGGCGTCAAAACCTGTAACCTCCGAAAACCCTCCTGCTTCTAATCCGTCAATCTCTACTTTATACCTAAATTTGGCGTGTGGATATCCTGCCATCTGTCCTCTCTCCTTTCAAAATCTTTATTCTCCGTCTGCAGTCTTCTGAGAAATCCTAAAGATTACAAATTCAGCCGGTTTTACCGGTGCAACGCCGATAACGCAGATCAGGCGTCCATTATCTATATCATCCTGGCTCATGGTGTTCCTGCCGATATTTACAAAGAAGGCTTCCTCAGGGGAAGTTCCTGCTAAAGATCCGCTTCTCCACAAGTTATTTAAGAATACGCTGATGGTTCTCTGAACCCGTACCCAGAGAACTTCGTCATTCGGCTCAAACACTGCCCAGCTTGTGTTTGCCTTAATGGACTCTTCAATAAAGATAAAAAGCCTGCGGACATTGATGTATTTCCAGCTTCCGTCACTGCTGGCAGTTCTGGCCCCCCATACGCGGATGCCCTGTCCCGGAAAGGATCGGATAAGGTTGATTCCCTTGGGATTTAAAATGTCCTGCTCCCCGGTATTAAACTGGCAGTCTAAGCCAACACAGCCTCTGACCACTTCATTGGCAGGAGCCTTATGTACGCCTCTGGTATTGTCGCTTCTGCCGTAGATTCCCAAAACAGAGCCGGAGGGCGGGATGGCAAAATTCTTTTTGTCCAGAGGATCAAATACGGTCAGCCACGGATGGTAAAGGGCTGCATAGGTGCTGTCAAATAAATCTCTGTGGGCAATGAGCTCGTCTACCTTCTTGGCGTCTCTTGGGATGTCCAGAACCGCAAACCGGCTTCCGGTATTCTCACAGTGGGCAACTAACATCAGCTGCACATTGGGATCCGTTACCCCGGGAACCGCCATCAGGGAAACCACATCATTATCCAGGAAGGACTGAATGCCGCTTCTTCTTCCTGCCCCCCGATCTTCGCCGATAAAATCAGCTGCCGTAATGGTTGAAACAGAACCGTTACTGCCGCCGCTTAATGTTACAGATGCAACGGCTCTGCCCTCTCCTGCAAGCTGTGCAAAAGGAGGAAGGATCTCATCTGCTGCCTGTCCTGTATAATGTGCCTCCACCAAATCAGACTTCGCCGTTTTCTTATCAATATAGTTGGGAGCATCAATGTTAAAAGACAGATTATCATAGATCTCCACCACATCATCATAGCTGACTTCCATTCCAAACTCACAGGTGGTAATAACCTTAGTGGGAAGCAGGCCTTTGTCCACTACATTTTCGTCAAACTCTTCTTTAAAAGAAATAATGTTATCCTGGTTCTTCACTACCTGATTATAGATAATCTCTGTCTGATCATTAAAAGCCACAATATCTCCGGGATGGAAACCGGCTCCGTTTTTCACTAAATATTTCTTTCCGTCAGCCGTGTCAATAATCTCCAAAATCTGTGTTTTGGCCTTGCTGGCAGGGGTAATATTAATGCGGATGCTGTCTCCCCAGATTCCCGGGTTTTTGGCGGTTACAGAAAGAACTGCCTCCCCTATGGCAGGAGCGTTGCCCTTGGAGCACTTGGCGTCCTTGGGGGCTACACGGGATACAAAGCAGCGGGAACCGCCGTTAATAAAATAGTGCTCGATTGCATAAGCCAAAAACCGATATTCTCCAAACTCATTCTCTGATAAATAGCCTCCATAAATCCTCCTGAAATCGGCGGCATTGGTTACAAGCTGAGGAACTCCCTCCACCGGACCTCTCTCAGCCAAACCGATAAATCCGGCTGTGCTGGTTCCCACTCCCTCCATAGGTTTGGATCCGGAATCAAATTCTTCCACATAGACACCTGGTGATAAATATTCTGCCATATCCTCCCAGTTCCCGCTGGCCGCGCCTGTGCCGGAAACTGGTTCCTCCTTTCTTTTTGCCTGATTTTCTGTGAAAAGCCCCTTCTCACCTAGTTTACTGCTGTATCAAATTATATCATCCGATTCTATACAAACTTATACACAATAACTTTCAATTTACATCTTTTCTAATTCTCTATCTTCTAAGCATTAAGAAAAAATAGCGCTATAGAAAACTAAAATACAAAGGGGTATAACTGTGAGACAATTTTTTGGTATGGGTCAGAGCGGCAGCCTGCAGGAAGCAGTCCGCGGCTTAAGCAATCCTCAACTAATTATGTTGTTATCCACCAACGTGCAGGTTGATGCAATTTTCTGATGTATATCCGTCAGGTCAACGATTCGGATGTCTTGATTTTATTGGAATTAGGAGATTACAAAAGTATTGTAAAATTAATCAGGTGTCGGGGCAGTTTGAACAGATAAAAAGTGATATTGCCAAATCAGTAAACGCGGTCCGGGACGAAGTGGAAGGATTAAAGAACAGTTCCCTGGAAGTAGAATCACATTTTAAAGAGATGAAGATTACATTCCATGATTTCCAATCTGCGGTACAGGAAGTCAAAAAATGTACCAATAAAATTACATCCATTGCCGAACAGACAAACATTCTATAGCCCATATTAACCGGGACAGCAAATTGGGTACCACCAAAAGCGTTATATTTGAGGACGTAGATGATATGCTGTCCCAGGTTCCGACAATTATTAAAGAATACAACGAAAACGAATAAGCCTCCATTTATACTGCAGAAAGCGGCTTCCTCGGAAACCGCTTTCTATGCTTAGCTAAAATTCATCGATTGAAACCCGCATGCTGCCAGCTGCGGACTTTCGCAGTAATTTGACAATATACTCTGTCGTTCCTTCTTCAAACTTTTTTGTTCCTGTCAAGTAAAATCCATATCTCTTATAAAAGGAAATTGCTCTCGTATTTTTTTCCAGCGCCCATAAATGGTCTGCCCCCAGTTCCTTTATGGCATATTTAATTAACTGGTCTCCGAACCCCTGATTTTGAAAAAAAGAATCGACATATAGTTTACAAATCTCGGTTTCCTTCATCTGGATAAAACCTCTTATGAGCCCATTATCAAACACATATAGATTGCTGATTATTTCATCTTTTTTGAAATATTGATCCACCAATGAAACAACCTGTAATTCGCCAAATGAAAAAGTTTCATCCTTAAATATGGGCAAATAATTTACTCTGTTATTAAAAACATATATTTCGGCTACTCTTGATAAATCCCGGACATCGGCTTTTCTGATATTCATTTTATATCACCTTTTCAACTTTTCGTTTCCATAGCAAGCCCAGATTCAAAGGCAAGAACCATGTACTTTTCTGCATTGGTAAGGCCATACAAATTTAAATCCCGGATTTCCCATGAGTCGGAACTGAGATTATCCGCGCCATACAAAAATTGGATAAAGGGAATCTGTCTGTATTTTGAAACTGCCAGCATGGAAGCACATTCCATTTCTACGGCAATACAGCCTTCGTTCCTGCGTTCCTCAATGGCAGCGCGGGTCTCCCTGTATATAGCGTCAGAAGTCCATGTCTTGCCTTTTACATAGGAATAGCCGCAATCTGTTAAAACCTTTTCTAATATCTGAACAGAATGGGGAGCTGCTTCTATTTCCGGGGAAGGCGCTATGTAATGATAACTTGTTCCCTCATCACGTACTGCAGAAACCGGGACAATAATGTGATCCTGTACCTTGTTATCATCCAGCACTCCGCAAGAGCCAAACAAAACAAACTTTTTAGCGCCCATAGCAATGATTTCCTCAAAACAGGAAACACAGGCGGGAGCGCCCACCATGGAACGGTAAAAGGCAATCTCTCTGTTCTTATATTCGATTTTGTAAACCGGCAATACTCCGTTTGCAGAGTAAAGTTCTGCTATTTTTTCCGCACCTTTTAAAGAAGAAAATTTCTTAATAATATTTTCAGAAAAAGTGGAAACACAAATTTCCGGAAAATTTTCTATTCTTTGGGTGGTATCCGATGGACCAAACAAAGCTGGTTCGGATATCTTGGTTCTTTGAAATATCGTATACAATTCAAACACCTCTTTTCTGCTAATTTGCCTCCAAACAAGGTTATGAAATCAGTTTCAAAGGATTGCATCAAAACAATCTCTTCGTGTAAACCAGTTTCATCATAATCTCCATTCATGCCTTCTCTATGGTAAACAATCCCATTTCTCTCATTTTCTTCTAAACAATCCAATAGTCTTTCTTCTCCATATCGTTTCATAAACAGCGTGAAACCATATGGCTTAATTTTGTTTAGCAGCCCTTTTCTACAGTCTGTTTCACACATATAACAGTGTGTTATTCCTTTTTCCATTGAACATTTTTTATTCTCACACCAATCATTATCCGGACATTCATCTGAGCCGCAGCCATGACATTTCACATTTTCTGAGCATAAACAACACGCAAGACCACATCTTGCAATACTTAATTCTCTTTTCATATGTTAAACCTCCCGCAAATATTAAGAGAAGCGCCTGCTGGTAACAGACGCCCCACAAAAAGAACTACCTGCCCTTATGCTTTTCTTTCCTTTTCTGCTGCTTCAGTTCAAACTGCCGCTGTTTCTCGGCTTCTCTCTGTTCTTTACCCTTGGCCTGGCGTTCCGTTTTCAACTGCTCCTGCTGTAATTTCAAAGCCTGCTGTGATTTTGTTCCTATCCCGGTATTCTGTACCTGTTTCCGTACCTCACGCTGTACCCGTTTTGGATTACAGCCAGCTGCTTTTACATCAGTTGCCACAGCCGGACTAAATCGTAACTGATCGTAATCTTTCAAAAGGAACTCATATATCTGATAGTCTTTCGGTTCTGCTCCAAATGTAACCTTACATGCAGATAACCTTCCATTCGATACTCGTTCAAACACTCCCACCCAAAATGGGTCTTCGAAAAATACTGTCAGCTTTCCCGAAACTTTGTCCATGACAATTCCTCCTTAATTCCTTACGGCTGTCGCGGTATTCGTCAAATATTCCATTTGTCCCTGTAATTTGCATAAATGAAGTTACGTGTCCACCTGTCCTATTTTCCTCATTACCCGCGCATAATTGTAACAAACAAAGAATGGACGACCCTAAGGAGGGAGGGCTACTTACACCATACCGGTGCGACTGGACTACCTACCAGTTCTGCAAGATTGCCTTGCGTTGTGTTTTTATCTTTGCTTTTATAATATTACCATATAACTGCTTATTTTCCAACGGGAACATGCGGCGTTCTACTCATTACTGCAAATTAAATTCCATCACCAATCGTGACTCCCGGCAAAATAATGGCTTTCTTTTAGAGAGCCTTAGTGATATTTGAATTTTCTTATGGTATAGTGGACTTCCACTTTTAAGAAAAGGAGTTGATACTATATGCCACAGATGAACAAAGGCGGCAAATTTATTTTCGGGAAATCATTGATACGAAATGATTTGACAATCCATCTTCCAACACAGGCCCTTACAGAATACAATGCCGCAGCAGAGGGAAAAGTCTATCTTTTTACCGGAAGCAAGGTCATCGGCGGCTTTTGTGTAACTAGAAAAGGATTGTTAGAGCCGTCAAAGTTAGGACATATTCTTACTGATAATCCGGTTCTGCAGAATTATCAGATCACAGAGGGCGAATTTATTAAATGCAAAGGACGGTTTTATTGTTGGGTGAATATTTTAGAGAATGGTGTAATTCCGCTTAATCAGCAGATATTAGACTTTCTTAATTTAGAGATTGGAATGAAACTTTTATCTATTCGAAGCAGTAATATTGCTTTTACAATGGGCGCGAAAGGTCCTCTGTTGGAAAGAGCCGATAATTATGAAGGCGAAATCCCTCTCTATTAAAAAATGTCTTTATATCCTGTTTTGCCCAATATTCAAAATTATTCTCTGTTCTGATAAAGAAAAATCAGCGCTACAATCATGGTGATTAGCTCTGCTACCGGTACTGCAAGCCATACCCCCGTTACCCCCAAAATATTCGGCAATGTAAGCAGCAGCACTGTAATCAGTCCGAAAGTCCGCAGGAATGACAAAATTGCTGACAGCTTCCCATTTGATAGTGCTGTAAACGCGGCAGAGGTAAAAATATTCAGCCCGCAAAACAGAAAGCTGAAGGGGAAAATCAAAAAACCATTTCGCGCAATCTTATAAACAGCCGTTCCCCTTTCCGCAAAAATACCAACCAATGGTGAACCAAACGTGAAGGCTATTGCAAAAACAGCGATAGAAACAAAGATAATGAACCACATACAAATAGAAAATACATTCTTTAGCTGCTTTTTGTCCTGCTTCCCATAGTTATAGCTGATGACAGGGGCTACTCCCATAGAAAAACCTATGAAAAGGGCACTCAATAAAAACTGAGAATAGATAATGATAGTGATTGCCGCAACTCCGCTTTCTCCAAGCAGTTTCATCATAATGCGGTTAAAAAGGAATGTTGTAACCGCTGTTGCCGCCTGACTTACCATTTCCGAAAAACCATTGGTGCAGCTTTCAGCCAATATGGAAAAATCTATGACTGGCTTTCTAAAATGCAGGCGGCTTTTCTTTGCGGAAAAGAACCATAATCCAATCACCGCCGGTATCATATAGCCAATACCTGTACCAAGCGCCGCCCCTTTAATTCCCATTTGTAATGACGCCACAAAAATATAGTCCAGTAAAATATTTGTGATTCCCGCGCTTATGCCAAGCACCATACCTATTCCGGGGCGTCCCGCTGTTACAATTAAATTTTGAAAAAGTACTTGCAGGATGCTTGCGGGTGTGAATAACAGCAGGATAAAAAGGTATATTTTGCAGTATGGAAATAAAATACTACTCGCTCCAAGTGTCCAGACAATCCTGGGGGTAAAAACGGTTCCCAAGACTGCAATCAATACGCCTGACAAAATGCCTGCTGAGATAATCAGCGTAAAATCCTGTGCCGCTCTTTTTTGTTCTCCTGCTCCCATTTTGCGGGCTACTATCGCGTTTCCTCCTGTTGCAAGCATAGTTCCAAGACCGACAATCAAATTGATAACAGGGCAGACAATATTCAATGCCGAAAGTGCATTTGTATCTACAAATCGTGCTACAAAAATTGTGTCAACGATTGTATATAGCCCCATGAATATCATCATCGAAATTGTTGGAAATGCAAATTTCAGCAGCGATTTTATTGTAAAGTTTTGCGCTAGTGGATTGAAATCATTCATTTTCTCTGCCCTCCTCTTTTTCCCGGCGAAGTATAAACCGTTGTGTCGGATAACCAAATTCAGTCAGCAATTCCGCTTCGGCGAAACCAAGGCTTCCCCATACCTTCCGATAGCCTGTATCTGCCTTGTCGCCCTCCCTGAAAGTCGTTACGCTAATCTGTGAGGAATGTGCAAGTTCATACAATGCCTTTTCACAAAATGCTTCCGCTATCCCCCTTTTCCGATACTGCGGGTGTACTCCAAAGAAATCAATACTCCCCGTCGCCTCATTAAATGCCATAATCCCGATTGCCGTATCCGCATCTTTCAAAATCAAAGCACGCTTATTTCTGATATACTCCTGCAGCTGTTGAAGGTATTGCTTCTCGTCCAGGTGTGGGAAACCGTCAATGACAAGGCGCACCAGTTCTATCCACTTCGGTATATCTTCCTGTGTTGCAAAGACGATTTTCTTCTGCCATTCTTTTTCCTCTAAATTTATAGGATTTTCGTTCAAGACACATCTTAGCTGCAATGGATAAAATTCTTCCTCCGCCCTGTACTGGTTAGGGGATTTTTTATACATGGCTTTGAAAATATCCGTAAAGGACTGCTGGCTCTCATATCCGGCAGAAAGCGCAATTTCGAGGATTGGCCGGCGGGAAAGGACCAGCAGTTTTGCGGCTTCGGTTAACTGGCGGCGCTGTACATAAGTCCGGATTGTCAACCCTACCGTACCTGTAAACATTCGGTGTAAATGATATTTTGAATAATGTACAGCCCCTGCAACTGTTTCCAAGTCCAATTTTTCGTGCAGGTGGCTTTCGATATAGTCGATTGCCGCCATTACATTTTTGATATTCTCCGGCATTGCAGCTTCCTCCTTTCTCTCTGCATTATAGCAGAATATTTTATTCCGATTTTCATATATCTTGCGATTTTAAGGACAAGTATTTACCATGTACCTTCTGAAATAATATCACATATGGCAGGCAATCCCATGAACTGCCTGCCATATAAAATAAATAATACACCCTTGTAGTAAATATAAAATGTTAGATAATCGCTCCCCAAAAATGTAGTTACTTTTCGTTATACTGATACTTTTTTAATTTCCTACCTGTAAGAATACAAATTATACTTCCACTTACCCCAAGTATAAACATCATAAGTGCCGCACCGGAACCTTTTCCTGTACCAAAAAGTGTTTTTAGAATTGATAAATCGCCATATGTGACCATAAGTGGTTCGCATATATTATCTACCATAAAACCACCCAAAAACAATCCAATCGGGATAGTAAAAAACTGAAGCGTATTACGGCACGCATAAACACGTCCCTGCAATTCTACCGGGATGACACTCCTAAGAATCACATCCAAATTAGCACTCATAACAGGTACAAGAATCCAACCAATGATCTGTCCAATGCACCATAATATCGGTTCTCTACAAAAAGCCAATAAAAAATTTTCAGTCCCTAACGAAAACAACATTGTCAAATAAATAACTTTAACTCTATCCTTAGGCTTAGGTAAAACTGAAACAATCAGACTGCAATAATCATAGCCACACCGGAACAAGAAGTAACAATTCCGAGAACAGACTGACCACCTTTGGGATTGGGAAGCACATAACCCGGTAATGTTGCATCAAAAGCGGATGCCACCAGATTAACACCTGCCATAAATAAAATCAGCATCATAATCATTGGATTGTCTTTCAAAAACCAATTCCCTCTTTAGCAAGAACAAGTACACTTTCTTTTCGTTCATGATTGCTTTCCGGAATACTAATGAAAAACTGCAATGCTATAAATGCGACTATAAAGCTACCGATATCTACTGCTATCACACCATTAAGTCCTATAAAAGAATACAATGCTGTAGCAATCAGAGGATTTAATATGGATATAAGCGACCTTGACAAAAAGCGAAGACCACTTGTCTTCTGATAATACTTTTCGGGAATGATAAGCGTCATAGCAACTTCTGATGCCGGTTGCTGCACTGTATTCATTAATCCTGAAATCGCATTTAAGACATACAAATGCCATACCATCAAACGATTTGTACTAAAGTAAGCGCCAAATATTAATGCGGTTAGATACAAAATTACTCCAGCCCTTTGCGAGTTGGAGTAATTCACTATAATTCACATGCGATTTTTGATAGATTGGAGTTTTTCACTCCAAG
>JAETNT010000126.1 GCA_021772025.1 Enterocloster bolteae | reverse complement strand
ATGGTGAATTGTTACTGGACATCTCAATTTTACCACAAACCTGTGAGGAGTTGTTCTATTTTATAACAAAAAGAATCCCGTATTTATGCGGGCTCTGGCGTTTCGCAAACGCCTAATCAAATTAGATGATGAGAGGGGATGCGGACAAACGATCTCATATCGTGCGGATACATACTGATTCAGCTACCTTCGGAGCCTTTAAGGAGCCCGGAAATTTGTCCGCATCCCCTCTCATATTGAAATCCAATATCGTTGAATAATACCGCTTTTGCTTAATCCTGCTGTGTCAATGATTTCTTTTTCCAACACACCTCCATTTTTTATAATCGTTTTCTGTGACGCTTTATTATTTTTATCGCAGGTTAATAAAACTCTGTTTTCTCCAAACTCATGGCAAATAGGTAAAATCAATCTGAGCATTTCAGACGCATAGCCTTTCTGCCGTTCTGAAGGACGAATGCTATATCCAATATTGCCGCCAAAATTAAAAAGGAAGTCAGATAGTGGATGACGAAAATCAATCATACCGACAACCTGGTTATCTTTTTGCCTTATAGCTAAAAATATCTCTGATGGAACATATTCATCTTTATATTTTGTTTTTAGTCTGGTTTCAAAATCAATCCATTCTTCAAAAGAATGGACATCTTCAAGTCCTGCACAACCATCAAAGCTATCTCCATTTTGTTCCATTTCTTCTTTATAGGCCATAACTTGTTCAGCATATTGCCTAGACGGCCTGACTAACAATAACTTACACATCACATTTATCCTCCCAAACTCAAATTTGCTGCTTCTATTTCCGCTAGACGAGCAGCTTACCATCATATGCGGTCGTCTGTTCTATATTGCATAGCTTCATATATCTCCAAAATTTTCGAATGGATTGCCGCTCTTATTTTACCACAATTCCGAGAAAGTGGAAATGTCGGTTTCCCGGCAAAATTTCCGGCTGTCTCGACCCGTCAGAATGTTACTACTATACTTTGATATTTTAAAAGGAACTTCCTTTTGCTTGCAATTTGTGGTATACTGTTTTTCAAAGTCTATCGTCCATCTGTTTAGTATGGCATAAAGTTCATGAACAGAAAAACGAGCGGCTTTTATTCTATATATCAACAAAATTCGATAGAAAAAGGAGCGAAAAAGACGTGACTGAAAAGCAAGAGGACTCCCTCGCCAGCCGGGGGATAAAACGGAGTCTGGATGGAAGGATATTGAGAAACACTACATTTAATATCCTGATTTTGGTGGTCGTATGCTGCGTTATTATGGCCCTTTCCATGCAGTCGCTTGCCAACAACATCTTGTTGGACAGCCTTCAGCCAATGGCCCGGCAGTCGGCTAAGACAGTGGAGGCCAACATCCATATGCTGGCGGATCGCATGATGGCCATTGCCGGAGATTCCCGGATGAATGTGGTGGCTGCCACCGGCTCGGACGGAAGGGAGTTATCCCGTCCGGATACTGCTGCAACTGTGGAGAACCGCAGGGCGGTACTGGAAGAAGCGGCAGAGATTTATGAACTTTATACAATCGCTTTGTATGACTTGAACGGGCAGCTGGTACAGGGGATTGACGGCGCGCCGGAAAGTATGGACAGCGGTTTTTTGGCGCTTTTGAAGGAAACAGATAATTTGACGATAGATTCCTCTACCGCCTATCAGGGCAAGCTGGGCATTACAATGGGGGCGCCGGTGAAAGAGAACGGAGAGACAGTTCTCTATGTGATGGGCGTATATAAATATGACACTCTTAATGATGTTATCAGCAGCATCAATTTAGGAAGAAGCGGTATGGCCTATATGGTCAACCGGGAGGGCATCGTTACCGGCCATCCCAACCAGTCTCTGGCCCTTAACAAGAGCTCGCTGGTTCAACTCAATAACGGCAACAGGGATGCGGTGGAGCGAGTAACCACCGGAGAAACGGGGGCAACAGAATTTCCTATTGACGGGGAGCAGATGCTGGTGGCATTTTCGCCTATTCGCGGGACACAGTGGTCGCTGGTTATCCAAATTCCCAAGGCGGATTACAGCCATTTCATTAATGCGGCGATGCTTGTGTCAATCCTGACAACCCTGGCGGTTCTAGTGGTCTCTATACTCCTGGTTCTGCGCCTTGCCCGTTCCATTTCCCATCCGGTGAAGCGCGTAACGGATCGAATGGTGGCCCTCTCCAACGGTGATCTGCACACGGATGTGCTCCCCGTTAATACCGGTGATGAGCTGGAGGTCATGACACAGACGCTGGATGCCACGTTGGAAAGCATGAACCGATACATATCTGATATTCAGCAGGTATTGACCCGGGTTGCAGGCGGCGATCTGCGTACTGAGCCCCAGGTGGAGTACAAAGGTGACTTTGTGCTGATCCGGGGCAGTCTGCATACCATCATTGAATCAATGAACGAAATGCTCCTTGGGTTCCGCGCCGCCGCAGACCGTCTTACAGATATGGCGGCGCAATTAAGCGGACAGTCCGCACATCTGCATCAGGCGTCTCTGGAGCAGAACCAGTCTACCGAAGAGCTGGTTCATGAGGTGACCCATGTGAAGGATCGGCTGGCCGATGTCACGGAAAGCAGCGATCAGACCCGTTCCCAGACGGAGGAGATCGCCCAATGCATCCAAAGCGCTAACCGGCAGATGGCGGCCTTATCCTCCGCCATGGATGACATCAGCGCCAATGCACAGCAAATTACAAAAATCGCGAAGGACATTGAAGACATTGCATTCCAAACGAATATCCTGGCTGTCAACGCCTCTGTGGAGGCGGCCCATGCCGGGGCTGCCGGAAAAGGCTTTGCAGTTGTGGCAAATGAGGTAAAGCAGCTGGCCGCTAAGAGTGCGGAAGCCGCAAAAAGCGCTACAGATATGGTTAGCAACACCAAAGCAATTATCCAAACCGGTGTGGAGATGACTGCGGATACAGCTGATTCTCTCCGCGCAATCGCTGATGTTTCCACACAGATCAGTACAATCTCTGATCAGTTGGCAGCGGCGGTACAGGGGCAGGAAATTGCTCTGACCGCTATGGAGGAGCGGATTGCCGCTATTTCTTCCATTGCAGACCGCAATCTGCAAAATGCCGAGGAGACAGAGCACTCCAGCGGTTCTCTGGCAAAAGAGGCCGAGGCGCTTCAGTCCCGAGTACGAAAATTTACTTTGAAGGAGAAGGGGAGCAGATGAAACGGATTTTTGCTATATTTTTAAGCCTGCTGCTGATGGCATCGCTGCTGACAGCCTGCGGGGAGCAGGAGGGGCTTCAGGATGGATATTATACTGCCCAGGTATCTGAATTCAGCCACGGCTGGAAGGAATATATCACCATTTTAGTAAAGGGCGGGAACATTGTCTCTGTAGAATATAATGCGGAGAATGCCAGCGGCTTCATTAAGAGCTGGGATAACACCTATATGCAGACCATGCTCCACGCCAACGGAACCTATCCCAATGAGTACACCCGTTATTACGCAGGCCAGCTTCTGGAAGGACAGGGCGAGGGAGAAATTGCCGCCATCTCAGGAGCGTCGTCTTCTCATGGAACATTTCAGGTGCTGGCTCAGGCTGTTTTAGAGCAGGCACGGAAGGGAGATTCCAGTATCGTGTTGGTGGACATAGGTCATTAAAATGCAGAGCGTCTGTTTTCAATAATATTTGCGGAACAGGGGACGCTGCAAAACTGATGTCAATAGGCTTAAGCGGATTGATAATGGTTTTGCAGCGTCTCTTTTTCTATTTGCCGCATCTGCCGCCCGATAGGCGGCAGTGATTTACGGATTCAAATGAGCCAGGCTTTTCACTTTGAAGGGACGTTAACGGCCGGGCGCATAAAGATTCAGGAACAGAAAGGAGAAAACATAATATGAACATGGCAGCAGAGATGGAGAGGTATCTGGAATTTTGCAGATACCGGAAGGAATTAAATCACAATACCTTAAAAGCATATCGGATCGATTTAAGCCAATATTTAAGCTTTGCAAGGGATGAGCCCCTGCAGCGGAGCAGAATTGAGGATTACATTACAAGCCTTCATAAAGCCTATAAGCAGAAAACAGTAAAAAGGAAAATTGCCAGTCTAAAAGCATTTTACAAATACTTAGAGGAAGAAGAGCGTCTGCCGTGCCTTAATCCATTTAGCAAAATAAAGGTAAAATTTAAAGAAACAGAAGTCTTGCCCAGGATCATTCCCAGAGGTGACATTGAAAGGCTGCTAAATTACATGTACACGGTAAAAAACGATAGAGATCCATCCGCCTCCATCTGCCGGGACTTGCTGATTGTGGAAATGCTTTTTGCCACCGGTGTCCGGGTTTATGAGCTTTCAAACCTGAAAAGAGAGGCAATCGATTTAGAGCGGGGAATCATAAACATAATGGGGAAAGGAGGGAAAGAGCGCTATGTCCAAATTGGAAATGAAGACGTATTAAAGCTTATGAGAGAGTATGACAAGGCCAGAAAAGCGCACTTTCCAAAGGACAGCAGCGGCTTTTTCTTTTTAAACCGTTTAGGAGGGCGGTTTACCGAGCAGTCCATCCGCCTGATGATTAAGAAATACGCCCGTCTCTCCGGTGCCGCAGTCCACATCACTCCACATATGTTCCGCCACTCCGTAGCTACCTATTTATTGGAAGAAGGGGTGGACATTATGTATATCCAGAAGATCCTGGGACATAGCTCAATAAAGACTACTCAGATTTACCTGCACATTGCATCCAATGTCCAGATGGAAATCCTGAAAAGACTCCACCCGAGAAACAGAATGAGAATCTTAGCGGCGGCGTAATATTAAAATTGTGAATATACGAAAGGCGGCCTTTGGGAAATATGAAAAAGGCTTAGTTTTGCGTAGAAAAAAGTAGGAATATGTCGGAAAAGGGTTCACAAGAGAGGGAAGATAAGGTATAATAATATCGATAAAATGAATGATTTGGAACAGACTTGGAGCTGTTAAGGACTTGGAGCTGTTTTATTCTAGAATTTTATCTGCAGATATTTTTGAAAGGTTGGATAATTGGTAGTTATCCATTGGATTTAGATAGCGAATTAAGTAATAGATAATCAAGTGTTATCCGTT
>JAETNT010000125.1 GCA_021772025.1 Enterocloster bolteae | reverse complement strand
ATTAATGACTATGTGGATTGCCTGCCTTATCTGAGCAAGGTCACCGGCGACCCCACATTCATGCAGTTTTTCAAAATTATCCTTCAAACTGAAATGGATTACCAGGAAAAGGTGAACCCTTACCGCGGCATCCATATCGGCCTGGAATGCAGTTATGAAGGGAGGGAACCTATCGATAAACTGGGTGAACGGAACAGCGTCTATATCATCCGCTTTGCGGCCCTCTTCCTCAAAGCTGTGCGCAGCCCCTTGGCCTACCAATATGTAGGAGGGCCGGATTTCGGCATCGGACTCGACTATTATCTGCCCTTCCAGCCTTGTCTCGGGGATGACATGCCTTATATCCTCTCCTGCACCGGCATGGTGCGCAATCTGTCCTATGAAGAGGATAAAAAGCAGATTCATATTTGGACTTATGATGTGGAAAAAGAAGAAATCACTCTGGATATCAGGTGGAATTCCAAGCATCTGGATATTGAAAAGGCTGCCGTGACAACTCCAAACGGACAGTTCCCGGCGAAAGATTTTTATGATGCAGCCAGCGATATCTTAACAATAACCGCTTCCAATGGGGATGCGCCTTCGAAGAAAATAGATATCATCCTGGGCTAGGAAACTAAACTGAAACAAATAATCGGCCAAAATTTATCGGGCAGGGGAGAGCATCTTCCCTGCCTGTTTCCATCAAAGCAGCCGCTCCCAAATTTTCATTCGTGGAGCGGCAGCCTTCGAATTAACACATAACCATATCAGAATATCAACTTCAAAATCTGCTGGAACAGCCAGGTAAAAACAGAATAATCAAAGTCATTGGACCATCTGGCAAAATCTGCGATTGTAGTGGACAGGCAGCCTACCGTCATCGCCTGGCCAATGCTCAGCATCAATCCGGCTGTAATCCCGGCCAAAATGGCTCCTCTCCATCCCCCTGTGGAATTCCCGAATACGCCCGCCGGGCCGCCGCCGAAAAAGCATGTAATAACCGGAGGGGTCAGCGCATATAAGCCCATAGCCCCAAATAATACTACACAAAGGATAACGGTCGCCAGGCAGCTTAAAAATCCAAGCATTACCGCTGTCGGAGCAAAGTTGAAGATAACAGGGCAATCCAAAGCAGGAACAGCATCCGGCACCACTTTTTCGGAGATTCCTTTAAACGCTTCCGTGATTTCCGCAATCATCATACTAACGCCGGTTAAAACAATAGTAATGCCTACGCCAAACATAACCCCCTGGGATATAGCGTACATATAAGCCGCAGTACCGCCGCTGACATTTTCCTCCACCCATGCCGGGCCGGCCAATGTAACCCCGGCCAGATAGAGTATTGTCATGATAATAGCTGTAGAAACAGTAATGTCCTTTAAGAAAGAAAGCTTTTCCGGTATCTTCAAATCTTCGGAAGATTCCTTTTCATGCTTCCGGAATGCCTTTCCCACCAGTGCCCCTACAATAACGCCAAAAGAAGTAGTATGGCCATAGGCCAGGTCATTAGTGCCGGTAACCTTACGCATAAAAGGCTGTACAAGAGCCGGGCTTAAAGTACAATAAATACCTAGAAGAATCCCTCCAGCCACAATCAACATAGTTTTATTGGGGTTCATAATCACTTCAACGGCTAAAGCCAAATAAACGAGAGCGATAAAATATGTCTGATGCGCTGTCAGGTATACATATTTAAATTTGGTAAAACGGGCCAAAAGCAAGTTGACGGCAAATCCCACCACCATGATTAAAGCGATGGAAGATGCCCATTCCGCTTCAAAGGCGACCTGCCCCATCCCCGATACGGATGCCTCCACATGAAAAATTTTATTAAGTATATCCGCAATGGGCATAACAATGCCCGCAAGCAGCGAAGTTCCTTGGGATAGAATCAAGTAACCGACGCCTGTCTTTAAAGACCCGGTAATTACATCCTGCAAAGGCTTTTTCTGCAAAATCAACCCTGCCATAGCTACCAGGCCCAAAAGAATAAAAGGCTGATTAAATATATAGGTTGTGATAAAATAAACAATTCCCGATAAAGCATTCATAGTATCTTCCTCCTTATTTTATGTATCAGCAGTTTCCATCCGACATTTGGCGGCTCACCCGCTGTGGCGGCATCCGCCCCTCTGCGAAGAGCGGATATGCACATACGCGCCAACGAAATCCATCAAATCATATTCTTGCTTGTCAAATACTCACGTATTTTTTCCGTAAGTTCTTTTTTGTCCATCAGATTCTGAATCACAATTACATCCCGGCAAAACTTATGGGCATCCGCCGCAAAGCTTTCAAAGGTCACAACCAAATCGCAGGATGTGCCTTTGGCACGTGACAGGCTGGTATTTTCCACTTTTACATGGAATGGGAGTTGAAAAGACTTGAAAGCATCGTTAATATTCATACGCAGCAGCGTACTTGTGCCCACTCCTGCACCGCATACAGTCAGTACTCTAAGTTCTTTCATGATATCCTCTTCCTTTCGAATAAATATTTTCGGTTCCCCGTCGTTTCGTATCCGTCTCGCAACGTTTATCTATACGGAAATATCTCCCCATTCCTTACAGGTTCCTCATCCGCCGATAATACTTATTCACCAGGGCATCATTATGTTCTTTCACGTCATCCCGCTCATAAGCCAGATGACCGTTGTAATACACATCCGGCACAATTCCATCCTGTAAAAGATTATCGCACGTCTGCACCAAAAGCGCGGCCAAAAGATATACTACCGGAATAGTAGAAGTTGCCCCTACTTTAACGTCCAGCCCGGACAATTCTACCGCGGCATCGCCGATTAAAGAGCAATTGTCAATGACCACATCCGCAATATCCTTTAACTTCTTTCCGCTGGAATGCTGGGTTGTTAGCTGCTTTGCGTATTCCACATTGGTAAAAGCGATTACCGGAATCCCTTTTTCCTTCGCTGTAAGAGCCATGTCCACCGTTCCCGCATTATTGCCCGAGTTGGAAAAGCATATGAGCGCATCCGGGGGCGCAATGCGGTTATATTCAAAAATCACTCTTCCAATGCCCTCCACTTTTTCCAAATAGCTGGTTTTGGTTATCTCATTGATACCGGATACCGCTGATTCAAAGATTGCATGTACATTGGCCAAAGTCGCACTGCGCCAAAATACATCTTCAGTAACAAGTCCGGAATGCCCGCATCCGAATACATGGATTAAACCGTCCTTCTTTGTGCATTCGGCCAGGATACGGGATGCCTCCATAATATTCTCCCCTTGGGTCTTGTACGCTTTTTCCACTACTTCATTCATCACTTTAAAATACTTTTGCCATGCCTCCATAAGCTCCTCCTTCTCTGAATCCTTGTTATACTCCTGCATCCATAAGTATTGTTTTAACAATTTTGCGCGGTTCTGTAATCGACGTTCCAATCACCACGCTATGGGCGCCTGCATCCAGTGCTTTCCGCATCTTTTCCCCATCGGTAATCCGCCCCTCCGCCACAATATGTTCCACCCCCGCCTCACGCAAGCCGCGGATAATTTCATAATCAGGCTCCGGACTTGGAAGCTGCCCAAAGGGCAATGGGTTTTTCGAATAGGGGGTATATCCCGACAGGGTAGTTCCTACCATATCCGCCCCATACTTCCATGCTGCAACCCCTTCCTCCACGGTAGAAATATCTGCGATGATAAAAATACCAAATTCCTTTTTAATTGTCTGAATAAACTCCTCCAATGTCAGGTTATCGTACCTTTCCCGCATGGTTCCATCTATGGCAATCCCGTCCGCGCCTGCCCTTAATAGTTCTTCCACCTCTTTTAAAGTGGGCGTGATGCGGAAGTCGCCGGTGACCATATCGCCGCTCCGATATACTTTCTTTATACCGATTACCGGCACATCCACAGCCGCCTTTACGGCCTCAACATTTTCCCAGTTTGTACGAATCGCCTTTGCTCCGCCTGCAATACAGCTTTGCGCCATACAAGCCATCGTCTGTGGCACGCCCATTTCTTTATTAAAATCATACCCTGCATAGCAGGAAACAATTAGGCCGCCTTTTAATTTGTCAAGCATTTGTTCCATAAGAATACTCCTTTCCCTTCGTTTACTAAAACCCGATTTCCTGGAATGTCCTGGCATTCATAAGCTGTTCCACGCTTTCTTCTCTTGAGAGAAATTCCGCCACTGCCTGAAACAAATCCAGATGCTCGTCATCGTTACATGCCGCAACAGCAAACACTATGAAGACAGGGTCATTCGATTCATTGCCAAAGTTTATCCCTTCCTTTAAAGTTAAGATGGCAATACTATTTTTCCTTACATTCCCCGCCGGCCTGGCATGGGCCAACGCAACCCCTGGCATAACGACGATGTAGGGGCCCAACTCTTTTACCAGTGTAACCATAGCGTTTGTGTACGCCTCTTTAATAGTTCCCGCCTTCTCCAACAGCCGGCCGGCGCGGCGGACAGCCTCTTCCCAGCTTCCCGCGCATTGATTTAGCGCGGTAGTTTCCGCACTTACATAATTCTTCATAGACATGGTGATTCACCGCTTTCTTTCAAATATTCATACAGCTTTTGCGGTGAGTCCGCTTCGCAAAGAGTCTGTACAGTTATATGTTCCAATAAGTTCAAAAGCCCTCTAAGGGCATGAATATGAGACCAATTGTCAATGGGGGCAAGACAGAAAATCAGTTGTACCGGGTCATTGGACGGATGATGGAAGCAAACCCCCTCCTCCAATGTGACCATACTCATGGATAATCTTTTCACCCCTTTTCCAATATCCCCATGTACCAGAACCACCCCCGGCATTATAACCACATATGGGCCCGCTTTTTTCACGCTGTATATAGCGGATTCCCGGAATTCTTCGGTGGCATCCCCCGATTTAATAAGTATGTCGCAGGCCTGGCCTACCGCGTCTTCCCAATCAATGGCATGCCGGCAGCATCTTAGCTTATCCGGCGCAAGCAAGGAAGAAAGGGAGGGCTGTATGCGTTCCATTGGTATGGAAAGGCCGTTCGATTCCAGGCAGGAAACAAGGCCGGCCGTAAATTTATCCATATCGTCAATCTGGCAATGCTTTCGCACTACATCCATAACATCCCTGAATATATCGGGAGGGGTAATGGAATCAACACTGCTGGCGGAATACTTCAATATCATCCTGCCGATATTTTCCCAGTCCCGGTCGGTGGGGATAGCCGATATCTTGACCCAGGGCAACGTACATCCGGGGAGGAATATACTGCT